>JAULVA010000271.1:0-11216 GCA_032111275.1 Bdellovibrionota bacterium
GCCCCGGTCCTGCCGGTTCCAGAGACGAGCGTGATTGACGTTACCTTCGAGGCCCCCCGCTCAGCCCCTCGCAAGCAGCAGATCGTTTCGCCCCCGGAAAATAAGGCCGACAAACCTCCCCTTGCCACCGATCGTCTCTCCGATGTGGACGCGACCGCCATCAAGGAACAGATCAAGCGCGGAACCGAGGGTGGTATTCCCAATCCGGTCGCCGAGCCTCAACCACCCGCTCCCGAATCGAAACCTCAACAACCGCAATCCCGGCAACAGCAACCGCCCAAGCCTCAACAACCTGTCAAAGAACCCGCGCCGAAGAAACCCGCCGTGACCAATCCCCGACCGAACGATCTCAATCTCAAAGACCTCAAACTCGATGACGCGACACTTGCCATGAAGTTTGGGAACGTGGCTAAGAATCCCCCATCGGCCGCGGCGAACGCGACCTCAAAGTCACCAGACCTCTCGTCATACGCGGCTTTCTCTCGCCCTCCCGGTACCGGCGCCACATTTGTTGGCTCTGGAGGAGTCAGCGATCATCTGCCAAATCTTCCTGATGGTGACATCACATTACTCAACGCGAAAGCGAACACGTACGCGGGATTCGTCCGGCGTGTTGCCGTTCAGGTGTTCGCGCAGCTCCGTTCTCAAGGATGGGAGAAACTCTCCATGAACGAAGTTCGCCGCATCAACGACTTTACGACGATTGAGGCGATACTCTCCCCTGAGGGAAGATTCATATCGCTTCAACTGGTGGAGGGATCAGGAAGTCCATCATTTGACTCGGTCGTGAAACAGGCGGTCGCCGGAGGCATGAAAGATCCAAACCCTCCCGCCGGAGCTCGCGCCTCTGACGGCATGATTCACTTCATCTTTAAGGCACGGAGCTGGTCCTCTATCGGAGCCGGCCGTTCCGGAGCCCCCTCTGAACACCGATGGCTCCTGCTCGCCACCGGCCTTGAATAGCCCTCAGCGGAGCGGTCCGCGCCTGGAGCCAAACACAACATGATTGAGCGGCATCCTTTCGGAGGGAGGGCGTCCCCCCTTTTTTCAGTTAGTTACGGACAAGCTATGACCTCCGGGTACCAAAAGGCTCCCACGAGCTCTACGTACGTTTGGACAGATCCACCCTTTTAGGGCACATTTACCCCCATAACCCGCATAATCTAATAGATTATACAGGCGACCTATACCATGTCTGAGCGAACACGAAGCTCACACAGTAACGGCACCCAGCATGAGGCAAACGACCTCGCGGAACTTCATGCCTCAAAAACCCACGAAGCTCTCCGCGGGGAGATACATGAAGGGGCCAATACAGATCTGTCGAATGCCTCAATTCAATCGATAAATGTAGTTCGATTGAGCGCACGACCTGAGAAACGAAAACTGTCCTCCCTCGGAGTACCCGTCCCATCAGAGACGGAGCCGAAACAAGATCCTACCCGTGGCACGCGGGCTGCACCCCGCCGGCGTGAACGGTATGGTGTCCTTACAAATCCGTACTACCCGTACAAAGGTGACCCGCTCACGCGACTCATTACCCTGCTCGCGAATATTGTAAAATCCCTGGAGAGTCACCTCTTAGCCGCATTGCAGCCGCAAGCGCCTATCCCGCGGCAACCTCAGGTGGTCATCAAAACCAAAAAGCGAGGTGCCGATGGGCGGGAGATTGAGGAGAGCGAGGAAGGGTTGGCTCCGAGAGGTCAGGTTCCACGCCGATCCGACTCGAATGAGTAAGCCCTGGGTAAGGGAGGCAAAACCACGCTGACGCGTGCTTTTGCTAGGTAGCGGTGCTACCGCACCGCTTTACAGAGGGATTTTAAAGAATTCACTACACTTGAAGACCCTCTGCATGTTGGCGAGTATCTATCTCAGAAGAAGGGTTCTTGCCGCTACACGGGGGTAGTGTATCTACCCAGCCCCTTTCCGGGGGCTCCCGAAGAAATCCGGCGCTAAAAAACCACAATCTCGCGTCTCCGCAACCAAAATAGCCTTCACACCTATGCAAAACAACGCGAACGCGTTGTTTTGCCTCGCTTCCCTAGGATCCATTTTCCCAGCACGAAGGGGGGCCTCCCCTCCCTACCGGACCTCTACCTTAGTACCTACACCGACAACCTTGAAGAGCAACGCCATATCCGCGCTTGAAAGCTTTATCCCGCCAACATCGTCGTTCCACAGAGGTCCGGAGTGAATAGCTACGTCCTGGGTAAGGAAGAGAGCCTGCGCGCCAAGCGCCCCTCGCATAGAGCGTTCCGAGCTCCCCTCCGCGGGTACGGCGAGTCCACGACGCAGGAAGTAGGTCGGAGGCGCCTGCCACAACGGATTTTCCTCCTTTCGGGAGACCTCAAAGACACCCGGCTTCATAGCGTAGGCTCCCTGAGCTCTGACGACGACCGGTGTCTCCCCATCTCGAAGAAGGGTCAGTGAGTGCTTCGATTTGTCGATGATCAGATGAGAGGGTCCACCGATGGTAGGCTCGTTAAATCGAGCGACGGTTGTCCGAGGTGCTGAGTCCTCGCGCTCAGACCTCACAGCTCCACTCGATCCGGCCGGAAAGCTCAGGAGGATAGTCAGCCCAAGGCCGATCCCAAACGCTAGCAGGACGTGTGTGGTGTTAATTCGCATACTGCAACCTTCGCGAAAGAGTGGGATACCCTACGAACTTTCCGTGTACAGGCTTCCCACGTCCAAATAGGGGCAAGAGATATGCCGTGTCGTTCTTTAAGCCACTTAACCCCATTCCCGATAGAAGATCGTCGCCAGCCCTGGCAACACGATACCCACTACTGCGCAAACGATGAACAGGGGCTCTCCGTATGCCCTACGAATCTTTCTCAGCGGCACGCTTGAGCTCAAAGAGGGTAAGGTCGTGAATCGCGAGGATCCAGAAACCGACAATGACCACAACCAAGAAGCTCATGATGTGAATAATAATGGAGTAGAGCTGCGCGGCGGCCAGGGGATACGCGAAAAGGGCTGCGGCTGCGACACATCCCATTTGGAAAACCCCCACAAATCCTGGCGCCGACGGCAACGCTACCGCCAGGGAAACAAACACACAGAGCGTTACACTCAACAGGAACGACTGTTGTTCATGAGGAAACATAAAAAGCAGCGAGTAAAATTGCAGGAAGGAGGTCCCCCACACTAATCCTGTGAGCGCGACTATGGCGAAAAGGCGGCCCGGTGTCTTGATAACAGCGGCGCCCTCGAGAAGATCTCTCGAAAAGCGCGTAACGAACATCCCTAGACTATCCGGGAGTGGCTTCACACCGTATCCGACTAATGAGCGAATGAAGGCGGGAAAGAGACAGCCGCAGACCAAAAACATGAGGAGGCAAAGAGCCAAAGTCCCCAGGGAGTAGGCCCCGAGGGTCGCCCATCCCGGAAGCTCCGGCAGCAGAGGCACCACGACAGCGAACGTTATGAGGACCGCGGAAAGATCAAAGAAGCGCTCAATAACCACTGAGATGAAGGATGACGCGAAGCTATATTCTGACCATCGGGAGAGGACAAGAGGCCGAATAAATTCCCCAAGACGAAACGGCAGAAGGTAGGTGCACAAATTGCCCAGCATCATCGAGTCAAACAGCTTTCGTAGCCCTGGGGCATCCCCCTGTGGAGAGGGAAGTAGAAAGCGCCACCGCAGCGTCCGCACATAGAAATGTGCCGCGATCACCGCTAAATAGGGAAACATCGGCCACCACTCTATCTTGGTGAGGTTATCCTTGAGCTGCGCCGCGTCGAGATCCTTAAAGGCCATGTACATCATGGCCGCGCTGACGGTGCACCCAACAAGGAGCTGAATGAGCTTCTTCATGGCCCCTACCCTAGCGCATAAATAGCATCGGGAACACCCGGGAACCTTCTCTATGCGACACCCTTGAGAGGACACGAGATGACGCAATCGTTGGCCAGTCGCGCTTGGCCATCCAGCCAACTACCGAGCTCCTCACGAATAATATCCGTCATTCCATCGAGCCACACCGGATGATCGTTCAAACAGGGCACAACCGAGATCTCCTCGCCCCCAGCCTCGGTGAACTGCTCGTGCCCTTCATTTCCCAACTCGTCGAGCGTCTCAAGACAATCAGCCGTAAAACCAGGCGCGCAGATGGCGATCTTTTTAATACCGGAATGACCGAGCGCCTCAATCGTCACATCGGTGTACGGACGAAGCCACGGATCCCGACCGAAACGAGATTGAAAGGTGTGAATAACCATATCGCGTGGCAACGAAAGCTTAGGAAGAAGAGCACCCGTGGTCTCTACGCACTGACAACAGTAGGGATCGCCCTTGACCACGTATTTCTCAGGAATGCCGTGATACGAGAGTACCAAACGCTCTGGCTTAAACGACATGCCAGCGACATGCTCATTGATAGTGGTAGCGAGCGCCTCGATATATTTGGGATGCGCGAAGTAAGGCTCGGCGACTCGCAGGGTCGGAACCCATCGTCGCTTGAGCAGATGCGGCCACACAGCGTCGTAGGTTGATGCCGTTGTCGCGGCGGAATACTGAGGATACATCGGGAAGAGCAGGATCTTTGAGCATCCCTTTTCAATCAACGTGTCGATACCACTCTCTAAGCTTGGATTCCCATATCGCATCCCGTACGCGACCTCGATGTGGGGGTACTTCGACCGCAGTCTCTTCTCTACCCCCTCGGCTTGCTTCTTCGTTGTGGTAAGGAGCGGAGAACCGTCTTTTCCCCAAATGCGCGCGTACAGCCGTGCCGATCTTTTAGGGCGGGTTACGAGGATGACGCAGTTCAAGAGGAACCACCACAGAACCCGATTCACCTCTATCACCCGACGATCGGAGAGAAATTGGCGGAGATAGGGACGAAGAGCTCTCGCCTTAGGCGCCTCTGGAGTGCCGAGCTGCGCGATAAGGACTCCGATCTTATCCTTCGAGCCACGACATCCGAATTCACACGCCTTCTTATCCATGCCACGCTCCTTACGCTACACTTCTTACTTCTGAAACCTGCTTGCACACTCGCTGAACAGCCTCACGAGCGATACGCACTCGGTCGGTCACCCCTACCCCTCCTCGATCAACGCCCGCGAAGACGAGACCGGGATTAGAAAGCTCAACTCGATCCAGCATCGCGATGACCTTATAGTGGCCAACTTTGAGTTGAGGAACCGCGTCTCTCCACGAGGTGAGAGACAACCACTCAACTCCCGAAACACCGAGAAGCTCTGAGAGTTGGGCCGGCAATCGCTCCCGCAACTCTGCCTCATTAACATCCCGCGTTCGCGCTTGGGCCCCACCAACTATAGCGGTAAGAACATGCTTGTCAGGGGGCGCCACGTGAGGAAAGAGCTGAGAATTAAACATCACTCCCAAGAGATCATTCGGCATGCCGGCTTTGAACAGAACCCCGAAGGCATCTTTGATCAACGCTTCACGGCGTGAAACCGCCAGATGGACCACCGAGAGAGACGCGTACTGCTGCCTCCTCACCACATCAGCGAGCTCCGCGTCGATTCCATCGAGCATCGTCGCGAGTGGAACTCCCGCAGGGGTCACAACACACGCATCGACGTCGACTGAGGATCCGTCGGAACACACCAAACGATACCCCCTGCTCGGGAGTCGTTCGATACGCTCGACCCGAGCCTCGATCTTATCAGCTCGTCCTCGGATGCGCTCAGCGAGCGCTTCGGCGACGATCCGCGTTCCACCCTCTAGTACCATAATAGAGGGGCGAGCGCCTCGTGGTCGGCGTCGCATATATCCTATTAAGGATAATCCCTGAGCGGCGGCTTCCCAGAGACCGGGAAAAATAACGCGAGCGCTGAGCTGTTCAACATCGCCGCCGTAGATCCCCTTTAACACCGGGTCTAAGACATCGCGAACGGAGCGCTCTCCGATGAGCGGCGTGAAGAACTCAAGCACGGAGAGATCCTCGGCTCTCGGCTTCAGGAGTCCCTTTTTGCACAGTCGATACGGGAGTGCGAGCTTAGTGAACCACGAAAAGAGAGGACTCAAGAGAAACTCAAGAGCTCCAGCGGGAACCTTCATCGGACGGCCACGACACCACACAAACTGCCCATAGTGCGTGACGCTCGGATAACGGATCCTGTCCTGCAATCCGAGTTCAGAGAGAAGCTCGGCCATCGCCGGGCGCTCTACGAGTACGTTCGGGCCCTGCTCCAGCGTAAAACCATCAAGCGATAACGTTCGTATCATGCCGCCGAACGCGCCCGGTTCGATAATGACAGGCCGATACCCAGCCTTCACAAGCTCATACGTAGCTACGAGTCCGGCGATTCCGCCACCTATTACTGCCGTTTTCATACAGATAGATTAGTTAGAAGAGAAGGCGGGTCTTGATACTCGATGAGAGCTCGTCGATCTTGCTCTTAACGGCTTGAGAGATCGTGCGGTCCACGTCGATGATCAGATAGCCGACATCTCCGAGAGTATTAAGGTATTGGGCTTGGATATTTCCTCCCATCTGCGCGATGATCGTATTGATCGAGCTCAAGACACCCGGCACATTTCGATGAATGTTAAGTATGCGGTGACTATCGCGAAGGATAGGCAACTCAACCTGGGGGAAGTTTACCGAGCCGGTTGTGCTGCCAACCTCAATAAATTTGAGCAAAGTGTTAGCGACCTCAAGTCCGATGTTTCGCTGCGCCTCGATGGTGCTTCCGCCGATATGAGGGGTCAGAATCACATTATCGAGCCCCATGACCGGCGAAGCGAACGGTTCATCGTTGGACGCGGGCTCCTCTGGAAACACGTCGATCGCCGCACCACCTAGCGCGCCCTTCTGCAGAGCGATGCGTACCGCCTCGAGATCAACGACCTTGCCGCGGCTGAGATTGAGGAGGAACGCCCCCTTCTTCATCAGGCCTAGCTCTCGAGCGCCGATCATGTTCCGCGTCTCCGGCGTTTCGGGAACGTGGAGGGAAACGAAATCAGAGACCTTGAGCAACTCATCGAGAGAGAGCACCGGGGTCGCGTTACCGAAGGGCAGTTTTCCGATAACATCGTAGTAGTACACCTTCATTCCGAAGGACTCAGCTAGTAATCCTACCTGTGGTCCGATATGCCCATATCCGATCAGACCTACGGTCTTGTTTCGAACCTCAACACATCCCTCCGCGGACTTCTCCCATACACCACGATGAAGGAGCTGGCTCTTATGCGCCGCGCGGCGAGCTAACATCACCATCTCAGCCATAGCGAGCTCCGCTACGCTTCGGGTGTTACTGAATGGCGCGTTGTAGACCGGAACACCGCGAAGAGCGGCGGCGGCGAGATCCACCTGGTCCGTGCCGATACAAAAGCATCCAACCGCGAGGAGGCTTTCCGCTACACCTAGAACTTTTTTGGTTACCTGCGTCTTCGAGCGAATGCCAAGGATGTGGACGTCAGGAATCACTCGCAGCAGCTCTTCCTCACTTAGCGCGTGCTTCACGAGTTCCGGGTGATATCCCGCCTGAAAGAACCGGTCGACAGAGGCCTGATGCACCCCCTCCAGGAGGAGTATCTTCATCTTTTCGCGTGGGAACGAGCACTGCTTTTCCATGGGGGGGCATGCTATAGCGGCGAGGGGATAAACGGAAGTAATTCTATGAGAAAAATCCGATTTGTCAGCTGGCGACCTGATCGTTCTCCTGTCGTCCTCCTACCATGCCATAGTACGACCAAGGGATAACACGCCTGAACGCACCCACGGTAGCGAGCGAGCGGGCCGTCCCCCCCTACTCCGCGGCACTGAGCCATCCGAGCAGGGTATGCACGCGCCCTTTGCTCCTCTCAGTTTGAGGGAAATCCCTACACCAGATTTCGCCCGCCCCCTCTGCCTAAAGTCCTGTGGGTGTGCTATCCTATCCGGATGATCGGCTCGCACCCCTCTTCAAAGTCCAAAATCCTCAGTCACCTCAAAAAACTCGCCCCGTTCTCCGTTGTAGAGCGTGGAATAGGATGGGCATCTCAAGACATGGTGGGAGAGTGCAGTTCAAGCAACCACGTCATTTCAGGGATCGTCCGAGAGGATGAGACAATCACGCATTCGGTCTCCCTTCACGTAATGTCCTCGCACGAAGTGGAAGCAACCTGCACCTGTTGCACCCGTGAGGATCTCCAAGAGCAGTGGTGCGCGCACGCGGTAGCGCTCTTATGGCGCGCGGCAGAGCTCGAATTCTTCGAGCCCCGCGGCGGCTTTGAGGAACGAGAGTCCACCTTTCGCGTTAACTCATCCTCCCCGAGCGACATAGCTCAAGCACTCCGTGAGGTACAAACGCTTGACGCCCAGACTTCGGCGCCCGACCTTTCAGGCCAAAGCGGGTCCACTACCGCCATCACCCCACAGGTTGCCCTTGTCCTCGATCTCAGCAGCGATCGACTCGGCATGAAGGTTCTCTTTGATGAGCAGGAACAGGAGCCAACTATCTTCGATGGCTTCCGACCTACCTCAACCCGAGCTCTCGACAACCTCCTGCTTCAGGTACTGGAGGACGAGGGGTCCTGGGACGAAGGAACGAGACTGTGGTACATCAACTCAAGCAAAGGTATTGAGCTTGTCCTCGGTCTTATTGAGGAATTTGATACGGTTCTGGAGATCAACAATCTTCAACCTATCACCCTCACCCACGAGCCGTTGTCGGCGAACATCACCCTCGCCTGGAAGCAAACAACTCTTGAGATCTCCATGCACTGGATTACGCCTCCGAGTGAGGGGTCTCTCGAAGTGAGAAAAACTCACGACATCTTCGGAACCGGCCCGTTCTGGACCTTGGTGGGCAACCGGATCTACCGTCTTTCTCCCCAAGGGGCTCGGATAGCCTCTATTTTTGGCTCGAATCAATCGCTCATGGTCGGTCGCGCTCAGGTCGGTCCGATCCTTGAGGTTCTCATGGATTTCGAGGGATCAACGACCCCGTCCATCAAAGTTCTTAACAGCGAGCACCAACCATCCGTTGAGGTAAAGGATCCAGCGCCAGTCATTCACCTTGAGCGCAGAGATGTCGCGTCCGATCACTTCACCTCCCATCGCAGTATTGAGATCTCAGCCGCGCTCGATTTCGAGTATCCACTACCACCGAGCAACTCAAACGTGGTCTACCTTCGGAATAAACTTAAAGAGCGAGAGGCGATCGCGCTCCTCGGTTCGATCGGATTCTCCACAACAACTGAGCCACGCCGATACTCCATTCAAGGAGACGCCGCGCTCGATTTCGTCCATGACACGCACACACAACTCAGTGACGAGTGGAAGGTGGTCGGTCTTGAGGGTGTGAAAAAAGGAATTCGCTTCGCGGATCTCAAGATCGCCGTCTCTCTCTCCGGCGCGTCCGCTAAGAAAGATCTCGATGCCCTCGAAAACGCGACCACCTCAGAGAGTGTGGGCGGAAGTATCGACTGGTTTGATTGTCATGTCTCCGTGGTTCAAAACAACGCCAACCTGCCCCTCTCCGCGGTATTCAAGAACGCCCGTGGGGATAACGATAGATGGACTCGACTCGACAGCGGAGCCTACGCCCGAATTCCAGGTGGTAGCATGGCGCACCTCCGGACGATCCTGGGCATGGTCGATTCCAACGCGCGTGTGAGCAACACGATCAAGACCAAACTCTCACTCGCTCAAGCGATAAGCCTTGGACGAATCACTGATACGGGCTTCTCAATCTCTCTGGACCGAAAACTAGCGGCCCTCAACGAAAAGCTCTCCACCTTCTCCGAAATTAAACCAGTAAAACCCTCGAAGAGCTTTGTTGGAAAGCTGCGTCACTATCAAGAAGAGGGCGTGAGCTGGCTTAACTTCCTTCATGAATTTGAGCTGGGCGGCATCCTCGCCGACGAGATGGGTCTCGGAAAAACCGTTCAAACGCTCGCCTTCTTCCAGAGCTTGAAGGACAAGCGGGGAAAGAAGAAGGGAGCTAAGAGGCCTATCCTCATCGTTGCCCCCACATCGGTTATCACCAACTGGAGCTACGAGATCAAAAAGTTCACCCCTGACATGAGCTGCATAATGTTGCATGGGCCGGGGCGTAAGGCGCTTTTCGCGCAGATCCCGGAAACCGATATCGTACTGACCTCGTACGCGCTGTTGCGAGTCGATCGCTACGACCTCGAGCGATACGAGTTCTCGCATATCGTGTTAGATGAGGCGCAAAACATTAAGAACCCGCAGGCCGCGACGACGAAAGCGGCGAAGGCCATTCGCGCGCGTCATCGCCTCGCCCTCACCGGAACACCAACCGAGAATCGACCGATGGAGCTCTGGTCGATTATGGATTTCCTCATGCCTGGGTATCTGGGGTCGTATGAGTTTTTCCGCGCGAACATTGAGCGCCCAATCCTTGAGGGCGGAACCTCAGTGCAGGTAGCTCAACTTCTCAACGGCAAGACCCGTCCATTCATCTTGCGACGTCTGAAAGCTGAGGTCGAAAAGGAGCTTCCTCCGAAGATAGAGTCCGTGCTTCACGTCGATATGACCGCGAGTCAGCGGCAGATGTACTCCCAAATCCTCAACGAGGTTCGGCCGAAGGTATTCGACGCGATCAAGAAGAAGGGTGTCGCCGGCGCGAGCGTATCCATCTTGGCCGCCCTCCTCCGCTTGCGACAGGTCTGCAACCATCCGAACTCTATCGAGGCGTTCGAAGACCTCGATGGATACGATTCTGGCAAGTTCAACCTGCTCAAGGACCTTACGATCGAGGCCCTTGAGTCCGGACGAAAGATCCTTCTCTTCAGCCAGTTCCGGGGGATGCTCAACATCATTCGCTTGTGGCTCGACGAACAACAAACGAAGTACCTCTACCTCGATGGCGCGACGCGCAATCGCCAGGATCTTATTGATCAATTCTCTCAAGACGACTCGGTACGCCTCTTCCTCATCAGTCTGAAGGCTGGAGGCGCCGGTCTCAACCTTATGGCGGCTGATACTGTAATCATCTACGACCCATGGTGGAATCCGGCGGTGGAGAGCCAAGCTGTCGACCGAGCCCACCGTATCGGTCAGAACAAAACCGTATCGGTCTACCGATTGGTCACAGAAGATTCGGTAGAGCAAAAGATCATGGCGCTCAAGGAGAGAAAATCGAAGCTCGTCGACGCGCTCGTCAACGAGAACGGGCTCTCTACGCTTAAGCTCGCGAAAGCTGATTTGGAAAATCTCTTCAGTCCCCTTCCTGAACTTGAGTAAAGGTTCGCTCGTCCCAAACCAGCATTCAGGGATATAGAG
>JAULVA010000271.1:11226-17781 GCA_032111275.1 Bdellovibrionota bacterium
TTCTAAGTTATTGAATCTTTTCCCCCTCTTCGAAGCGTCTTAGTACTAGGAAGCGATCTGACGAACGGCGTGAAAACGAACCGTAGCGGGGAGTTCAACCTATCGATTTCATAGCGTTGTTTGGTTTTGGCTCGCAGCGGGCCATTCTGTCAACAGGAGTAATATCAGATAGTTAGAGCATCCGTCGACCAGAAGAGCTGTACAGGCGATTGACACGATTTCGGCTACTTGCGTGTAACCACTTGTCATTGCTTGATTAGTACGTTATTTGAATTCCGATCGATACCTTAACAGGGAGAGCTCCTATATGGGCAATACACGTTACTGTTTAACTAAAGCTGACCTCGCTGACGCGATCTATGCCGCTATCGATATCGATAAGCAAAAGGCCGCGGACATCGTGGAAGATTACGTAGAGCTTATCAAAGAGGCTCTCGATAAAGAAGCCAAGGTCATGCTTTCAGGATTTGGCTGTTACGAGGTGAAGTCCAAGCCAGCTCGTCGCGGACGTAACCCTCAAACTCGTGAGACGATCATCCTTCGCGCTCGCCGGGTTGTGAAGTTCAAGCCAAGTCAGCTTCTCCGTCGCGCTATCAACGGCGAGAAGGTATCTGACGACGAGATCGATAAAGAGTACTAGAACATATTTGTTGTTCTCAGAAAGAGCGCAAGAGGTGGTCCTTGACTACCCTTGCGCTTTTTTAATGCGCATAACCACACACCTCTTCTGCGTGGTTTACAGAAGACTGTGGGTTCTTTTTACATCGAGGGATCCTACGGCGCCCGTTCGGGCGGCCCTGCCCCATCTATCATCGCCTCTATCGTGCCCCTGCGACCCGTCGGTGGTGTTGTGGCTTCGTTAGGCGGTAGCGGGGAGGCAGCTGAAAGACCGGGACCGGGTCGGTCTCGTTATCCAACATGCGCAAGACCGAAGGACTCCCCCTCTTCTGCCATGTTATTCCGGTGGTAACGGATGAGGCATCATTCCGCCCGAAGGTACCAGAGGAAACATCGAGAGAGCTTGGAAGGAGCAACAGTGGGAACTCAAAGGCACCACGGAGAGCCCGAAGCTCGGATGATTTCGCGTCCCTTCCCGCGCCGCGAATGGCGCCAAGAATCGGGATCTCATCACTCTCTCCCCGAGCGACAAACCCGTGAGCGAACTTCGCGAGGTTTGTTACAAGCCGACGCTTGCCCGTTCGATCTACCGCGGTAATTCGATCAATCGTCCTGGTATCGCGATTCGATATGATGAACTCATCGATACCGTCGCCATCGACATCCCCGCATCCCACGACCTTGCGTAAGTCAGAGGCGTCTACGTACAAGGTTCCTCGGGTTCTCCCACTCCACGTCCGGAAACTCAGACGGCGTCCCCTCAGAACGGTGAGTGCGTATTCACCGGAGTCTCCGAAGCGGCACCCCACAATGACGGTATCGCCTGACCTACCAAACAGCAGCGATTCGAATGAGCGTGAGCCACTAAGCCGAGCGCTCCATCGCAATCCACCGTGTATTACCCCAACGGCTCCGTAGTCCCAGATTCCATCACCATCGTAGTCCGCTGACGCTGGATATCTTCCGGGTACCCGTATCGAGCGAGGGGTGTCGGTTCCAGTCAACAGACTCCGAGATACCACCCAATCCTTGGTCATTCGATGCCCCGTAATGTCGGTCAGACCATCGCCGTCGAAATCGAGAACCGCCCCACCTCGGATCACTAACGTGATCGGCGCTGAATAGCCGCTCTTGGAGCCATTGGACACCCTCGTTCTTCCCTTTACGGTGTGAGAGCCGATCGCGAGCGGACTACGCACGTGGTATGAGAAGGTCCGCTGAGAGGAAACACGGGCGGTCCCGACCTCAACGGCATCGATGAATATCTGTACCTCTGAGTTGCTCGGGGCCCTCCCGGTGAGGTGGGGGCGTACCGAAGTGATCGCTCCCCGTGGCTCATCGAAGACCGGCGGCGAAATAGCCGCCAATTCAGGGTCGGGATTCGAATACACAGTTGGCGTCCGTGTCGGTGTAGGGGACGAGGTTGGAGAGACCATAGGCACCATGGTCGGCGCTGCTGTACGTGTAGGGGTGATAGTAGGGGCAGGTGAACTCGTCGCGGTCGACGACACGCCCGGCGTGGTTGTCACCGGGGCTGCTGTAGTGGTCGGTGAGGCAGTAGGCGTAAGAGTCGGCGTGTCAGGCACCACGGGAGTGAACGTCGGGGTCAGCGTGAGCGTCGCGACAGATGTTTCGGTTGGCGCAATCGAGGGGCTCGGTTGCGGCGTATCAGTGGGAGGAACGGTGGAGGTACTTAAGGGCAGGCTTGTCGGTGTCGCTGTAAGGGGCTCTGTTGGTGTGAAGTATAACGTTGGTGTGAAGGAAAAGGTCGCCGTTGGGGTGGCGGTTCGGGATGAGGTAGGGGTGGCGGAAGGTGTACCGGGCCCCGGCGTAGGGGTCGGAGTCGCTGCCGTTGTGCTCACAGAGACCGTGCTATGAATCGTGGTCGATTGCCCAGCGGCGAGCGATCCGATATTCCACTGGAGCGCCATGCCGATATCCACGGTACTCACCGAGACCGAATCTGAGAGCGCTAAAGAGTTGCCGTTCGTACGCACCGTCACATAATAATTCGCCTGATACCCCTGTGGTGTCGTTACTCCAATGAGATTAATCTCCCCTGCCCCCTGCGAGATATCGGGATGAACACTTACCGTATTCGTGGTGGCGTTCCACGAGCCGAAGCCGTTGTCGTTACCGAGCAGGTAGGTATCCCCTCCATGAGCCATCTGCAGCGCCGTAACGCTCGTGCCCCCACTCGGTATCTGAATAGTCCACGAGATGTCATAGAGCTTATTTGAGCTGTCGAGGGTCACGGTCTGCGTTACAAACGGATCCGTTTCCAAACCTCCGAGACGATACACAGTGGTCACCGTGTTCCCCGACTGAGCGTTGCGTATCGGTGTGACTATCGTTCCCGCGGTAAAAAATCGGGAGCGATACCTCTTCGCGTTACCATCGTTAAAGGCGATTATCACGCCGTTGCTCGGATCCGTTCCTGTCCAGAACCACTGATCATGAACTACGCCAGCGTCGTTGCTCCGAAACCGAACCGCTCCGAGATCATCAACGACTAATTGAATATCACCCGGGTTTGTTGTGGTCCCGATAGTCTGTTTTTCGGCCAAGACTACATCGATAGAGAACCAGCTCCACCAGACCAGAGAAACGATCACGGCACAGGCGCGTCGAATGTGAGACTCTCTCATCGGTCCACCTTAGACCACGACGGACAAACACTTCCGCACTACCTCTAGGTAAGATGCGCCGTTATGTTGAGGGGTGCCTCAGATACATGAATCTCGTAGAGGAGGAGATCTAAGCCTCACCAAACAAACACGTTGGCGCGGCTTTCTCACCGACATTCAACGGGGTACGTAATCTCTGGTCGGGTCACATCGGAGGCTCGGGCGTTTCAGCTCTCACAACACGCTCAAAAAAAAGCCCCAGAAAGCTCGCGCTCTCTGAGGCTTCGCTGCGAAACGCGGCTCTGCATTACTTCTTAAGCCACTCGCTGATCTTCTCCTTAACGGCTTTTCCGGTGAAGCCGAATTTCTCACAGAGAACCTCACCAGGAGCGGAGGCTCCATAGTGATCAATACCGATAGCGAGCAGGTCTCGTCCAAGGAGATTGCTCCATCCAATAGTCGTTCCAGCCTCAACAACAACTGTTGGAACCCCCTTCGGAAGAAGGGTAGACTTAAACGCCTCGGACTGAGCCTTATAGAGTTCAACGCACGGCATCGAGATAACCCGAGTTGGTGTGCCTTCCGCCTCGAGAGCTTGCGCTGCCTCGACAGCCGCACCCACCTCAGAGCCCGTGGCTACGAGAAGAAGCTTGGGCTGAGCGACATCGTTAAGCGCATAGGCGCCTTTCAAGACGTCATCCGGGCTAAATGAGGCTGGACGGGTAAGAGGCACGAGGTTCTGCCGACTGAAGAGAAGCGAACTTGGTCCATTCTTACGAGTCAGAGCGGCGTAGTAGCTCATCGCCACCTCAACTCCGTCGGCCGGACGGAACACGTGCATGTTTGGGATGATGCGAAGGCTCATCGTATGCTCAATCGGTTCATGTGTCGGCCCGTCCTCTCCTACCCAGAAACTATCGTGGGTGAAGATGTAGAGCGCCTGCAGGTGCGAGATCGCGCCTACACGCATCGCTGGACGCATGTAATCCGAGAAGACGAGGAAGGTCGCGGTGTATGGGATCCACGCCTGGCTGTAGGCCAGACCGTTGGAACCGGAACCCATCGCAGCTTCACGAACACCCCATCGGATGTTTAACCCACCGTAGTTATCATGCTCAACATCGCCACCACCAGAAACAGCGGTCTTCGTGGACGGGTCGAGATCAGCAGAGCCACCGATAAACGATGGGACGTGCTTCGAAATGATCTGGATAGCCTTACCCGAAAGATTTCGAGTAGCGTCCTTCTTCGGCTCCTTCAAAGCGGCGAGAAGCTCATCCTTGAGCTTTGGATTAATCGCCCGTATAAGCTGCGCATCTAACTTCTTGGCGAGCTCTCCGTTCGCGGAGCGCCACGCTGAGTACGTCGCGTTCCACGCGGCCTGGCCTTGCGCCTTCTTCTCGATGCTCGCGGCACAGAACGCCTTAACCTCGTCTGGAACAAGGAACTGTGCGTCCTCTGGCCATCCAAGCTCACGCTTCGTTGCCTTCACCTCATCGGCTCCAAGCGGCGCGCCGTGAACATCGTGGGTATTCTTCTTGTTCGGGCTTCCGAATCCCAGAATGGTACGGCAGCAGATAAGGCTTGGCTTGCCCTTCTGTGAGGTCGCTTTATCAAGGGCCGCGGCTACTGCCTTCATGTCATGCCCATCGATCGTCTGAACGAACCATCCGTACGATTCAAAACGCTTCGCGACATCCTCGGTGAAGCAAACCTCCGTCTCGCCCGCGAGGGATATATTGTTGTCGTCCCAAAGGTAGACCAGGTTATCAAGTTGAAGATGCCCCGCCATCGACGCGGCCTCAGCGGCGACACCCTCCATGAGGTCTCCATCGCTCACCAAGGAGAACACGCGGTAGTTGAAGATATCTTGTCCATAACGAGCCGCGAGCATCTTGCCCGAGAGCGCGAGCCCGACGCTGTTCGCCGCGCCCTGTCCAAGTGGACCGGTCGTACACTCAACACCTGGAGTAATCCCGAACTCAGGATGCCCTGGAGTGATGCTATCCCACTGACGGAAGCTCTGAAGCTGGCTCATCGGGAGGTCGTATCCGAAGAGGTGGAGCATGGAGTAGAGAACCATACAGCCGTGACCAGCCGAGAGCACGAAACGGTCTCGATTAATCCACGTAGGATCCTTCGGATTAAATCGGAGGTAGTTTGCCCACAACACGGACGTGAAGTCAGCGGCCCCGAGCGGGAGCCCTGGGTGACCACTGTTGGCTTTTTGGATCGAATCGATCGAGAGCGTACGAACGGTATTCGCGAGCTTTTGAAGGTTTACGAGATCGAGTGACATTACTAATATTCTCCTTTTTAAAATCGTTCGAGGAGCGCCTACGTGCCCCTACTTCCACTTAATCGAACATCCGAGTGGATGAACGAATTGTGGCTCAGGCGTTCTTCCCTCAAGCACCGCCTCGATAGCCTTCGAGAGATAATCCTTCGTGACACGAGAGGGATCACGAGGACTGTCGTTGATAGTGCCGTGATAGGCGAGTGTGCCATCACGATCAAAGAGATAGAATTCCGGAGTACACGCCGCGTCGAACAAACGGGCCACATCCTGAGACTCGTCGTAGAGGTACGGATACGGCAAGACTTGAGCCACCGCCTTCTCTTTCATCTTCTCGTAGCTATCTTCAGGATATGTAGCGGCGTCGTTGCTATTGATAACGAGGGTCTTCAGGCCATCCGCTTGAAACCTTTTCACGATGGAGATGAGCATATCCTCGCTGCCTTTGACATATGGGCAGTGATTGCACAGGAACGCGACGAGCCCAGCTTTTGCTCCGGTGAGGTACTCAGACCCAAGCCGTTTGCCATCGACGTTCAAAAGCTCAAATGATGGTAACCGCGAACCAAGCGGAAACGCGCTGCTAACTGTATCTCTCTCCATACACCTACCTCCCAGTAGAAACGGTCGTGGCGAATTTACGGAACATCGTGTCTCAGGAGCCGCGCTTACAGACTACGCCGGCATAGATGCGGCGTGACGCGAATGCTTCTTGAGGAACGTTTTAACCTGATCAGAGAACCACTCGGGGTGTTCGATCATCGGAGCGTGTCCGCAGTTCTTGATCGTAACGAGCTCCGAGTTTGGAATTAACTGGTGGAACATCTCAGCGACTTCCATCGTGGTAACCTGATCGTCCTCTCCCCAGAGGAGGAGGGTCGGAACCTTAACTTCACCTAACAGATCCTTGAGATTATCCTTCTTCGCGCTGCGAGCGGCGTGGATGAGGTTGAGAACGCGTCCCCTATCCTCAAGGATTCGCACGATCTCCATAACGGCCTCTTCGGTCACGAA
>JAULVA010000271.1:17791-21683 GCA_032111275.1 Bdellovibrionota bacterium
AATCATGGTTGGAGAACACCTTTCGCATGTGCTCCTCAACGAATTCCCGGCCCGGACGCACCGGCAACGCGTCGACAGAGTGTTCATACAGCCCGCTCGTCGCGCTCAGGACCAGACAATCAACGAGCTGTGGAGCCGCGAGGTAGAGCCGAAGCGCCACGTGACCACCGAGCGAGTTGCCGCACAGGGTGACCGGCGCGAAGTTACGACTTCGCACGAAGTACTCGGCGTACATCGAAAGCGCCTTCACCTTAACCTCTGACCGATGCGCGGAGAGAAGCGGAAGGCTCAGCGCGATCGCTTTCGAGTATTCAGCCATGAGGGGCTGCACGCTATCCCAGTTGGAGAGGGCCCCAAAGAGCCCGTGAAGAAGAACAAGGTCTGGGCCTTGGTTCCCCATCTCCACGGTCTTAAATGTCGGCTCCTGCTCGTTAGTGACCCACAGGGGTTCCGAGCTGCCGAGCTTTGGGAGGGAGTCTTTAATGAACTTGAAAATGCCTTTAGCCATCTGGGCCTAACTAACCGAGAACAAACGTTCTTACACCACTTTAGCTTTCTCGGACGAACCGTATGCGCTCAACGCTAAGGCAACGTCAACGTACAGCTCTTCTTTCATAGTATCCGTTAAAACCACATGATTCATAGTATAGAGAGAGGGACCGTGTAAATACGGAGAGAAGTTAAGAGCTTATGAACGCAACGCCGTTCCAAAGCCTCAAAGTGCGGAGTTCCCTCACTTAGGAGGCCCCCCGCCCCTCTCCCGGAGCGATAACACCCTGGAATTAATACAGTTTAAATCAGCTACACATCTACTTCGATCCGATGTGCGTTTTCTTGGATCATCCGATACCGATCAGAAGAATCTTTGCCCATCAAACTTTCCAGCATGCTCTCCACCTCGGCGACCTCATCGATCGTGATCTGGAGCAACTTACGAGAGCGCGGATTGAGGGTCGTCTCCCAGAGGGTATCTGGATTCATCTCACCCAAACCTTTAAATCGGGTGATGTGAAGCTTCGAACGGTTACCACGCTCCTTGAGGACCTTCTCCTTCTCCTCATCGGAGTACACCCAGACATCCTCCTCCTTGGAGCCACTACCGAACTTCAATCGGTAGAGCGGGGAGATGCCGATGTAGAGATGCCCCGCCGCAACGAGCGGCCTCAGGAACCTGAAGAAGAACGCCATAAGAAGCGCCGAGATGTGCATTCCATCGGCGTCGGCATCAGTTAGGATGATAACCTTCGAGTAACGAAGCTTATCAAGACGGATATCCTTCCCCTGCCCGCACCCAAGAGCCGAGACAAGGTCTACGAGCTCTTTGTTCTCCGCGATCTTCTGGTTACTCGTTGCTACGGAGTTCAGGATCTTTCCGCGAAGCGGCAGAACCGCTTGCGTGGCGCGATCACGCCCCTGCTTCGCGCTTCCACCCGCGGAATCTCCCTCTACGATGAAGAGTTCCGAGTTGTCAGGTTTCGTTGATGAACAATCAGCCAACTTACCTGGCAGATTAAGTCGGTGACTAATTCCCACTTTGCGGCTCACGCTCGCGGAAGCGGAACGAGCAGCCGCGCGAGCCTTCGCGGCGAGCGTTATTCGCTCAACGATGGCGTTAGCCACACTCGGCTTCGAATTGAGGATGTTTTCAAACGTTCGAGTCAGAGCGTCTACCGGGCTCTCAATCTCTGGGTTGTTCAAACGATCTTTTGTCTGCCCTTGGAATTGGAGCTGACTCACCGCGCCTGGAACGCTTACCGAGAGGATCGCGACCAATCCCTCCCGAATATCCTCGCCCGTAAGCTTTACGCCCTTAGCGAGATTGTGTACCGAGATGTAGTTTCGGAGCGCCTTGGCCAAACCACTCTTAAATCCATCCTCGTGCGTCCCGCCACCCTTGGTGTGAATACCGTTAACGTATGAGAAGATTCGCTCTTGAGTCGCCTCAGTCCAACAGAACGCCACCTCGATCTTAATCCCGTTCGCGCGATCAAGGTCGAAACATTCGCCACCCATCGGAGGCGTATTCTCGCTCTCGAGCGTTGATTTGAGGAACGACTTTATTCCGTCTGGATAGAAGAAGGTCTTCTCGGTGTCATCTTTCTGATTCTTAAAGACGATCTTAAGGCCTTTGTACAGGAATGACTTCTCCTCGATGATCTTCTCTACGCGGGCCGCGGAGAATTCAATAGTCTTGAATATCTCCGTATCAGGACGGAAGAAGATCTTTGTACCCTTTTTTCGGGTGGATCCAAGCTTCTTGATCGGTCCATCTGTTTTGCCCCGAGAGAAGGTCTGCTTCCACTCGAACCCGTCACGACATACGATGGCCTCAAGCTTCTCTGAGAGCGCGTTCACAACAGAGGCTCCCACGCCGTGGAGACCTCCCGCTGTCACGTAGTTATGGTCGCTAAACTTACCCCCCGCGTGAAGGGTCGTGAGGATTATCTCCAACGCCGGCTTCTTAAACTTCGGGTGAATGTCCACCGGAATACCACGGCCGTTATCCTCAATCGTAACGCTCTCACCATCTTTGTGAAGCGTTACGGTAATCGTGTCAGCATGACCATTCATCGCCTCATCGACGGCGTTGTCGAGGATCTCTTTTACGAGGTGGTGAAGACCTTGAGGACCATCGGTTCCACCGATGTACATACCCGGTCGCTTACGGACCGGCTCAAGCCCCTCTAGGACCTCGATATCGGCTGCGCTGTAACTTCCCTTTGCCATTCTAACGATCTCCTCTTCTCAAACCATCTTAACCAACTACAACGGTCGCACCGACGATCTCATCTCGCGAGTACACCTTGGTTCCTTTGAGAGCTCTATGCCCCTTCGTTACCTCAGAGAGCGGAACATCCTTAGTCTTGCCCGACTTCAAGTGCAACAACAGCGTCCCCTTCATCTTCGGCGAGGCGACACCACAGCACGCGACAAGATTATCATCATCGCGCACACCCATGAGCGCGACACCGACCGCCGCGCTATCACGAACAGGTATCTCAGACTGAGGAATCGCCAAACCTGATCCATCTTGGGTTATAAACACCATGATTGGCGAAAGCGGCGCGACCCCGGCCAGGAACTCCCCATCACGAAGCTTCATGATGCGGCGACCCGTTCGCTTCGTCTCTCCGAGTTCAGTCAACGTCAGGGCGTATCCCGTTCCCTTCGTACCTACAAGAACGAGGGTCTCACCATCCTTGAGGCGACGGTCTTGCGATGCCGCTCCACCTGCCGCGCCACCCAGAGGCAACTCCACCTGACCACTTGCTGAAACGGTCGGTGCCGCCGCGCCCGACGAGATACCAAAGGTGCTAACGATTCGCTCACCGTCCTTGAACTTGAGCAGCTTCTGTATCGGCGTTCCATATCCGCTCGACGCGGGGAAGTCTGATACCTTCAGCACAAAGAGCGTACCGAGACTTGTGAGGAGCGCGACCGAATCGAGCGTCGTAAGAGCGTGAGCCGACAACAAGGAATCTCCCTCCCTCAATCGGGTGGAACTGAGGTCATTCGTGCGGCGAATACGCTTCACCCATCCATCCGCGGTGATGATAGCGTGCACATCCTCTTGTACGACGTACGCGGTCTCATCGAACTCGATATCGACGTTGTCCTTAATAAGCTTCGATTTACGCCGGTCGCCATACTTCTCGGCGAGCGCCTCAAGCTCAGAGCACACAAGCGCTTGCAGAGCGCTCTTGCTCTTCAGAAGTTTCTCAATCTCTTTAACGCGCTTTTCCTTCTCAGCGAGCTCCTTCGTGATCTCGTCGATGTTGGTGCGGGAGAGTTGATAAATTCGCATATCAACAACCGCGAAGGACTGAACCTCTGAGAGTTTAAATCGCGCCCGCAGCTTCTCGGCCGCATCAGAACGACCGTCGCTCTTGCG
>JAULVA010000272.1:0-742 GCA_032111275.1 Bdellovibrionota bacterium
TCTCGAATGACCTCTGAAAGTTTGTGATTGGTGACGTCGATCCCTCCATCCTGATCACCCGCCTCTAGGCGAGAGAGCACTAAAAGATCGTTAAAAATAGCGTTTAATCTCTCAGCGTGCTTTTTGATGATTTTCAGGAATTTTTTTAGCGGCTCAGGTTCCTGCATCGCTCCTTCCAAAAGAGTTTCGGTGAATCCTTTAATCGATGTCACCGGGGTTCGAAGCTCATGGGACACGTTGGCAACAAAATCTCGTCGCACATTCTCAAGTTTATGCACCCGCGTCATATCTCGAAGCACAATCAGCGTGCCCGAGGAGGAGCCATCGTCTTGAAATAGAGGAGAACCATACATGTCGAGGATGATCTCCGGTTCCTGCCTCACCACGACGGTACGAGTAGTGGGAACCATTGAGAACGACGCCTCCTTCATAAAGCGCCGAATCTCATCGTGTCGGACTATCTCATCAAGCGTTCGTCCCTCAACGTAGGCCTGAGAGATACCAAGGAGCATTCGAGCGGCCTCATTCACGCGTCGAATGTTTCCCTCAGAGTCAACCGTGACGACCCCCTCGGTCATACTTCGTAAGATCGCGTCTTGCTCGCCGCTCAGCTGAGAGAGCGCCTGCACTCGCTCTTGGAGCTGAACGGCCATCTCATTCAACCCTTCCGTCAAAGCGCGAAGTCTTCTTCGACGAGGCACCTCCATGAGCTTCTCAAAGCTTCCCTCGGTGAAGCGCGCGG
>JAULVA010000272.1:752-2396 GCA_032111275.1 Bdellovibrionota bacterium
GCCCCCCGCCGACCGCGATACCAATCGACATAATAGAGGCGGCCACGGAGGCGCGTGGCACCTCAGGACTCAGGAGCAGCTCCAGAAGGAGGGGCACAGAGGCGATCATAGCGATCCCACTTCCCCACACCACAAACCGACTGTATCCAGCGATGTTCATCAGGCACTACTCTACAAAAACTCTATAAAGCTAGCCTTTAAAGCGATAACCAACGCCTCGAACCGTCTCGATGAGCGCTCCTATCTCTCCAAGTTTTTTTCGTAGACCAACGACCTGAACATCGACGGAACGGTCGGTCACGGGGTAATCATCACCGTGGACTCCATCGACGATCTGCGTTCGAGTGAAAACGACTCCCGGCTGACGCATCAAGAAATGGAGGAGCTTGAACTCGGTGTTGGTGAGCTCAATCAATTGGTCACGAACACGGACCTCTCGACGGGTCGGGTCAACTTTGAGCCCCTCAATCTCAACGGGCGCGTCAGCGGCGACCGGCAAGGCGCCTACGCGACGAATGACACTCTTAACTCTCGCCAGAAGAACCCCGGGACTGAAAGGCTTCGCGACATAATCATCAGCACCGAGCTCAAGACCCGCGACCACATCCTTCTCCTCTCCAAGCGCTGATATCATGACGATCGGTGTTTGCGCCAACGATGGATCGGCTTTCACTCGTCGGCAAACCTCAAGCCCATCGATGCCGGGGAGCATGATATCGAGAACGATCAACATCGGACTCAGCTCATGCGCGAGGCGTAACGCCTCCTCTCCGCTCGCCGCGGTCGCGACGGTGTAGCCACCCTTGGAGAGGTTGTACCGGACGAGTTCCCGTATATCCTCCTCGTCATCTACCACTAAAATTACATCTTTCATCTGCCGCGTTTTCCGCTCTCTACACGTTGCCTAATACCTCAAAGTCTAGCTCTTTTCGTTCAGGCCGTATGCCGAGAACCCCGAACTCATGAAAAATTAACAGAGGAGCTTGGTATATCATCAATATCCTATACCCTTTGAGGGTGCCATAAATAATCCCTTTCAACCCCGCCCCATCCAGGACTATCCTCCTCTCACTATTTTTCCCACAAGGAGGGCTTGGGTATGGGCACAAAGATCGAATGTTTTGAGAGTATCGCGAACGCGCCAAAAGCTGGAGGTCCGTACTCTCCTGTGGTGCGAGCCGGCAACCTCGTATTCCTGTCAGGGCAGGTAGGAATCGATCCCGAGACCTCTCAAATGGTGGGGCCGGGCATCCACGAACAAACCGAACAAGTTCTTAAGAATCTCAAGGCGGTTCTCGCTGGCATGGGCCTCTCCTTTAAAGATGTGGTGAAGACGGTTATCTTTCTCACCGATATCTCTAAATTTCAGACCGTCAACACAATCTACGCCACCGCCCTTGAGGGACACAAACCGGCTCGATCCACGATCGGAGTAGCAGCGCTTCCCGCCGGAGCCATTGTGGAGATCGAGATGATTGCGGTGGCGGGGTAGGGTACACAGCGGGGATGACCGATTGGATGGTCCCCTATCTATCGAGGGACCAGGCACTATGAACGAGAACCCGGAGGGCCCGTCTCCTGACGGGCCGGAACCCGCGGTGAAACGTTCGTGCATACCCGGCCCGTAAGGATACGGGCCCTCCG
>JAULVA010000273.1:0-1727 GCA_032111275.1 Bdellovibrionota bacterium
TTCAGGGACGGGAAGTCCCCCGACTACAGTAACATCCCGCGTTGCGGTGATAACGGAGGCCCCCGCTAGTGAGAAGCGATCGGCTGTGCGACACTGTAAGGGTGCCTATGCAATTCGCGGGCCCCTTTGAGTGCACCAATGACCGTCCAACCTTTCCGATTTTTGGTTACCCAGCAGGAGCACGAGCGGCACCCGCGCACGAAAGATGTCTTGGCGGCTCAGGTTAGTGTGCCGGCGCTCTTCCCTGACTCTTTTCGGGCGTACTCGGCTCTGAAGGGCGAACTCTGCCGAGATATCTACGGTGATATGCCGTATGGAGTGTATGTCGCGCCTGAGGCGGTGCTCTCGGGAAAGGGTGCTCTCATCTCTTTGTCGGATGGAAAGCTTATCCGAGAGCAGAACGCGGGGCTCCTGGAACACGATGATCTTCTGAAGGAGTTGGCGAGTTTTACGCCCAGCGCTTCCGGGCGTGAGGCCGCGCGGATAGAGGAGGCAGTCTCGTTAGTCTCAACGTGTACTGACTGTTTCTGGCATTGGATGATGGATTCATTGCCGAAGGTAGTGCTCACGGAAGAGAGCGGATTTTCGGGTGCTTACATCGTTCCGACCGGAGAGCTCGCGCGCACCTGCGTCGAGAGTCTGGCGCTCCTCGGAATCGGTCCTGAGCGGTGTGTGCCGTACTCGGACCGTGGGTGCGCGGTTACGCGGTTGTGGATTCCAACCTACTTTTCGGGATTTAACGCGCCGTTTAATCCGGCCTTCATTAAGCGGTATCGAGAGCGGCTACTCTCGTCCGCAAAGATTGATATGGATTCTCCCGAGAGGATGTACGTCGCGCGAAAGTCGAGCGCCCGGCATCGTCGAGTGATCAACCACGAGGCCGTCGAAGTGACGCTCAAGGAATACGGATTCGGAACTGTATTCTTTGAGGATCGTACTTTGCGTGAGCAGATCTCGCTCGCGTCGCGAGCGTCTATTATTGTGGCGCCGCACGGCTCGGGGCTGACGCACTCTCTCTTCATGAAGGAGGGTTCGTCGCTCGTTGAGCTCTTTCCATTCCGGAGAAACTACTCCTGCGATTGCTATGAACGACTCGCTACTGTGATGAGTCACCGATACGTTAGTCTTGAGAGCGATACTGATCGAGGCGATGATCTTTTCGTTGATATCGAGAAGTTGCGCGCTATTTTGGGTGCTGTTGTGAGGTAGGGGAGATGGCGGAGCGATCTCTCACTTCAGGAAACACTCTTCTGTACAAGTGGGTGATCTGCGCTCTCCTGTTTTTCGCCACAACGATCAATTACATTGATCGGCAGCTCCTCGGGATCCTCGCTTCTACACTACAACGCGAGATCGGGTGGAGTGAGATCGAGTACGGTTACATCGTTTCAGCGTTCCAAGGGGCGTACGCCCTTGGTTTGCTCGTGTGCGGCTGGATCATTGACCGCGTTGGCAGTCGAGTTGGATTGCTCGTCGCGGTCGCTCTGTGGAGCGTCGCCTCAGCGGCGCATGGGTTCGCGAGCTCGACATTCGGCTTTGCGTGCGCGCGATTTGGACTGGGGCTCGCCGAAGCGGGGAACTTTCCCGCCTCTGTGAAAACAGTCTCAGAGTGGTTTCCTGGTCGTGAACGAGCGTTCGCGATCGGGCTCTTTAATTCTGGGTCCAATATTGGCGCCATTATCACCCCGTTGCTCGTTCCCCTTATAGTAGTTCAGTGGGGATGGGGG
>JAULVA010000273.1:1737-2737 GCA_032111275.1 Bdellovibrionota bacterium
CGCGCCGCGTTCTTCGCTTCGGGGGCGCTTGGTGTCGTCTGGGTTCTCGTCGCTATCTTTCTCTTTAAGAAGCCCAACGTCGAGGAATCTCGGCCGGCTAAGCCTCGACTCCCATGGCGCGGTGTTATCACTCAGCGCAAGGCGTGGGGTTTCGCGGCGGCGAAGTTTCTTACCGATCCTATCTGGTGGTTTTATCTCTATTGGGCCCCAAAGTATCTCGGTTCACAGTTCGGGGTTGAGTTAGCTGGGTTAGCGGCTCCACTTGTTGTGATCTACCTCCTCGCGGATGTGGGTTCAATTCTCGGTGGATGGCTTTCGGTAGGGATGATACGACGGGGGATGGACCCTCTCTCCGCGCGACGGCGGGTGATGTTGTGGTGCGCCTTGCTCGCCCTCATGGTAATCTTCGTCGCGCGGTCAGGAAGCTTATGGGGCTCGGTTCTCCTTATTGGAGTGGCGGCCGCCGCGCATCAGGGGTGGTCGGCGAACCTGTTTGCGACGGTGTCTGATATGTTTCCAGAGCGTGAGGTCGCGTCAGTCACGGGATTTGGAGGGATGATGGGAGCTATCGGAGGGATGCTCATCGCCACATTGACCGGATTTGTGCTTGAGTACACCGGTTCTTACGTTATCCCATTCGTCGTGTGCTCGTCGGCGTACACCATCGCCTGGCTTCTCTTTAAAGGTATCGTCGCGCCGCGAAGCGCCCGGGGTATGTAGGTGAAGGGAGAAAAAGTTGTGAATACACGCATCGCCGCCGCTCTCTCCAAAGATGAGGAGGTAGAGATACTTCGCGCGCAGTATGCTGAACGGTGGGGTGATGCCGCTGATGGGCCCTTCTTCCTCATCACGGTTCCCTTGCGGGTCTGTCCACTCGGTGCTCATAGTGACCACCAGGGTGGAATCGTCACCGGGTTCACTATTGATCGCTCCGTGCGGCTTCTTGGGCGCAGTCTCCCCGCTCCAACCGTGTCGGTCGCGAGCGTAAACTTTCCTGAAG
>JAULVA010000274.1:0-3574 GCA_032111275.1 Bdellovibrionota bacterium
CTGTGATTGAGCATGGATAATAACCTCGTATGGCTGCGCCCTTTGCTGATGCCGCTGGCGCTTCTCTATCGCGGAATCTCTCGCATACGCAACGAGTTCTACGACCGAGGCTGGTTCGCCTCCTACGCAAGCGCTTTGCCGGTTATGAGCGTCGGAAATCTCACCGTAGGTGGTAACGGAAAGACGCCGCTCTGCCTCTACCTCATAGAGGAATTACAGGCTCGTGGTTGGAAGCCGGTCATTCTTTCGCGGGGCTACGGAGGTACCCAGAAGGGACCCCATCGTGTGCGTGAGGAGGATTCCCCTTCGGTGGTAGGAGATGAACCCCTCTTGATAGCTCGCGCGAGTGGGGTGCCGGTCGTCATCGCTCGTTCTCGAGTCGAGGGAGCCCGTCGAATTGAACGAGATAACCTTGGCGATGTGATCGTGCTCGATGATGGCTTTCAGCATCGGAGACTTAAGCGGGATCTCGATATTCTCTCTATGTTCGCTGGCACCGAGCAGGCGATCGTTGCCTTTGTGCAAGGTGACATGCTTCCCCTCGGGCGATTTCGTGAGGATCGTGACATCGGCCTCCGGCGCGCTTCACTTCTTGTTGTCTCGGAGCGGAGTGTTCTTCCTCAGGGGACCGATGTGCCTGCCTTAGACGAACGGATTCTACGTATCGTTCCCGCAAGCGTACCCATCTTTCGCTCGTACTATGAGTTCATCGAGATCCGTACCCTCACGGGTGAACCCGTCATTACTCCCAGGACGGTGCATGGGTTCGCTGGCATCGCGAATCCCCAAGGATTCTTTGAATCATTGCGACGGGTTGGGTATAGCGTCGAGCGAACCCATGAATTCCCAGATCATCATCCCTTCAGCGAGGATGAATTGGCGGCGCTTATCAGGGATAATCCAGGCGCGCTATTCGTGTGCACCGAGAAAGATGCTGTTAAGATAAGGGGGATGAGCGAGCGGGTCCGGTGTTCCTTCGCCGAATTCCGTGTGCGGCTCAAGGTGGTGCCTTCGGATGCGTTTATGGTCGCAATCGAACGATCACTTCCGGGGCGTTCTTCGAGACAGTAAGGTATGGCAACTCGATCAGACACGGAGCGATTAGAATCGCTGCGCCGACAGGTGTCGCAAGTAGCGACGATGCCTGGGGTCTACCTGATGCGCGATGAGCATCAAGAGGTAATCTACGTCGGAAAGGCGAAGGATCTCCGCGCGCGAGTGCGAACCTATTTTACGGGGGGCGATGGACGGTACCAGATAGAGTATCTGCTGAGCCGTGTGGTTAGTTTTGAAACCATAGTTACCCAGACAGAGGAGCAAGCGTTCCTCCTCGAGCGCGACCTCATCACGAAGTACAAACCGCGGTACAACATCCGACTCAAAGACGATAAGGCCTACCTATCTCTCCGGGTCGATGAGAACGCCGAGTGGCCTCGCATCGAGTTAGTTCGAAAGCGACATGACGACGGCGCCCGATATTTCGGCCCGTATGCCTTCAGCAGCGAACTCCGTAATCTTCTCGAGGTTATAAAAAAAGTCGTTCCTCTCCGATCCTGCGCCGACACTGTTCTCTACAATCGACAACGGCCGTGCCTTGAGTATCAGATTAAGCGCTGCGCTGGACCGTGCTGTCTTAAGATCTCGCAGGAGGAGTACCGCGGGCTCGTTCGACAAGCCATAGGCATACTTGAGGGAAAGACGGCCGCCACCATAAAGGATCTATCCGACAAGATGGAGCGTGTGGCTGAGGATCTCCGCTTTGAGGAAGCCGCCGCCTGGCGTGATCGGGTCGACGTCTTGAAGGCGTACCAAGCTGGTTACTCCTTAGTGTCGTTTCGCGATGAGGATCGAGATGTTTTTGCGCTCGTGCGCGAGGGAGATACCGCCGTCTTATGTGTCATCCTTGTGCGGGGAGGGAGGCTCGCTGAGACCAAGACCTTCACGTTGGAGAATGTTGGAGTGTCCGATGAGGAGCTGCTTGAGAGCGGTATTCAGCAGTTTTACGAGGGGCAGCGAGAGATTCCTCCTGAGATCCTTACGCAAAAGGATCTTGAGAACGCCTCAATGCTTGAGGCCGGTTTGAGCGCTAAGCGAGGAGCGAAAGTTACGGTCCACGCTCCGCAGCGTGGCTCCAAGGCTCGCCTTATCGCTATCGCCGAATTAAACGCTCGGCACGCGTTCGCCGGATCCTATAGCCAGGATGCTGGGTGGGCCGGTGTGGCACAAGGGCTGGTGAAGCTTGCTGGTCTTAGGCAGACCCCACGGCGAGTTGAGTGCGTGGATATCTCTAACTTTCAGGGCTCCGATATCGTTGGCGCCGTTGTCGTGTTTTTTGATGGTGTGCCTGACAAGGGGTCGTATCGGAAATACAACATCAGCCAACAGGGCAAGCCAGATGATTTTGCCGCCATTTATGAAGTGGTCTACCGCCGTCTCAAACGGGGAATGGAGGAGGGGAACCTTCCTGATCTTCTCGTGATCGACGGAGGGGCGGCGCAGCTCCAGAAAGCGGTGGAAGCGAGGGAGGACCTGAAGCTGAACGTTGATATTATCTCGCTCGCCAAAATGCGTACGGAGAGCGACGTGCAGGCGAAAGATGTTGCCCGCAAGCCGGAACGTGTCTATCTCCCTGGCGCGACCGACTCAATTGGGCTCGAAGAGGGGGACGTTGTAACGCGGTTCCTCTCTCGTTTGCGAGACGAGGTGCACCGATTTGTGATTACGTTCCACAGGCAGAAGCGGTCACGTAGAGTTTTTCAATCGGTTATGGATACCGTTCCGGGAGTCTCTCCCGAGCATAGAAATCGACTGATCCGTCATTTCAAGAGTGTTGATATCATTGGCAGGGCTGACCCAGCTGAGGTCGCTCGGGCGGGTCGAATGCCCCTCTCTCTCGCCAGGAAGCTTGTCGAGACAATTCTCAAAGAGTAATGAGATGAAGGGGAAAGACATCTCGATCATTTTAGGGATGACCTCGATGCTCGCAATAGGTACAGTGGAGTGATGAACTTTTTCTTTCGCGTTACCTGTACCCTCTGTGCATGCTTACTCGCTTCGCCTCTGAACGCCAATGCTCAGAGGCATCGGTATATGGATTCGTCCGGGAATATCCATTTTGTGGATTCCTTGGGTGATGTTCCCAGAGAATATCGCCAGCAGCTCGTTGCTTGATCAGCGGCAACAGAAGGAGCTTCAACGGGCAAAAGAACGTCAGTACAGGGACCGGTTGCGCCAAGCCGAAAACAAGAAGCGTGAGCTTGAGAGGATTCGCAAGGCGATGGAGCGTGATCAGCGACTCAGAGGGGGCAAGGCTAACGCCGTTCCAGCTCCTCCTCAACAAGTGGCGCCCGTGGTTCGACAAGATAGTATTGAAGTCATTCGCTAGGTAAGGGAGGCAAAACCACGCTGACGCGTGCTTTTGCTAGGTAGCGGTGCTACCGCACCGCTTTACGAGCTGCGGCAGTGGGTGGTTATTGATACACTGAGTGGCATGACACAGAAGACCTTTGCCGACTTGAACTGGGAACAGAAAGAGAAGAGGACGCGCCGGGAGCGTTTTTTGGGGGAGATGGAG
>JAULVA010000275.1:0-955 GCA_032111275.1 Bdellovibrionota bacterium
GATCGTCATCATCACCAGGAAGTTTGTAAGAATAAAAAGAAAGATACGTTTCATCGTTGTTCCTAAGTATAGTGGTCGAACATCGCTTTGATGCGAAAAGGGCGGCATTATTCAAACCCTTTCTCGGATGAGGGGCCCGATGTTCGAAGGGGTCCCTGAATCTCATAGCTATCTATTAAGCATCTTTAGAGAAGAGGTCAAATACAAAGGGTGGTCCATGAAATTACTCCGTGAGCTCTCAGAAGCGGCTGGTGTGTCAGGCCGTGAGGAGAATATACGACAAATCATACAGCGGGAGCTAAAGGGGCGTGTTGACAGCATCTCTGTCGATACCATGGGGAACCTTATCGCTCTCAAGAAGGGAAGCGCTCGTGACCGAAAGCGTATCATGTTCGCCGCTCACATGGACGAGATCGGGTTCTATGTCAGCTTTATTGATGACCTCGGCTTCCTCCGTTTGCAGGAGGTCGGCGGTTTCGATACGCGGAATCTCTTCGCGCGGCGAGTGCTGGTTCACACCTCAAAGGGAACTCTTCGGGGTGTTCTGAATCCCACCGGCAAACCGTTTCATACCTCTACTCCAGAGGAGCGCAGAGCCTACAAGGAGGTCTCTGAGTTCTTCGTTGACCTCGGACTTCCTGGCAAGGAGGTCGCCAAGCGAGTTCAGATTGGGGACATGGTGACGCTCGACGCGCCGTTTGTCGAGTACGGGCATTATGCAAGCGGCAAGTGCCTCGAGGAGGGCATCATGTTGTGAAGTTCGAGAGTGTATCGGCATGCGGCCGCTTCGTGGCCAGCCATTATCATAACATGGGACGGCCGTGCGGCCCTCTTGCCGGAGCGGGAAGCTACGTCGGAGCTGGAGATTTTTCTACCAGAGGGGGCAGATGACGTACAGCGACACGTTTCGGAGCTTGAATCCCAATTTTACGTCGGCGGGTCACAAGGCGCTCGG
>JAULVA010000275.1:965-1887 GCA_032111275.1 Bdellovibrionota bacterium
CCTCGATAATCGTGTGCAGGTGTATATCGGAATTCGAGCCTTGCAGGCGCTCAAAAGCCCCGCTCACGATATATATGGAGTTTTTACGGTCCAGGAAGAGGTTGGGTTGCGGGGGGCGTTCACGAGCACCTATGGCATCGAGCCCGATATCGGAGTGTGCTTGGATACTACGATCGCGTCTGATGTGCCAGGTATCGCGCCAGAGCATCGCATCACCTCGTTGGGGGCGGGAGTTGGCATTAAAGTGCTCGATGGATCCGTTATCTCTCACAGGGGGTTGGTGGATCAGTTCATCGCGCTCGCGAAACGAAGCAAGATTAAGCACCAGCTGGAGATTTTGCCACGTGGTGGAACGGATGCTGGCGCGATGCAGAGATCCCGTAAGGGTGTGCAGACAGTTACTCTGTCGGTCCCCACTCGGTACATCCATTCGGTAACGGAAACTGTTCACAAAGATGATGTAAAAGCGACCGAGGCTCTCTTGCTTAAGTTCCTTCAGGGTACGTAGGACATCAAGAAACTGTTCTTCAGGGAAGGGGCTGTGAGGGCCTGATTTGAGGGGGGATTTTTCGTTCTAGAACGATGGTTATGTGAAAATTTTTCGGCGGGTCTGGAAAAATCAGACCTACGCCATTGACTTTCTTGTATTTTTTGGGTTGCTGCAAATGTTTCAATACGTTAGTGCTAAACGCAGAGAATCGTCATCTTATCAGGTAACGAAACGAGTAGTTAAGCCAAGGAAGGCGTAAGCAAATGTTAATTCTGACCCGCAAACCAGGAGAGAGTCTCTACATCGGAGATAATCTCAAGGTGACAATAGTGGAGATCAAGGGGAATCAGATTCGTGTAGGGATAGACGCACCGCCCGAATACAAGATCTAACGAGAGGAGATCTTCCTTGAAATCCAGAGACAAAACATGG
>JAULVA010000276.1:0-5992 GCA_032111275.1 Bdellovibrionota bacterium
GGATGAGGATGAGGATGAGGGGAAAGAGTAGGAGTCAGCTCACTGTACGTTATACATGTGAAGCCTATTTAGGGATTGACCAACCGCTGCCTCACCAAACCCAGCTAGAAATCCCCCATCGAATCCCGAAGATCGGCTAATGAAAGAAGGGTAGGCTTTCTATTGATTCGCTTTCGTGCAACCCCGACTTCGGCGCTTTTGTGAGCGGTTTCGGTGGTGGCTTGAATGAGCCGTAAGAGAATGACGCGAGATTCTTCACGCCAGTTTTCAACCGACGAGAGCCCCTCATACGCCTCGCTTAGATGCCGTCCTGCTTCCACGGAGCACCGTCCGAAGAGGTAGTCGCACAGATCTACCACCTCTCCATAACGGCCCTGTTCACACATAACCCGTAACGAGGTCTCGATCGTTCTGAGGTTCTCAACAAGTGTGTGCAGTTCCTCCCATCCCGCCTCTTGGAAGGTCACGAAATACTCGCCCGTGTACACACTCAACACTCGCTGCTTATGTTCAATGAGCGATATCTTCGACGCGAATTCGTTGAGAGCATCCTCCGCACCTCTCCTTTGACCTTGGAACCAAGAACGGCGCGCTCGCGGCTCTCGTCCGCGTTTGAACACAATGCCAACAAGTAAACCGAGGCCGCCCGCCCCCAAAATGACACCAAGTGTCACCATCCCAGCGGGCCCTATATCGTTAAGCGCCATATACGATGATCTCCCAAAGGGGGGGGATCGACGAGGGGCGCCAATAGCTAAACGAATCGGTGCGTAATCACGATGCGTTACTGGCAACTAGTTGAAGTGACTGAGGGCTAGAAACGCGGAAAGGGTGGCTGCCTTAGGGAGAAAAGGCAAAACCCCGCTATCGCGTGCTTTTGCTAGGTAGCGGTGCTGCCGCACCGCTTTACTCGATGCGGCAGTGGGTTGTTACTGATAATCTCGATTCTCTCGCTCTTGCGACAAAAATAGGCAACGCCCCTCGCGAAACAACGCGAATGCGTTGTTTCGCCTCGCTTCCTTAGCGCTTCATTGAAACCACCTTCTGCTCAGTGGTTCCTTCAGCGACCCGAGAGACATCAAGTTTATCTCCCACAACGTCAACCTTAACGACTGAGCCCACTGGGAACTCGTTCGCTATCAGAGAGCGCGCGACTTTAGTCTCAAGCTCACGTTGGATGAATCGCTTCAATGGACGAGCGCCGTACACCGCGTCGTATCCCGTTCTCGCGATAAACTCGTTGGCGGCCTGAGATACCTCAAGGGTGACTCCTCGTTCACCGACACGCTTCTGAACGTCCTGCACCAAGAGCGCCACGATCTTGGTAATCTCAGCAAGCGAGAGCGGCTTGAAGAGCACGATCTCATCGATTCGGTTCAGAAACTCGGGCCTAAAATGACCACGAAGCTCACGCATTACCAACTCACGCGCCGACTCCTTAATCTCTCCCGAAGAGGTAACCCCCTCAAGGAGATGTGGAGAGCCGATGTTTGACGTAAGGATGATAACCGTATTCTTGAAGTCGACAACACGACCTTGCGAGTCAGTGACCCGACCATCGTCAAGAATTTGCAGGAGTACGTTAAATACATCTTGGTGCGCCTTCTCAATCTCATCAAACAGGATGACGCTATACGGTTTCCGTCGCACCTGCTCGGTGAGCTGCCCACCCTCTTCGTATCCGACGTATCCCGGAGGAGCGCCGATCAATCGAGATACGGCGAACTTCTCCATATACTCGCTCATATCGATGCGGATAAGATTTTGCTCACTGTCGAAGAGAACCTCCGCCAAGGTTTTCGCTAACTCGGTCTTTCCAACACCTGTAGGCCCCAAGAAGATGAAGGAACCGATCGGGCGCCGAGGATCCTTGATCCCCGCCCGAGCGCGGAGCACCGAGTCCGCGACGAACTGAACGGCCTCGTCCTGACCAACAACGCGCCCGTGAAGGATCTCATCGAGCTTAAGCAGCTTCGCTTTCTCTCCCTCCATGAGACGTGTTACCGGAATTCCGGTCCAGCGCGAGACGATCTCGGAGATCTCCTCCTCGGTCACCTCTTCGCGAAGCAATCGGGTCGCAGTGTCACTGGAAATTGACTCCTCCTCTTGGATGAGCTTCCTCTCAAGCTGTGGGAGCTTCCCGTGCTTTAACTCAGCCGCCTTGTTGAGGTCGTATTGACGCTCAGCGACCTCAACCTCTCTGCGCACCTGCTCGATCTCCTCTCGCAGACCTTGAAGGACATGGATGGCGTCCTTCTCTTTCTGCCACTGCGAACGCATCTTGTCCGCTTGCGTTCGAGCTTCAGACAATTCGTCCACCAACGCTTTTAAGCGATCCTTACTCGCTTGGTCAGTTTCCTTCTTAAGCGCGGCCTCCTCGATCTCAAGCTGCATAATACGACGAGTAACCTCATCGAGCTCAGCCGGCATCGAATCGATCTCCGTTCGGATAGTGGCGCACGCCTCATCGACGAGGTCGATAGCTTTGTCCGGTAGGAATCGCTCAGAGATGTAGCGGTGCGAAAGGGTCGCCGCCGCGACAAGCGCGTTGTCCTGAATACGCACACCGTGGTGAACCTCAAATCGCTCCTTCACACCACGAAGGATCGAGATGGTATCCTCAACCGATGGCTGATCGACCATCACTGGTTGGAACCGTCGCTCAAGCGCCGCATCCTTTTCCAAGTGTTGGCGATACTCATCAAGGGTTGTAGCTCCAATACAATGAAGCTCACCGCGCGCCAGCATCGGCTTTAACATATTACCGGCGTCCATCGCGCCTTCCGCCTTACCAGCACCCACGATGGTATGGAGTTCGTCGATAAAGAGGATGATACGCCCCTCCGACTTTTTAACCTCCTGCAGCACCGCCTTCAAACGCTCCTCGAATTCACCGCGATACTTCGCCCCGGCGATAAGAGAGCCCATGTCCAGCGCGAAGATAGTTTTATCCTGGAGCCCCTCGGGAACGTCGCCTCGGACGATCCGTTGCGCGAGTCCCTCGACGATTGCCGTTTTACCAACACCAGGCTCTCCGATGAGCACCGGGTTATTCTTGGTTTTTCGTGAGAGGATACGAATCACTCTACGTATCTCCCCGTCACGACCGATCACGGGATCAAGCTTTCCCTTACTCGCTTCTTTAACGAGGTCACGACCGTATCGCTCAAGAGCCTCATAGGTCTCCTCCGGATTGGCGCTCGTTACCCGTTGATTACCCCGCACCACGTTGAGTGCGGCGAAGAATCGGTCCCTCGTTAGGTTAAAGGTCGCGCAGATCTTTCGGAAGGATCCCTTCGGATCACTCTCGAGCGCGGCGAGCATAAGATGCTCTACGGAGACGTACTCGTCTTTGAGGCGCTTCGCCTCCTCCTCAGCCTTTACGAAGAGCTGTCCCAGCTTAGGGGTGAGATATACCTTACCCGGCTCAATGCCGGGACCAGAGACCTTGGGTCGCTTATCCAGCTCCTTCTCAACCTCAGCGAGAAACGGCTCAATCGGCAACTCCATCTTTTCGTAGAGACGGGGCACGAGACCGTTTTGTTGCTTGAGCAAACTCACCACGAGATGCTCAACATCAACCTCCGTATTCCCACGACGAACAGCTTGGGACTGCGCGTCTTGAAGAGCTTCCTGAGACTTTTGAGTAAATCGGTTTAAATCCATACCTGCTATCTTATCCCCTACAGTTACGTCCGCCTTATCTCTTAATAATCACGACAATCTCATTTTTCGAGTCTTACGCCGCGCTTCGTGGATTAAATCTTGATACGCTTGCGAGTTTTTCAAATATCTCTCGCTCAGACGCCGTGAGGTCTGTGGGCACAACCACTTTAAGCTCAGCGATTACATCTCCACGATCGCCGCCCCGTTTTGGAAGTCCACGACCTCGCACCCGTAACTTACCCCCGCTCTGAGAACCCGGAGGCACCGACAACTTAATCCCTCCATCGGGCAGTTGAAGATCAACCTTTGCGCCCAGGGCAGCCTCCCACGGAGCGACCGGGAGTCGAACGATCAGATTGTAGTCCGCCACCGAGTATCGAGGGTGCGAAGCGAGCCGAACTTTGAGAAAGACATCCCCCTCGCCCTTCTTTCCGCCCAACTTCATGGTCGTACCCTCTCTGGTACCAGCAGGGATCTTCACGGTAAGGGACCTCGTCTTGCCACTCTCATCACGAAGTTGGATCTGTTTCGTCGCACCGTTAAAGGCGTCCTCAATCGATATCTCAAATTCTGCCTCGACCGCTTCAGGACCACGCGCCCTGCGCGCGCCGGCGCCACCAAAACCCTGACCGCCAAAGCCCTGAGAACCAAAGCTCTGTCCACCAAATCCTTGAGCGCCGAAGCCGCCACCTCCGAAGAACGCCTCGAAGAAATCGCTGAAGCCGTTCATGCCGCCGCCGTTGAAGTCGAAGCCCCCGGCCTGCTCCCACCCGGGTGGGGGACGGAATTCTTGACCCGCCTTCCAGTTCGCTCCAAGGGTATCGTACTTCTTGCGCTTCTCCGGATCGCTTAAGACCTCGTTCGCCTCATTTATCTCCTTAAAGCGATCCTCGGCCTCCTTTGTTTTGTTGATATCGGGATGGTACTTTCGCGCGAGCTTTCGATAGGCTTTCTGGATCTCCTCAGGAGTAGCCGACCGCGATACACCAAGCACCTCATAGTAATCTTTAAATTTCACGTTACTGACCGTTACCTTTTACTGACCGTAGACAAAGGCTGGGCACGTTTACCGTCCCCATCACTCAAGTATCTAAGCACGATCGGCAGTGATTCCAAGGATCTTTATCCTACAACGGTTGAGATTCGCCACCCTAACCAGTTGAAATAACGAGAATGAAGAAACTCTCGATACTTCACTTCAATCCAGACCACGGTAGGGCCCGACTCCTGGCGGGCCGTACCGCATCGCCTGTCGATGAAGCCTCGATACCTCCAATTGTAAGACCGCCCGCCATCCGGCGAAGCGTGGCCACGATAATGTAGCATTTGTTACATTAGGTAGCAGACATGAAAAACCACCTGGGGTTGATTGCGAGAGTCATACCGTCCGTGACATCTTCTGAAGGCACTTCGGATTTCTCATGATGAGCGTTATACACTCTACACTACCCCTGATCAGCAACGGCGAACGACGCCGAGTGGATGGGGGATACAGTAGATCCGCAGGATCTTCAGCAAGCGCTGAGGCACTGAGCTGCCGCACCGTCGCTCCCGCCTCGCTCCGAGAATCTCTCCTCCGAAAAAAACTCCTATTTCTAGCGCGAGCCGAACGAGCAATCGGCTCGGCGAGCAAACGGATCGCCCTCTCCTTCTAGGGCAACATCGTTCATCTTTTCTAAGCACACCACACTATGCAGCACTCCAATCACCTCTCTTCGCCATCCTGTTCATGTAGCTCTCTCTCGGATCTTCAAGTTCCGAGTGCCTACGCGCAGAATCAAAGCTCCGGTGAGCCGAGCCTCCGTCACGTCATCACGGTTACCGCAAGCGTGGCGGTGGCAAGTTCCCTGGGCGTTCGGGGGCTAATCGAGGATGTTCAGACAACCGATCCCCGGGATGGAAGCGTCGCTATAAAAGGGGCGCTCTCAATCCTTCGAGCACACGGCATCCGCCGCGCGCACATCTTCGTTCAGGAGGAGAATCACCTGAGAGATGCTGCTCTCGCCGCCGGCTTTCAGCCCCGTCCAGGAGAGACCCTCTTCCAAAGAGCGATCGCTGAACGACCGCGGACATCGATCGTCAACGCCCAACCGTTCCTGCTGAGAAACGGCACTCCCGAGGACCTTATCTCCCTCGTCAAGCGAGTACCGGAGATGCCCGAGCTCGCGTTCGAGCAGTGGGAGTTTCCCGTGATCTTCTCAAACCTTCAGAGACATGACCGCTTCTTTAAGGTAATGGAGCTCGATGGCCATATCGTTGGAGGATCCATCGGTGGGGCCAGCGGCACCCGCGGAACGATAAGTCATCTGTGGGTGGATCGACAGCA
>JAULVA010000277.1:0-436 GCA_032111275.1 Bdellovibrionota bacterium
GTAATTTCTTCACATAGTGCGAGCTTCCGTGTGTAGACGGCGATGGGCGATGCCGCTCGAAGCCGTACTCAGTAAGGAGATTCCCCTCCTCCCTTCGAATGTCACATCCAAAACACCACATCTGTAAATTGATAAGGATCTCGAAGTGTCGTCCGAAGCCCCCGTTAAACGTCCAGGCAGCTATCTTCTCCCGGTGGCGTGGGAAGAGGGAGGTAGCGAGATACGGCTCGTTTAATGACTCTCTTGAAGCGTCCATGGGGAGAAGGGGTCTACAAAGTTTTTCCATCCTGCCTCTCCAAGAGCGAGCTCGTCATCAGTCAGGAGGCATCCATCGATGGATCGCAGCGTTTGTATCGGTGTCGCGGCACTGGGCCTGCTGCTTGCAGCGACCGGGGTTTTCTGGACGTCATCCAGTCCCCGAACGAACCCGGCGGCA
>JAULVA010000277.1:446-975 GCA_032111275.1 Bdellovibrionota bacterium
GAGCTCCTTGCGCATCGCGATTCCAATCAAAACCAGCTCTTGTTTCCCTTGCACGGGTGCTACCTCTGAGCTGATCAGCTCACCGTTCTCACCTTGGGACGCCCAGTAACCAGCGGGCTCAGTGCGGCACGATCCTCCGGCCTGCGACCACGAACCCGCAAGTCGAGGCCGTGAGGCGAGCCAGAAAAATCCCTTCGAGCGAACAACACCTGGCCATTCAGATTGAATGCATTGAGAGAATCGCGCCGGATGGAAAGGGCGGTCGCGTTTGTAGGTGAAGCTTGAGATTCCATACTCCTCTGTCTCAGGGGTGTGTTGCCCAGAGAGCTCCTTGATCCAGCCAGGTGCTTGGGCGGCTCTCTCAAAGTCGAAAAGCTTCGTATTAAGAAGCTCCTTTGCTTGAACCTTTCCAAAGGATGAGTGGAGGAATCGGGCGTCAGGGTTTAACTTCCGAATCATCATCTCAACAGTGGTGAGGCGCTCTGGCGGGAGTAGATCGGTCTTGTTCAGGATTATGACATTTGCGAAT
>JAULVA010000277.1:999-3695 GCA_032111275.1 Bdellovibrionota bacterium
GAGCTTACGGAGATCCTCTGATGATTCCATATGAGCAAAGAAGCTTGCAGCGTCTACAACGGTGACCATGGTATCGAGACGAGCGACCTGGCTGAGGCTCTTCCCCTCCTCATCGGTGTGCGCGAATGTCGCCGCAACCGGCATGGGCTCGCCGATTCCTGTCGACTCGATCAGGAGGTAGTCGTACCTTTCTTCGGCGGCGAGCTCAGAGACCTGCTCTAGAAGATCCTCGCGAAGAGTGCAGCAGATACATCCATTCGACATCTCTACGAGCTTCTCTTCGCCTCGGTCGAGTCGGGCGTCACCGCGCTCAACGAGTTGCGCGTCGATATTCACCTCACTCATATCATTAACGATGACCGCGACCTTAAGGCCGTCACGGTTGGTTAGGATATGATTGAGGAGCGTGGTCTTCCCGGCCCCAAGGAAGCCAGAGAGAACAGTCACTGGCAGGCGGCGCCTCATGGGGAAATTTTTAGTGGACATTGTATACCTCGTGGATTCTTCTACATGCAACCTGGTTGCATATAGATGCCAGGCCTGGAGGAAGGAGTCAACGGCTGGCCGAGACAATCTCAGTAAACAGACCTCTTCAGAGAGATATCAGAGAGTTGGCACCTTCGGCGCTTACTCTCCAGAGAGGAGTTCCAACAGGCAGCTTCTCGCTTTTTTCCAGGAGCCATCAATTGAAAGACTGATACAATTAGCGACTCCTGCTGAGATTAGTTTTTCCGCCGCGGCAGCTCCAATCTCAGACTTGAGGAGGGATATGCGTTTGCGGAGCGCAGGTAATTCCGACTCTTTCAAAGTGCTTACATGGATAGCGTCTTGAGCAGAGTTGAGCCCAAGGAAGTACAAGGATGCCGGTTGCCGTGATGAGACCTCCGTCAGTAGATCCCACGCCGTGAGTTGCTCCTCGCAATCGATGAGAAACCATGAAAGATTCGCTCCGACCTCTCGTTGATAGAAAGGAAGTGCTGGGTGGTTAGCAAATTCACCAGAGCGGAGAGCGTCATGCTGCTTCAGGTAAAAACGGCACAGCGTGTGCAGAAATCTCTCTTTAAGTTCAAGCGGAAACCCTGGGAGTGAGATGTATCTCCAAGCCTCGCCTGAATCGGTCTCGGTGATAAGACGGCCTGAATTCACCACCTTCGATGGGATATCCTTGAGCAGCCGCTCCACCAAGTGTATGGCGCTTTCTCGCACGCGATGATCATCAAGATTAATTGATAATTCCTCTGAGAGAGACGCGACCCCAAGCTTTGGAAAAGCGGTCGAGGTTAGGGGCTCTGTGCCTATTAGCGTTATATGGTTGGACCTGTGAGGGCGCGCACTTTTTTTGACTTGCCAGTCTTCGAATGTGCAATCGATATCCATCCCATTTATGTGTCCTTTTGCTCGTTGGAGCCCTTTTGGAGCCCCTTCGCGGACAGCAATGATGACGTCCGCTGCTTCGAGACTCTCAGGAATTTGTAGGGTGATTGAATATGTTTTGACCGAATGCTTATGACCCGGCTCCGTATCCGGGATAAGGTTGAGCAACGGATGTCGGGGGCTAAAACTGGGGCGCGGCGGGAGCGTTGGTGCGTGTGTGCTCCAGGGCGCAGGCTCATTATCCAGAGGTTTGCCGCTCGGCGATATCTCCACTTTCGGCGCGACAGGGTTAAGACGGTTTATGACAGAGAGAGCCTTAGCGAGCGCCTCCTCATTACGCGCTCCCGTTGAGTCATGAATCCACGTAAGCGCCAAAATGTCGGCGAAGGGGATCGTTTCTGTTCCCCTGCCTAGGCGCTCGTTCTCCTCAAAGTGGGCTATGTCAACCGTAGTAATCACGACAGTGGGGATTGAGAGCTGATGTAGCAGATCCTTCACCGCAGCCGGGTTTGCGATCCCGGTTGTCTCGATGAACATAGTATGGATTTGTGATTGTCGCTTAAGCTGATGGAGGGCAGCTCGCAGCGAGTGTAGGTCGTTACAACAGATACAGCCGGCCGTGATTGCAAGCAGGCTCTCTGGAGAGGTCTTTACTCGTGCCTTATCGGTGTTCATTGAGCCGATGTCGTTTTCAATGACGACAAAGGTACCGGGTGCCGCTGACTGAGTAGTTGTCTCAAGAAGGTGATTGAGGAGAGTTGTCTTGCCACTACCAAGTGGGCCCGAGAGAACAACGGCGCGTTGAGAGGGCTCGCGCATCTGATCCGCGGGATGTTTGGAGGAGGAAGACGCTTGCGACGGAGACATAGAATCCCTTCATAATCAGACAAAAACAGGGCGGTGAGCATACGCAACCGAGGTGCGTTTGGCAAGGGTGTCAGAATCCTCTTCGCGGCGGTTCTGCTGAATATCGGATGCTCTGGGGCTTAGGCTCGCTGAACACCCACTGCTCCACTGAATTCTTGTCGCGCGTCGGGGAGCGCAAATGGTTCATCGAGTCCACAGTGCAGGTTTTGTTTGTAGTAGGAGTTGTACCAGGTCTCGCAATTGCGTTTGTGAATCTCATGAAGTCGTTGTTGGAACATGCCCCATGGGCGTTGACGACGTGAGCACTCCTCCCTGACAAGGGCCCAGACGGCGGAGTGCTCACGAACAAAGCTCTCAAATCCGTCCCATTCCCCCTGTTCGTAACGTCGAAGCGACTCGGAGTGGGATACGCATCCAATAACGGGAACTTGCCCTAGGTGGGAACGCACGAATTC
>JAULVA010000277.1:3705-4088 GCA_032111275.1 Bdellovibrionota bacterium
GCGTGAGACCCTTATTTACGAGGGCGATGGTACGGCACACTGATTGAGGGTCCGCTGCCATGTAATCTTTACAAACGTTGATGGATTTTAGTGTCGGCTCAACTACGAAGATATTTACATCATACGCCGTAACAAGAGATGTGGAGAGCGTATCTACTCCCGCTGTGGCGTCTATCAACACATACTCGTCAGTTGCGTCAACGAGATGATTAAGAATTACACTGAGCGATTGAAGCTTAGTATGATAGCAGCTCGCTCCAACATCCTTAGAGGAGAAACTGCCAACGCGCAGAAAGGAGAGAGAGCCTCGCGTTATGGCATAGCGCTGTAGAAATGGATCCGTAGGATCACATGTTATGAAACGGGAGTATGGAGAGGGCGGC
>JAULVA010000277.1:4098-4651 GCA_032111275.1 Bdellovibrionota bacterium
TCGCTTGTATCCCTAGTGGTTGGTGAAGGTGCGCGTTGACGTCGCCGTCAATCGCGACAACACGCGCTCCATTACTCTCTAGCCATCGCGTGAAACCCGCGATCACAGAGGTTTTCCCGCTTCCCCCCTTGCCTAAAAATCCAATCTTCATAATTAAAATGCCTCGCTACGTTTGGTACCAGAAAAAGTGTTGTCGATATGGCGTGAGGGGCCGTCACAGTAGAGTAGTTTAGGTGATGGAATGGCCTCCCGCCGACTGAACAGTCCCTCGTACTTCCAATATCCACTCATACCTCTCCTGCACGAGAATTACTGCGGTGGCTTAAAACAAGCTTTTTCGAATCGACGGAGGTAACCCATGACCGATACCCGCCTTCCAGTGATGTTACGGAGAGCCCCTGGAGACTGAGATGGGCAGCCATGGGACGGGTGAAAACACCATGTTGGCATACGAGCACTACTCGTTGCTTGAGCGGAAATGGAGGAGCGATACGGGAGACACGTTGAAGCTCTTCTAGGGGGTAGTTGAGCGCCCCAGGGATGTGCCCTAGGC
>JAULVA010000277.1:4661-5000 GCA_032111275.1 Bdellovibrionota bacterium
CTGCGGTACGTGAGCTTGGAGGCGACGCAATTGTTGCGCGCCGCTCCGACGGCTCTATCGATGTTGAGGTGGCGTGTGGAAATCGCACGGCATTTAAGTCGTGGTTGTACGCAATGGTGGATCGCGTGTCGATGATGAGTGGGGGATCGCTTTGTATGAGTGCTCGAAGCTGTTGAACAGTTGTAGCGGGAGCCTCTGCGATCTCCTCTTCCGACAGGTCATGCCATGTTTTCCCAGCGGATGATAATCCAAATATCTCAGGCCGACGTTCTCGAACATAGGAGATGTAGCTTTCCATCCGATCGCACGCGAAGAAAACCGCGACAAGATGCCCTAACA
>JAULVA010000278.1:0-5051 GCA_032111275.1 Bdellovibrionota bacterium
TAAAGCACGGGTTGATCTCGGACCGCGCATACTTCGACAAGGTTACCGCTCGGGACTGCATGCGGTGGACACCTGAGGAGGTGGTAGAGATCGTGCACAGATCCTGCGAGATCAAGAAGGCGATCGATGAGTCCGATGAAACGGAACAAGGACCTCGAAAAGCTCTCAACTTTGGTCACTCCATCGGACACGCCATCGAATCGTTCGCGCTCCTTCATGGCCCCGCCCTCACCCACGGAGAGGCGATATCGATAGGGATGTATGGTGAGGCGTACATTTCTTATCGAGTTGGCAAGCTATCGCTCGCTGACCTCACAACGATCGATAGTGGGCTTACGGCGGCCGGCCTTCCTACTCGCGCGCCGACACCTATCCCAACCTCGGAGCTTCGAGCTCTCATCTCCAAGGACAAGAAGAATGTCGGAGGCCAGATAAAGTGGACCCTCTTAGAACGGATCGGTTCAGCAGTATTCGATGTGGTTATCTCAGAGGAGCTTATCGGTGAGTCGCTTGCGGCGATACAACCAGGAGCGCCCCACCCATGCTGACGACGCAGCTGCCCCAATCAGAATCGCCTATCGCCCTCAGTGATATACCCCGGAGCCACCACCACATGATGACACTGAAACTAACTCCACCAGCCACACCTATCTCGCATACCTGTGAGGTACTCGGATCAAAGAGCTATACCAACCGCTCACTGATTATCGCGGCCCTCGCCTCAGGGGTGTCGAAGCTTTCGCTCGCTTCGATTAGCGCAGACAGCGAAGCGATGACCAAGGCGCTACGTTTGCTCGGGGTATCTATCACCGAGGAGACCGGGCCTCATGGCACGACTCTTATCGTTGAGGGTACCGGGGGGGCGCTCAATCCCTACCACGGCGAGATTAATGTAGGTCCGGCCGGTACCACGATGCGCTTTCTGACAGCGCTCTGCGCCGCTATCCCCGGTATCGACGTGGTACTCTCGGGCTCTGAGCGCATGCACGCTCGCCCCATCAAGGAGCTCGTCACCGCGCTCAGAAGCTTGGGCGCCGAGATCGACTATCTCGGAACGGAGGGATGTCCTCCCCTTCGCATCCGCTCGACAACTCACCTCAAGGGTGGAACGATCGCGATGAACGGCACCGTGAGTAGTCAGTTTATCTCCGCCATCCTGCTCACAGCGCCCCTTAACACCAACAAACTCGTGGTCGAGATCGAGGGGGAACAGATATCGAAGTCCTACATCGACATGACCCTCCAAAGCGTTCGGGAATTCGGCGTGTCGATTACAAACGATTCGTACTCACGCTACACCTGCGCGCCGGGCCAGACGTATCAACCTCGCGTTATGCAGATCGAGGGGGATACCTCCGGCGCCTCATACCTCTGGGGACTCGCCGCGGTTTCCCAAGGAAAGGTGACCGTAAAAAACGTGAACCCTCACTCGGCGCAGGGAGACATCCATTTCCCTGAGGTCCTGATGCGTATGGGATGCTCTGTATCATCAGATGCGCGGTCAATCACCGTCGTTGGGCCAAAGACCCTTAAAGGGATAGATATCGACATGTCGAATATGCCTGACGTAGCGCAGACCCTTGCGGTGGTGGCGGCATTCGCTCAGGGAACAACAACGATGCGCGGTTTAAGCACACTCCGCGTCAAGGAGACCGACCGTATCGCGGCGTTGCACGCTGAGCTCGCGAAGGTCGGGATTACGAGTGAGCCGGGACCAGACTACCTTATCGTTCACGGCGGCACCCCGCACGGCGCGCGGATAAAGACCTATGACGACCATCGCATGGCGATGTCCTTCGCCTTGCTTGGCACTCGTGTGCCGGGCATGGAGATCGAGGAGCCAAACGTCGTGGAGAAGTCCTTTCCTACCTTTTGGGAGGTGCTCGCGAGCAGCGGGGTGACTGTTACCGAATAGCATTCCCGCACCTCGTGTCTGCCGAAAAGCTAAGCGAAATAGAGAGATACGACACCTTGGTGTCGGTTTAAGATCGTTCCGGCACCCACCGATACGTGCTCGACGGGCCTCCAGGAACGTGGTAGGTGGAGCGACAAAGCTGTAGCGGAAGGAACTTAGACACTTATCAGTTATCCGCGAGAGGGAGGTTAGGACGCTCACACAGAAAGCTAACATCTCCGCTCTTGAGCAGCCGGCTCGATTAGACCATCATAGCGGTGGAACATAGACGAGACTTAGAAGTGACCTATGCATGATTATATCAAGATAGCGGCAGCCGGATTCTTGCTGATCCTTATGTTCGCCTGCTTCAAGCGACAGCGTCGCTATTGGCGTGAGATGCACACGAGTCGGCCCACCGGGTCCCTAAAGGCTGGATACCAACTCGCGATCGCTACCGTATTCATCTCCCTTCCCTTGGCACTTTATTCCAACACCCCAACCGGATGGGAGCTGTTTATCAGCGTCCTTCTTATGACGGTTGTGTTCTGCGTTAAGATAACCTTTTCTCCCGCTGTCATCGCCACCGTGCTTGGAGTCTGTACCTACCAGATGGTAGTGAACGACCGTTTTCCGTTCTTCGAGGTCTGGGGCGCCGCGGTATCAGTAATCGCGTGGAGACTTCCAGAGGAGTTTCGAGTTGTCTACATCACTATGACATTCCTGTGGTCGATGGTCATCCTCGTGGGCGGAGCGACCTCAGAGGTAGACACCTCAAGCGCTGAAGATGTGACCGACGCCGCGACCCTCCTTCCTCACTAAGAGGCAAAGCGGCCTATCAGCGTGAGTTCTCGCACACCGGGGAATCCCTAACAGTTCATTAACAAAAAGCTCATCAACCACTAACCCTCTAATCGTATCGACACGAGTAGAGATTCGATATACTTCCCGCGATTCAAGACACCTTAGTTGTTAGCTATGTATCACGTTATTAAACACATAATCGCCTCCGTTCTCTTCATCAGCATTCTTGCTACCCCCAAGCTGGCGTTTGACTATGTCCGCTCACCAGTTTCCCTCGATACCACGCTCACACCTCACGTGGTAAAGAGCTCCGTGAAGCCTCTCAGCGAACTTCAAAAGATAGCGGCTCACGTGCGCGAGTGGCCAACCAAAGCTGCTTCGCTTGAGCAAGAGATCGGAGACACAGCGTCCTCCACCGCGTCGGAGAGTGACGATGATACCGAGGTTGATGAGGACGAGATGGAAGAGGAAAAGCCACTCGAGATTATCAAGCTCGACAAGGTTTTCTTCGACTACGTTATGAACACCTACGTTAAACGTATACAGATCCGATAGACCAGCCGGTGGTACCCGCGGCCGACCTTACGGGTGACCACAGGCACAGAGGTGGAGTGCCTTGTGCGCCCCCCTGAACACCACAAACCGCGGAACGCTCTCTCCAACAGCCGCGAGGTTTGTCTCGAGTTGCAGGCGGGAGCCGCTTAGGGAAGCGAGGCAAAACCCCGCGCACACTTGAACATAACTACAAGCCTGGCATTTTTCGGGAACGTTCACATGTAGGAGCACGAGCACGTTCACGTGGAGCGTTCCAACGTGAGCCCTCTGTAGGGTTTCCCCTCGCCTCTTGAGCTACCACACCACCCCACCACACCTCCTGAGGCCCTCGTGGGGAGGGGAGAGACTCCATACGATTCAGAACAGGAAAGGACTATAAAAGACGCGGTTTGAATAGGGATCTCCTCGCGTGTACACTTCGGCCACTATGAACAACCTTCTCCGTCTTGCCCGTACCGTAGCCCTCTCACTTGTCGCGACCGCCTTTCTCGGTGGATGCGGATCGGAGGGGGGAGACGATGACCAGGTTAACCTTCGATTCATCAACGCCGTGTCCGATGTCTATGGCGTCGACTTCTTAGTCGATGGTGATGTGTGGTTTGAGGATGAGGCGTACCTGCAAGACTCCGGTTATTTTACCTTCGACACGGATCAGCACCTCTTTCAAGTTGTCCCCTCAGATTCACTAACGCCAATCAGCAATCTCTTAACAGCCCTTTCAGACGACAAGGATTACACCTACATCGCGATGGGCTCCGCTCTCGACGCGACGGCCCTGATGCTGGTGGATAATAACGAGAAGGCGGGAAGTGGTTCGTTCAAGCTCCGGCTCATCGATGCGTGGCAGTCCTTGCAAGCTCTGAGCGTATACGTTGTCGCGAGTGGCAAGGATTTCCGGAAGTCCGCTCCGGCGGCTAAAAACCTCCGCTATCGATCGGTGACAACATACCTGACGGGGAAGTCAGGCGGCTACGACGTCATCGTGACGTACACGAACTCCGGCGAGATTCTCGCGATACTTCCGAACCAGACCTTTGATAGTGAGAACGTCTACACCATGATCATCGGGCAGAATCCTACCGTCGAAGGCCTTCCGGTTCTTCAGTTGATCGACGATTCGCAGGATTAATCTGATCGATTAATCGATAGTGCGCGCAGGTATCGACTCCCGCGAGCCGCTACTACCACGGAAGGATCGCGAAGAACCCTCGGTCTGGAATATCAGCGAATTGCTCTCGGTTTAGGCCTTCGGCGATAATGTCGGCCCAGGTATCGCAGATCTCTCGAGCTGAGCTACTGAGGGTAAGTCTGTTCACATCGAGCAACCGCGTTGGAGGAAATCGCCGATCGGCAAACGTCGCGATCAGCTTACCACTCTGAGCGTCGTACACCTTGGCCGCGAACGCGACATGAGGATCCGAGACCGTATTAAAGACCAGCGACGAGGCCGGAATCGGCACTAACATGAAACCAGCCTTCTGAATCGGGTGAGAGAACTCGAGCTCAGTTAACGCGATGTCAAAGATAAGCCCTCGAGGTTCAGCTGAATCAACAACCGACACCACGCCGTCTTTATAGTTAGCAACCCTCTCAATCAGCTCCTGCTTAAAGTAAGCCGCAAGCTCATCGGCGAGCTTTTTGAACTCACTCTCCTTCGCTAAGAGCGTTCCCTTGCTCGCGAGCCATGAATCCTTTGACAGGGTATCGGCGGTTACCGTCCGAAACCACACATTTGTGTACTGCTCTTCCTGAAGGGTCGGGTCGATCCACGCGTGATTGAATGGCAAGGTCTTATCGA
>JAULVA010000279.1:0-7137 GCA_032111275.1 Bdellovibrionota bacterium
CCCTTGTGACCCTCCGTGCGCGTTGGGTGAGATCGGCTTTCCGCTCCTGATACTCGAAAGAGTTCTTGAGTCCCTGCGAAAGCCCGTTGAACACAGAGAGCGGGTTTTCGGGGGACTAACATCTTTAAAATCCAAACTTAAATCTTCAGGGAATCGCATCAGTAGGAGCGTGGCGGTGTGCTCCGTACGCGCTCGCGGATCCTTTCCGAGTGGTATCCCCGTGCCGGTGATCCTGTGTGCGTACCGGCGACACGGCGGGATTACGGAAGGGGGTGGATTCGGGCGCGCAACGAATCGACGAGGGGATCAGGGAGTTTGGTGGTGAACGGTACGCGGGAATATGCGCAAAAAGGCCCATTTTAGGGGCTTTTTGCACAAATGTGAAAAGTTGAACTGGGGATCTCGCGCAAGAGGCCTCACGCGGGGTGGGGCTGAACTCCCGGGGGAAAGTGTCAAAAAAAACGAAAGCCGCTGGTCGGGTTCAGAGAATTTGACAGTGATTTGCGAGCTCACGAGCGGAGGACTATTCAGGAGATGCTTCAAGGATGAACTGGTGTCGCAAGTTCAGAATGTGAGTGGCCTGCGAGCAGGGGATAGGGCAGCAAGTCAAAAAATCAGGGAAAGGATTTAGAACAGGAGCAAAGGAGGAGCTATGAGAGATTTGAAGTTGTATTTCGAAGCTGGACAGTTAACGGAGGTTTCCTTCTGCGATGGAGTCAGTGGTGATGTCCGTCGGAGCATCAGAGGGAAGAGTGGCGGAGCGTATCGCTCTGCTGGTTCGTTTCAATGGACCTCTGCTGTGCGCGGTCTCGCTCTTCTCGTCGTTCGAGCGGTCAGTGAGTTTGAGGAGCCGTACATCAAAGGTGGAGGAGGTTCCCTCGCCGCGAGTCTTGATTACGCGATCTCAAAGCAGCCGATGTGGTTGACCGAGATGTTCGGATGTGACCAGTCCGGCATCTCTCTGATCCGTCGGATGGTGCTCAGAACGAACCCTGAGCGTAAGCGTCCGGGACCAACTGTGCTCGCGATAAACGAGAGGTTTATGCCGAGAGCAGCGATCTCGCTTATCGTTGATGGAGTGAAAGCTTCTCGTGAGGACCTCCTCGTCTTGGGTGCGGCACTGACCGATGTGGTGGCAGAGTCCACTGAGGCCGCTCTGGCCAAGGCAGCGTAACGGAAGTTTCAATGGGGCGGGTGGAGACACCCGCCCCATCCTCGTCGAGCGCTCGGTGCTGAAGAGCAGTTTTAATTTCCTAGCAACAGATCTTGATACGGAGCCCACTCTGGCTCGTTCGCGAAGACCCAACGGTAGTATTCCTTCATCTGGAGCCACTCACCCGCAGGCTCATCAACGATAACGGTGCACCGTCTGTGCATCTGCAGGGCGCTCGCGGTGACAACCGCGGTCATCGGTCCCTCAACCGCTTTCAGAATAATTTCGGCCTTGCTCGAACCGGTGGCGAGGAGGACCGCCCACCGACTTTCGAGAACGGTGCCGACCCCCATCGTCATAGCGCGCGTCGGAACCTCATCGAGCGAGCCAAAAGCTGGGGAGTTCTGTCGTCGCGTTTCCGGTGTGAGCGCTTTGGTGCGCGTGCGTGACGCGAGTGACGAGAGCGGCTCGTTGAACGCCAGGTGTCCATTCAATCCGATGCCGAGGAGTTGAAGATCGATGCCACCGGCTGCGGCTATCGCCTGCTCATATCGTGCGCACTCACCATCGAGATCGGCGGCCATACCATCGGGGAGGTGGGTGTTCTCCTTCTTGATGTTGACTTTTGAGAAGAGGTCTCGCTCCATGCACGCTCTGAACGATTGCGGATGTGTCACGGGGATGCCGATGTACTCATCGAGGTTGAAGGTGGTCACGCCGGAGAAATCGAGATTTGCCTCTTTGTGGAGTTGCGCGAGGCGGGCGTACACCCCCTCTGGGGTTCTACCGGTTGCGAGTCCAAGGACAGCTTTTGGTGTCGCTTTTACCGTGTCAGCGATGAGCTGAGCGGCGAGAAGGTTGGCGCGTTCCGCGGATGGGCAAATGATGACTTCCATGGCGCGGAGTATAGCGGGAATGCCGGCCCAGGGCGAGTTTTAGAGTGCTTAAGGGCCTGGGTCAATATTCGCGGCCTCTACTACCCCTAACTCATCGACGATTCGAGCAAGAGCGCCGCGCCTTGGAGGGGCACCGAGATGTCGCCCCCGTTGGGGAGCTGGATCGGGTTAACCAGCACGGTCTCGACCTCATACCCGGAAGGCGTCAGATCGGCGATCTGCCTCTTCATGATATCGAAATAGCCGGGGAAGTATCGTCCCATTGAGCTATCGAGGGAGATGATCGCCTTTTTCACGCCAGCTTTGAGCTGGGGGGCGACCGAGAGGTAGGTCATGACCCCAGCTAACACGGCTGCCCGCTCTACGAGCGCCCGTGTTAGAGAGGTGAGAGCCGTTACGGATTCGGTGGAGAAGGACTCAAAGATACCGCGAGAGCCATCAAGGATATCGCAGAGGCTTCGATTGTTAATCGCGAGCGATTCATTGCTGAGCGCCGCGGAGATCGGTTGAAGATCCCGACCCTCCGGGAGTCGTGCTCCCGCCACGATGTTCGCTGAGACCATATCTGGGAACCAGTTGCCCGCGCTTAACTCCTCAAGGGAGAGAAGGGCGAGGCCTCGGTTCTTCGCGAACTCCTTATCACCGTCGGAGAGAACCGATTCAGGAAGCATGAGCATGCCACCTAATTCCGAGTTGTAGAGTTCATCTCGATCGCTCTCGGAGGTGCCGACGAGGGTGCAGTTTCCACCTGAGGACATCACAACCCCGGCGTGCGCCCCTGGGACGGCGAAGAGGGTAAAGAGCGTGTCGTTCCCGAGTACCATGACCTCCGGGGTGATACCTCCGTGGATGAATTCCGATAGGAGTAGGGCACCGATATCGTCTCCGTTATGGATTCCTTTAAGAAACCACTCACCCTTTCGATACCCGCCGCTTTGGTATCCATGAACGATCCCCGTTACCCCGGTTGTCGCGCCGGTTGAGAAACGCTTGGTTTTGATCTGATTTGACCAGATAACTCCAACGCGGAGTGGAAGACCAGCTGTTTTCAGGGAGGGAAGGGATGCCACGAGCTCGTGACCGAGGACACGGAAGAATCCTTGAAGGGGGGATAGCGAGGTATCTCGCCTCGGTTCGAACCAGTCGTTCAGGTGATCAAAAAGGAGAGACCACTCACCAGAGGGATGCTTGGTAGCTACCTTTGTGTGGGTGCCTCCCATGTCCAAAAGGATGATCTGATGCGGAGCGGTTGGCTTGGCGCTGAGCTGCCGCGAGATACTTCCGGCGTCCCACGCGCAGCAGGGGGGCGTTCCAGAAGGGGCGTTTGTGACGTACTCCTCTCCAATCGATACGATCTGATCGATATGCTCGACAACACGGGGAATGCCGAGAGCTTTCTCAAGAGGGGTAGTGGGTGTCGCTGGTACGCTCATAAGGAGCGGAGTCTAGTCAAAGCGCCTCCCCCATTCAAGGTTCCATGGAACGGTTCAGTGAAGATGGCCGGAACTCAAGTAAGTATTCCCAACCCCGGAGCTATTCGGTATATGAGAAAGCTGCTTTTTAAAGCTCAGGACCACGTCGGTCACGTTTCAGGGAAGGTATCTATGTCGCACATCCTTAAGAGCATTCCACAGGGAGAAAAGGTCGGTCTCGCGTTCTCGGGAGGTCTCGACACCAGTGTCGCGGTCGCGTGGATGCGTGAAAAGGGAGCGGTCCCGTACTCCTACACGGCGCACTTGGCGCAGCCGGATGAGACCGACGTCGAGTCTATTCCTGAGCGCGCGATGACCTACGGAGCCGAGAAGGCTCGGCTCATCGATTGCCGAGCGGATTTGGCCCGAGAGGGGCTTCTCGCCCTTATGTGTGGAGCGTTCCATATTACTACCGGTGGAAAGACATACTTTAATACGACACCGCTCGGTCGCGCCGTTACCGGCACCAAACTCGTAGCCGCTATGGCGGAAGATGGTGTGAATATCTGGGGTGATGGCAGTACCTATAAGGGTAACGACATCGAGCGCTTCTACCGGTATGGACTACTCGTCAATCCAAACTTGAAGATCTACAAGCCGTGGCTTGATGAGACCTTCATCAGTGAGCTCGGCGGCCGGAAGGAGATGAGTGAGTATCTCGTCGCTCGAAAGCTCCCATACCGCGCCTCCACTGAGAAGGCGTACTCGACCGATTCCAACATGTGGGGCGCGACCCATGAGGCGAAGAAGCTTGAGAGCTTGAATGAGTGTGAGTACCTCGTTGAACCGATTATGGGCGTTAAGTCGTGGGACTCATCGGTTGAGATTAAGCCTGAGGTGGTGAAGATCTCCTTCTTCGAGGGATTCCCGACCGCTATCAATGGACGGGAGTTGAAGGATCAGGTGGCGCTCGTTCATGAGGCTAACCAGATCGGTGGACGTCACGGACTTGGACTCTCAGACCAGATCGAGAATCGTATTATTGAGGCGAAGAGCCGAGGTATCTACGAAGCGCCGGGCATTAAGCTCCTTCACATCGCCTACGAGCGATTACTCTCCGGTATCCACAACGAGGGATCGCTTGAGCAGTACCGTGTCTCTGGCTACAAGCTTGGGCGACTTTTGTACGAGGGGCGTTGGTTTGATCCGCAGGCGATGATGATTCGTGAGTCGTTGGTGCGTTGGATCGGTAAGGCGGTTACTGGCACGGTGACCCTCGAACTTCGTCGTGGAGACGACTATTCGATCTTGAATACGGAGAGCCCGAACCTCACCTACCATCCAGAGCGGTTGACGATGGAGCGGGGTGGAGAGGGCTTCTCGGCGAACGACCGAATTGGTCAGCTCTCCATGCGTAACCTCGATATCGCCGATACCCGCACCAAGTTTGGTGTGTATCGAAGCGCGGGGGTTATTAGCGGCGCCTCCTCGCTAACAGAGCTCCTTGACGAAAAATAAGGCGCGGGTGATACCCAGAGATATGAAACATCTCTGGGTTGTGATCGCTACCTTCGCGTGTGCTCTCCCGAGCTACGGTGACGATGTCTGGGTACAGGTGCGGGAGTCGCGCGTTCGAAGTAAGCCGCTCTTTTACGCGTCAACCATCTCCGCTGTCCGGTATGGAGAGAAGCTCTCAAAGGTGAGCGAAGACAATGGTTGGATCGGTGTTCGGGTGGGTGGTCAACAGGGATACCTTCCACTTTCCGCTGTCTCTCCAAAGGCGATCGTGTTCTCGACCTCCGATGTCGCGAGCGCGCAGTCCGATTCAACCGAATTAGTTCTCGCCGGAAAGGGATTCAACAAAGCGACAGAGACGAGCTACAAGGGAACGGAGAGCGGTCTGCGCTACGACCTCGTTGATCGTGTTGAGCGGGAGGCTAAGGCATCATCCACTGAGGTCGCGCATTTCGTTACGCAGGGAGGGCTCAAGTAAGATGCGATCTCTTCGTCACGCTCTCTTCGTCTCTCTTCTCACCGCGCTCATCACTGGGTGCGCGAACACCGGGCTCGATCAGATCGGGGCGAGCGCCCTTGCCGCGACCGGGTACGTCGATCCGAATCAAGCGCAGGGAATTATGTCGGCGGGACGCAAGGTCGTCGCCTCACAAGAGGAGCTTACCGCTGAGCAGGAATACTACTTAGGACGGGCCGTATCAGCGAAGCTCCTCAGTGAATATCCTCCCAAGCTCGATCCGGCAAAGACCAAGTACCTCAACGAGATCGGCATGACTGTGGTCAGTGTGTCAGACGCTCCCGAGACCTTCGGAGGCTATCACTTCGCCGTCATCGATTCGCCAGCGATCAACGCGATGTCAGCGCCGGGTGGTTTCGTGTACGTTTCGTCGGGTTTCCTCAAGGTGCTTCCAGATGAGGATGCTCTCGCGGCGGTGCTCGCTCATGAGATCGCGCACATCGTGCGACAGGACGGTGCCCACGCGATTTCAAATGCCGAGCTTTTCTCCGCTCTCTCAGAGGCATCAACGCACGGCGCCTCGATCGCGGCTTCTCAATCCGGAGTGTCCGCGCTGCCGATAATGACCACCGCGCTCTCCGAGAGCGTTGATGGTGTGATGGAGAAGCTTTTGACCAAGGGGTTTGATCGGTCACAGGAGTATCGCGCGGACCTCTACGCGGCGCAGCTTCTTGAGCGAGCGGGATACGATCCAGAGGCTCTTGTTGGGGTATTGAAGATCCTTGAGGCACAGAGTGGTAAAGATAGTGGTGGGTGGTTCGCCACCCATCCGGCTCCGGCAGACCGAATCGAGGAGCTTCAGGATGACTACACCTTTGCGGCTACAACCACGCCTTCGCAAGCTCGAGCCGCGAGGTTCAAAAAGATAGTAGGGCGGTAAACCCGCCGCGAATTAATCCGGAGGGCCCGTCTCCCGACGGGCCGGAACCGCGATCGCCGTACCGATTCGCGAGATACGTTGCGGTCCAATTTGATAATTTCGAACATCCCCGGCCTGTCAGGATCCACCTGCGCTACGCTTCGGCGGACACTGAACAGGCCCTCCGGATCGTTGGTGTGAGGTGCTACACCCGGATCTCCGCTTCTCGTCCCATATGTTTGAGCTGCCGATTCACCATCTCATTAAAGAGGGTAAAAAGGCCTTGGTAGGTCGGGATTCTGTCCGCGCATCCTGAGATAGCCGCGTTAAGGGTAAGGAGGTGCGCGACCGATTCCACGGTGCTGAGATATCCACCCTTTGGAGGTCGTCGAATTCGGTAGGTTGAGACGAGGGGCTTCTGGAAGGAGATCCGTTTCACCGAGTGCAGAATAGGATTTCGATACACGATCTTCTGAGCTTCGTCCCACGTACCGTCGATTACGATGATCAGTGAACGATCGGATAAGGGAACACCTTCGCAGTCCACCGCGTCCTGTCCGGGATAGAGGAGAAAGGTGTCATGGGAGGCGATCTTTTCTTGGAGATTTTCCAAAGTTAACTGTAGAGATCTGTTCCGTTTCTCTGCTTTATCTACCTCCATTTGTAATTTGTCAGCTTGTTCTTTTGAAAGTCCTTGGGAAAGAATGCTGTTTGCAAGCATCACAGGAACAATAGCATGACCTTTGAAAGCTTGATTGATGGCTTTGTTAAGTGTATTTCTTTGT
>JAULVA010000279.1:7147-7822 GCA_032111275.1 Bdellovibrionota bacterium
GGTGTTCGTGATGGCTTGCTTCACGAGTTTCGCGGTGGAGTAGTACTTTCGCCACTCGTTCGGATGCTGGAGAAGTAAGAGATTGGTGTGCGCTCGAAATTGAGGCAGATAACCGCACACGCAGTGCGCGCTCGGCCGAAAGCAGGTGTAGCAGGTGGCTCTAGCCTCTGATGTATGGTGGGTTTGTCGCCCTTTCTGTCGCGCCAAAATATTCTCCTGGGAGCCTAGCAGCCCCTACGCCGTGTCATCCCTCAACCCAGCCTAGCGAGAACTTGGCTTCCAAGAAATACCGAGACGTTTAAAAGCTTCGATACCGTCCATCGTGGATTGGGTCGAGGAGAGCGTATCGGGGGAGGTTTTGACCGCTATCTCTTGAATCGGTACCGCGAGCGAGAGTTCGAGCTCTCCGAGTAATCTGATGATAGCGAGAAATATCTCCTCTTTACGACGCTGTTCCTCAGCCCACGTCTGCAGGATCAGATTAAATTGAACGAGCACACCGAGGCTCGCTTGATTGAATTCGTTAAAGTGCACCACGATAGATTCACGGGCGCAGAGGGGATGGGATTCTAAAATCGCTCGAATCCCACAACATAACGCCTCAATCGACGAAGGTGGGGTTGAGAGTGGGAGATTAAGCACTGTTTTTACGCGCACCGAGGTTCGCGCGCCGAG
>JAULVA010000279.1:7832-11140 GCA_032111275.1 Bdellovibrionota bacterium
TATCCACGTGCGAGGCGATGATCTTTGAGTTCGGCAGGGAAACGAGTGAATTCTCAGGGGTGCGAAGTCGTGTTGAACGAAGTCCGATATGTTCAACCGTTCCTGTTAATCCGCTCATAGCGATGTTATCACCGACGCGGAACGGCTGATCGATCAAGATGGCGATAGCGCCGAAGATGTTCTCAACGGTGTCTTTCGCGGCGAGGGCGAAGGCGAGACCTCCAAGTCCAAGTCCGGCGGCCAGTCCAGAAACGTTGACGCCGTGAGTCCATAATATCTGAGCCGCGCCGATGAGCAGGATAAGGATCCAGGCGGCCTTCTCCACGAGTGGATAGAGTATCTCCTCTGTTACCGAGGTCGCCCCGGCAGCGAGGCGGTTGACTCGCGCGGTGAACAACGGGATGAGTCGGATAGCCAACACCATGGTGGCGATGATTCGGACCGTTGAGATCCAGGTAATCACAAATGTGTAGAACTCGATCGCAAGGTCAAATGAAGAGAGAAAGAGTTGGAGCGCGGAGGTAAAGACGATGACAAAGATAGGCTTGCGGATAGAGGCAAGCATCTCTTTGTTTTGGGATGAGAAGCGGTTCGGTGAGACCTGCGAATAGACACCTTTAATAAGGAATACCAAGGAATATTGAATGAGGAAGGTCGCTACGAGGGTAAAGGCCGCCGCGATCCAGTGCCAATCCTCAAGGATGAAGGTTGTGCTCTTTAGTTGTTCAGGAATGTACGACCGGATGGTGAGCCACGTGGCCGTTGTGCCACCGAGTTTCCTCATCTCTTTCTTGGAGAGGTTGTGTTCGATCTCTCGAAAGATGTCCGGTACATCCTTAACGGTGTTTCGGCTGAACCTCCAGTTGGGGCCCGTTTGCTCAAGATAGATCCCGTAGGCGTTGATGTCGGTGACGAGGAGGGATGAATTGCTGGAGGATGCGGGAACCTTTGAGGGCGTAACATCTTTGTAGGTCAGGATAGCGTAGAGCTTAATCGCTACCTCTTTGGCCCGTTCGTTGCGCACGAGCTCGGGGAGGTCTGATACATCAAGAGCCTTGCTGGCTCGTTCAAGATTTGCGTCACCATCGGATGGTGCCATCGTGTTTAAGAAGTATGAGAGGGTGGCTCGAGGTGAGCGAAGCTCAGGATCCACCGCGATGACTTCAGGAGTTGGCTCCGTTGGTTGTGGCGTAACGTCCGCGCGAGTGGTGGCTGTCGCAAGGTACACGACGACGGTGAAAAACACGAAGAGACGGAGCGAACGCTTTAAAAACAACATGATACCAAGGGGCTAGTCTATGACTTCCTCATGTACTATCGACCGCTTAGCGGACGAGCATGAGGGCAACGGATACTAGACGGAAATGGTGCCAAATTCTTCATTAGAACGCGAGAATTATTAATAATTTTCTAGCGCCGGGAAGTGAGCGCCTGGTCGCCGAAATGATTGCCCCTTACACCCCCCTCACAGAATAGATCAGAGAGGTCATCACAAAGCTATCTGACGCGGAGAAGCCCTCCCGTCGGGGAAATACGTCCTGGGTACTGATGAAGACCCGGTACTCATTTCGCCACACAAGGTCTGGCAGGAGTGTCGTATCCAGGTTTACCGAAAGACCGGTTGTATTGAAGCTCTTTCCGGAGAGCGTTTGGATCAAGACTTGATCGGGATCGGCGTACCGCTCGACTCGGCCAGCGATGGCGTAGGTGTCGTTTATCGTATAGTGCGGGACAACGCTCCACCCGTGCCACCACGCCCGAGAATCGTCGCTTCGATTCTGCGCGCCCAGATCAAAGCTTGACCTTATCCCGAAATTGTCAGTAAACGCGTGTTTGATGACCACGTTGTTGAAGACCCTGGTTCCATCCTCGTCCCCAACGAAGGTGTTATAGACAAATCGGGTAGCGGCAGTCGGTCTGTAGGCGATCTGCGTTCCGTAACACGGCTGTTTATCGTCAGAGATGTTTTGCCATCCACGGACGATGTGAAACTCGAGATGCATACTCTCCGAGATTTCATGAATGCTTCGTACCCCTGTTTGGTAGTATGGGGAATAGTCCGCTACAATCGAACGGCTTGGAGTGAAATCATCACGTGAGATCCAGGACTCAGCGCCGATGTGTGAGAAAAAGATTCCCGCATCGATCTTCCAGGACTCAGATATCGAGACCCCTCCGTACGCCTCTTGAAAATATCGGACAAACTCATCGGGCTCATCGGCGTAATTAGCGATAACGGATGAGCCGTACTGCAACGCCAATCGACCTCGAAATCGGCTGGTGTTCAAGACCGCGTCGACATATCCGAGATTCAGGGCCCCTTCATCTGAGTAGTAAGGTTGGGTCGTGTAAGGACGGTATCGGGTAGGAAGATGGTTAAAGTCGTGCGCGATGTAGGTGTCAACGAATCCTCCAAACGAAAGGGGGGCGGCGGGTTCCGCTTGGGCGGTGATAGCGCTAGTGGTCATGAGGAGCGCCCACAGTGCTTTGGTGACGAATGTGGTGGTGCGTTGTGCGCGCCGATGGATGCGAACGAGGGCCATGGATCGACTATCGCTTTCTTTGGGAAAATGTAAAGGCGGAAAGGAGGTGGGGGACCGTGACCGGGAGGGCGGTCAGGAAAAACCGTAACGTTGTCGATGTCCCCGGAGGGCCCGTCTCCCGACGGGCCGGGAACGCGATCGCCGTTGCGACTCGCGACATTCACCGCGGTTCAATTTGATAATGAGGAACATACCCGGCCTGTCAGGAGACAGGCCCTTCGGATTGATGCATTGAGGTGCTGCTAGATTAAATCGTTTTTTTTCCGTCCGGAGGGCCCGTCTCCCGACGGGCCGGGAACGCGATCGTCGTTCCGAGTCGCGACATTCACCGCGGCCCAATTTGATAATGAAGAACATCCCCGGCCTGTCAGGAGACAGGCCCTCCGGTTAGGTGCATGCCGCCCGATGCACCGGGTGTTTACAGAACAACCCTCCCGTGGAATCGTACCTGTGGATTGATTGTTCACCATAGAATCTATGTCAACAGAGGCAAAACGATTTCAGGGCACGGTGGTAATTTGGGTAGTCGCCTCCCTCCTCGTAGGGGCGTGCCTGTGGATGAACGTTTTTCAATCGATTGAGAACACGACCTGGGACTGGCGTCTTCGGTCCGTCGCGACCGCGAGTACGCGCGATCCTCGCGTCAAAATCATCACCGTAGACCAGAGCTCTCTTGAGTACGTTTCCCGTGAGATGGGGATCGGATGGCCGTGGCCCCGATCCCTCTACAACCCCGTTCTTGAGTTTCTCGCGGCATCGGGTGCT
>JAULVA010000279.1:11150-22830 GCA_032111275.1 Bdellovibrionota bacterium
TCTGCTTTTTACTGAGCACTCGAATGAAGCTTACGATGACGAACAGTTTGCTCAGGTAGTGCGGCGATCGCTGCCGGTCATCTCCGCGGTCACCCTTCAGCGGCGAGCGGATGGAGAGAGTGAGGAGAGTATCCGCCTCTTCACGGAGCGCCAGGAATCGGACCGAAAGTTGATCGAAGCGTATTTGATCGGTGGGCAACCACCGGTATTTCCTAACGCGGCACTCCCGATCGACGAGCTCCTTCGCGCGAGCGCGGGATTTGGAAATGTTACCTCCTCCGCTGACGGAGATCAGATTATCCGTCGCACGGAACCTGGGGCGTACCTTGGTGGTGTGCCGGTTCTCTCCTTGCCCTTCGCCCTCCACTCGATAGCCCGTTCAGCTGAGGATTCCGTATGGTGGCTTAAGGAGTATCAAAATCAACAGGGACAGTTACTCGTTCGGTACTACGGCCCCGCTTCGACCTTTCAGACCTACTCCTTGAGCGCGGTGCTCTCAAGCGCGATTCGGCTCTCTGAGGGACAGGAGCCTAGGATTCCGCTCGCTGAGTTTAAAGATGCCTTCGTTTTTATCGGCGCTAGCGCTCCTGGACTGCTGGACCTACGCCCCGTTCCCTTTAAGGGGGCATTTCCGGGCGTGGAGCTCAATGCCACCATCTTTAACAACCTGCTCGATCGTTCCTTCCTTCGGAGCGCGCCGTTCGCTATCTCAGCTCTCGTATCACTCTGCGTGCTTGGTCTCGCCGCTCTTCTCGGAGTATTTCTTAAACGGGGTGGACTTGTAGCTCAGGGGATCTGGATGATTATCTGGATCGGGGCGTGTTACGCGGTCGCGCATCTTGGGTGGTGGTTGCCGATGGTCGCTCCCCTCATTGGGCTGGTGTTTGTCAGCGTCGCGACGGGCTTTCTACAGTACCAACTTGAGGGTCGGCAGCACCGCTTCATTCGAAGAGCATTCAAACATTACATGTCCCCTGAGGTGATTGAGCAGATAGTAAAGGATCCCTCCAAGCTTCGATTGGGCGGTGACCGAAGGGAATTGACGATATTTTTCAGCGATATCCAAGGATTCACCGGTATCTCGGAGCGACTCGCCCCTGATCAGCTCGTACAGTTTCTTAATCGATTCCTGTCGGAGATCTCCAAAATTATTCTCGAGAGCGGAGGCACTCTCGACAAATATCAGGGGGACGCCGTGATCGCGTTCTGGAACGCGCCGCTTTCCATTGAGGATCATCGCCAACGGGCCGTGCTGGCCGGTCTCCGGTGTCAACAACGACTGCGTGAGTTAGCGCCGGAGTTTGAGCGAGCGTTCGGCATTCAGCCGCGAATGCGGATCGGTATTCATACGGGAGTCGTCTCGGTAGGAAATTTCGGGTCGGATCTCCGCTTCAACTACACGATGATCGGCGACGCAGCGAACGTGGCATCACGTCTTGAGGGGGTGAACAAGGTCTTCGGCACCTATGTTTTGGTCTCGGAGGCTACTCGCGATGTGGCTCTCGAATCGGTAACGTGGCGTAAGTTAGGTAGCGTTAGGGTGGTCGGACGGAAAGAACCGGTTGTTGTCTATCAGCCACTGGACAACACACACGACGTGGCACTTGTTCGGAATCTCTCAACGTATCATGATGCGCTCGCTCTCTTCGAGGTAGGACGATTATCGGAGGCCCGCGAGCTCTTTGAGCGACTAGGGGATGATCCAGTATGTGTCGCGTACGGGGCTCGAATAGAGAAGAGGATGAGTTCTAAGGATAGTAAGACGTCGGTATGGGACGTCAAGGAGAAGTAACGATGACCACGAGTGTGATTAGAGCACAAGGAAACCTCGAGGGCGCTTTGCGTCAGGTAGCCCAGAAGATCTTCGCGGTGTGCAAGGCTAAGGGAGCGCATGAGCCCCTTGTTGTTGGATTGTGTGGCGGCCGCAGCGTCGTTGGCCTACTCGGTGCTTTGCACGCCGAGTCCGCTACTCAGCCGAGAGACCTCCTTGGACGGATCCAATTCTTCATGGTGGATGAGCGTTTGGTGCCCCTTGCCGATGAGCAGAGTAACTACGGAGGGTTGAAGCGGCTCCTCTTTGATAGCTTAGTGTCCGAGGGGGCGATATCCGAGAAGCAACTTCATCCGTTCGTGACGGATCCCTCGCAGACCGACTATGGATGTGGTGCCTACGGGAAAGAGCTGATCTCCTTCGGGGGGAAGTTCACCGTTGTGGTTCTCGGGGTTGGAGAGGACGGACATATCGCCGGGCTCTTTCCGCACCATGCGGTCTTGCGCGAGAAGGGGAACACCTTCCTGCACTTTCATGATTCCCCAAAACCTCCCGCTGATCGGATGACGGCGAGTTCATCGCTCGTTACCGGCTCTGAGCTGAGCGTTGTGCTGGCCCTCGGAGAGGCGAAGCGCTCGGCATGGCAAGCCTTTAATGACAACTCAGTCGCGGTAGAGGCGTGTCCGTCGAAGCTCGCCGGCGCGGCGGGGGAGTGCCTCGTTGTTACGGATCTTGAGTAGGGGGGCGGATCCGAGTCGCCCCTGAGCCGTGCACCGCGGCGAGCGCCGCGCGTCGAGGACGGCTCTGACTACGCACTGTCGTGGTTTCGCGTACGAGACGGCATAAAAGCGATGCGTCTTCCGCGTGCCCTGACAAGGGGGAAAATGAATTATTTTAACTACTTCTCAAGAAAAAAATTGAAAATTTGACCGTAGAACGGAATCCAACGCCCCATCCTTCGCATCATAATTAGTAGAAGGTGTTCCAGGACGGAACGCGTCAAAGGGTTTAAAAGGAGGGGTGTCTTGAAAGAAGACTCCACGGCTAATTCCCGCGACCTGTTGTTAGAATCCCCCGGCTCAAATCTCGATGAATACGTTGACGATGCCGAGCCCAGAGAGCATCGCCGTCGACGCCACAAACGCCACCACGACAATCAACGACATCAACCCGATAGGACAGAGATTACGATCGATATCTCGATCGCGAACTGTCCGGATCCCGTTAAATTTTGCTCACGCTCGGAAGCGATCTGCGCGACATTGCTTCAGCAATTCGTGCCGCACTTCGACGTCCAGCAGGGAGTAACCTTCCAAGTTCCGATCGGAGTAGACCGACATGGCAATACCATCGCCGTCGACTTCTTAGTGGATGGTGTGCTCTTTGAGTATCATCCAGTTCGCTTCTTTCAAAGCAGGAAGCGCTTCGGTGATTTTAGTAGCCGAGAGGAGTACCGCTCATACGCGAAGGTGTTCCATGCGCTCACCGCTGAAAAGCGCGAGTTCTTCCATGAGGCGATGCGCTCTCGGCTGACTCTCAATTACTTCAATCGACGTAGAGCTATGCTCGACCAGCATCCGTTGTTTAGGCGAACTGAGCTTATCGTTGCGACAAGTCCTGAAGAGTTCTACGAGCGTATTATTAAGCGCTTCGGCAAGGGATACCCTAAGACTGTAGAGCGGTTTCTCAAGATGTTTGAGGAGCTGATGCGCACGCTGCCAGAGTAGCGCGGGATCCACACATCGAGATGCGGCCATCGGGCGGCGCTAGGAGTTAGCGGCATCATGGAGAATCGCTCGATCCTTTGACAGTGTGTAGCCGCACGCCACGGCTTTTTTGCATATCATCGAGTGATTGCGTACGGAGCTTGAAAGGGGGAGCTTTGTGTCCGGTGCAGCGCCTACCGCAATCTGAGATATTCCCATCCGACGAGTATGTTGAAAGGCGAGCTCTAGGAGCCGGCTTGGCCATCTTTGATACCGAGTGCAGAGGGACTCTCCGGGTTGCTTGAGCAGCGCTGAAACGGAGGGATGAGCTATTTTCGCTGATGATTGTAGTTGCGTAATTTGAGCTAAGCCGCTCGAGTGATCGAACACGAGCTCGAGCGTTCCAACGGATCCGGGATAGAGGTCGGCGGGACCAGCCCTGTACGAGTATGCGCCCGCGTGGCAGTAGGTGGCCGCATCGGAGGGCGTGGGAAAGTATACGAGGGTAAGTGTTGGGAGTCCAAGGAAGCTCTGCTCCTTGTCACCGTTGTACCGAGTTGCTACCGCTACCAATCCCTTCGACGCGCCAGTTGCGCTCTGACATGTTTCGAGGAGGGCAACCTCTCGATACACCCCATTGGGATGGTGGCCGATAATGAACGGTCTCCCCTCATGAAGGGAGGTGACCGCTCTCTCTGCCTCCTCCTTGAGAAATGATATCTCCCGCTCGGCTGGAATCTGCCACCGTCGATCGACAACATAGGATTCCCGTGCGGGGCCGATTACGAACGACGCAAGTTCGTGGGCTTCCTGCGGTAGTTGGGGCGGGGGTGCTTGGGTGTGTCGCATCTCCCCTAGAGTAAGTGGGGAGGAATTCTAAGTCATCTAGCGGGGAAGCAGGAGGCGACTGAAGGAGACACTTTCCGACCGGAAATGTGAGGAGAGGGGGGAAAGAAAGGGGAAGTGAAGGGCCGAGTGCTGGCGGCGCGTTCTCTGGGAGAGTCCGCGCTGCCCGCTACACTATTGCGCCGCAATCACAGAGGGATCGATATCGATCTCCGAGCGACTCTTTAGGAGCTCAAGGGTCGAGGTGATCATGTTGTTCGCCACCTCTTGCGTTGACTGAGAGCGATACTTCGCCAACTCAGATATGACCTTCGGGTCAGCGAGATCGGGGGCCTTTATCTCCTCAACCTTGAGAACGGTGAAGTCATTCGCTCCAGGGAATACCCGTCCGACAACCTGCTGAGGCTTATCAGTCGCCAGGATCGTAGAGCGCATCTGAGCGGTTAGCGTAGGGAACTTATCCGATGAGGATTCCTCTCGAGAGATATCAAACGGCCCCGCAACCTTCGCGGCACGAGCCTGAGCCTCCGCGGCGAACGATGATGGATTAGCTTGCGCCGCTTTGAGCAGGTCGTTTGCCTTCGTGTCGGCCAGCTTGCGAGCCTCCTCGGCTTTGACCGCTGAGAGCACTCTCTCTTTCACCTCCTCGAATGGAGGGGTCGTTGGCTCCTTGAATTCGTTGACCTGAACGAGCACGGTCGTGTCGCCAAGCTCGATGAGACTCGGCTGAAAACGCTCGGAGGTGGGGAGCATAAATACGTTCTGCGTAAGGCCAGATAGCCCGCTCTCCGGGTCCTTGCTCTGCGGGAGATGGCCGTTGGTCTCCTTTAAGGAGCTTCCGGCTGGAAGAGCCACAGCGAGGCTCTTTCCAGATTTTTTCGCTTCGCCTACGACCTCGCGAGCTCGGTTCGCGGCGTATGCTGGAGCCTCACGGGAACGGATCTCCTTCTCGATCTCAGCGCGTACCTCATCAAGTGGGCGGGCCTGTGCCGCCTTCTTCTCCTCGATCTTGATGATCTCAAATCCGTAATCGGTCTCGATCACCTCAGAGATACCTCCAGCCGCGGTTTTTGCGACAGCTTCGTCGAAGGCTTCTCCCTTCTCGCCTGTCTTTACCCATCCGAGGTCACCACCTACGAACTTTGTGGGCATGTCGTCGGAGTACTTCGTGACAAGTTCCTCGAACTTTGCTCCGGACACCGCCTCATTTCGGGCCGCATTCGCCTTTTCACGGACCGCGGCCATCTTTGTCGGATCGCTCTCTTTAGGATAGAGAAGCTTGATGCTCCGTACGCGGCTCTGTTCCGGGAGCTGATACTTGCTGGAGTTCTCAGCATAGAAGAACTCTACGTCTTGAGGTGTTACTTGCACCTCTCTCTCAAACTCAACCGGTGTGAAGGCGATGTAGGAATAGCGTACGACCGCTGGAGTTTCATACTCCGTCGCGTGGCTCTCATAGTACTTCTTAAGGTCAGGGTCGGACGGAGCGGGCACGGCGGCTGCGTCCACAGCAATGGTCGCGGCGACCACGGTGTACTTCGTCTTTTGTCGTTTAAGAAGGCTCTCAGCGTCCTTGGAGGACGGCGCCGCGACATCTCGTAAGACATTCACGAGCGTCGTCCGAGCGATCTCCTCTTTGATTTCTCGCTCGAACTCTGGCGCTGACATGCCAACGCTCTGGAGAAGGTTTCGGTACACGGCCGGTGAGAAGGAGGTCTCGCCGTTCTCGCCCTTGAAGAAGGTTTTAAGAAGGTACTGGCGAACCGCGTCATCGGAGGCCGCGAATCCTAGTTTGGTGGCTTCTTGGTCGAGGATGGTACGATCGACGAGGGTGTCGATAGCCTGTTGGCGGATGTTGAGGTTGAGGGAGCTGGCGAATCGGGCGTATTGCTCGCCAAACATCTGACGGTACCGAGATTCGATGCTTTGCTCCGAGCGCGCGACATCCTCGGCGGTTAATTTCTGTCCATTCACCTCTCCGGCTTCACGGGTCTTGCTTGGGCCGCCGTGCAGGATATCAAGACCAACACCGCTAATCGCGAAACACACAGCGACTACAAGGAGGATCGGGCCGATAAAGTGCTGGTTTCGGTGGATAAACTTAATCATGAACGCTCTCCTAAGAGGGTAAAACCGGCAGCTAAGTTGCTCCGTGAGGGTCTATGAGGGGGTCTACAGGTGACTCAGAGCACGGTACCCACGCCACATGATCCCGGATCGCTTTCAAGACGCCGACGCAATCTTGAAGTTGAGCGGGGGTGGTGAGTACGCATATCAGTGCGCCATCCTTGTCGAGTGTTCGCACGGTGCCAACACCATCGTAGAGCTCAAAAAACACTGTAATTATTACTACGTGGCTACGGGGAACCTCAAGATAAAAGGCTACCGTATCGGCATCTATTGGAACAGGAATCGGCTCAAGTTCATGTATCATACGGGTAGGAGTACCAAGCGCCCCCAGCCATTGGGAGCGCTTGGGTTGGGATTTAGGCGCCCTTCCGAGCGGCCGCTTCCTGACGAATGAGGTCATTAACCTTCTTCGGGTTAGCTGAGCCGCCGGTCGCCTTCATGACCTGACCAACGAAGAACCCATGCAGGCGCTCGTTTCCACCGAGGTACCCGGCAAGTTGCCCCGGATTAGCGTCGAATTCCTTTTTAATGACCGCGAGGATCTCGTCATCGTTGCTGAGCTGTTTGAGACCCTTTTCGTTTACGATTGCCCCTGGAGACTCGCCAGTAGCGAACATTTCCTCAAAGACGGACTTCGCCATCTTGCCTGAGATTACATCGTCCTCAACGAGCTTGATCAGCTCGCCGAGAGCCTTGGCGGTTACCGGGGATTGCTCGATCTCGAGTCCAGCCTTGTTGAGGGCGCCAAAGAACTCCGACGTCACCCAGTTGCACGCCGCTTTGGCGTTGCCGCAGGTCGCGACTACCTCGTGGTAGTATTCAACGAAGGCCCGCTCGGTCGTCAGGACGGTCGCGTCGTAAAGCGAGAGCCCGTACTCGCTGACGAGCTCGTTCGCCCACTCCGCCGGAAGGCGAGGGAGGCGACCTTTCACCTCTTGTACCCAACTCTCTTCGACCACAACGGGTGGGAGGTCTGGATCTGGGAAGTACCGGTAGTCAGCCGACTCCTCTTTCGAGCGCATCGGACGGGTAGAGCCGTTCTCGCTGTCGAAGAGGAGTGTTTGTTGAACGACCTTGTTGCCGGCTTTTAGGATCGCGGTTTGGCGCGCGATCTCATATTCAAGGGCGCGCTCAACGAACTTGAACGAGTTGAGGTTCTTTATCTCAGTTCGAGTTCCGAACTTGAGATCTCCAACTGGACGAAGCGAGATATTGGCGTCGCAGCGGAGGCTTCCCTCCTCCATGTTTCCATCGCTGATGCCGAGGTAGCGAACAAGTTGTCGCACGGCGCGAAGGTAGGCGGCCGCCTCGGCTGGAGAGTGGATCTCGGGCTCAGAAACTACCTCAAGGAGCGGAACACCGGCGCGGTTGAGGTCGACAAGGGATGACGCGGTGCGAGAGTCATGAACGTTCTTGCCGGCGTCCTCCTCCATATGGATTCGCTTCAAGCCGACCGTGCACTTCTTTCCATCCATGAAGAAGTCGACGTGCCCACGCTCACAGATAGGCTCATCGAATTGGGATATCTGATAGCCCTTGGGAAGATCGGGATAAAAGTAGTGTTTGCGCGCGAACCGGTTGAATCGTCGAATCTCACAATGGGTAGCGAGGCCCAGCATGATTGCGTACTCGATGACCTTCTTGTTACCTACGGGCAACGCGCCGGGAAGTCCAAGGGTTACCGGGTCGATGTACTCATTTGGCTCTCCACCATACGCGGCGGAGGCGTTACAGAAGATCTTCGACTTCGTTGAGAGCTGAACGTGAACTTCAAGTCCGATGACGGTTTCAAATTCCATGGTGAATCTCCGTAATTTCCTTTAGCGCGTCGTAGATGGACGTTTGGTGTGCCAATCAGTGGCGCTCTCGTAGGCCGACGCGGTCTTGAAGAGGGTCTCCTCATCCCACGGCTTGCCGATGAGCTGCAGTCCGATCGGAAGGCCCGAAGAGGTGAATCCACACGGAACGCTCATGCCTGGGAGTCCCGCGAGGTTCACGGGGATCGTGAAGATATCGTTCAGATACATCTGAAGAGGATCGCTGATCTTAGCACCTATCTTGAACGGGGCGTTAGGCGCCGTTGGAGCCGCGATGACATCGCACTTGGTGGCGAACGCCTCTTGGAAGTCCTTAGCGATGAGCGAGCGAACCTTTTGAGCTTTAAGATAGTACGCGTCGTAATATCCGGTAGAGAGCACGTACGCGCCCACCATAATACGTCGCTGTACCTCGCGGCCGAACCCCTCGCTGCGCGATTTGGAGTAGAGGGTTTTGAGATCGTAGTTGCCCTTGGCTCGATGTCCGTAGCGAATTCCATCGTAGCGAGCGAGGTTTGAGGATGCTTCCGCTGGCGCGAGGATATAGTAGACCGCGACCGCCGCGTCGGTGTGCGGAAGGGATATCTCAACGGGAATAGCGCCAAGGTCCTCAAGAACCGAGATAGCTTTTTTAAGGGCGCTATCAACTTCACCATCTACCGCTGATACGAAGTACTCCTTGGGAAGTCCAACGCGGAGTCCCTTGATGCTTTGGCTTAGGACCTTGGTGAAGTCAGGTACGTCACGAGGCGCTGAGGTGGCGTCGTTTGGATCTTGTCCGCAGATCGCTTGGGTAATGAGCGCGCAATCCTTCACGTTGCGGGCGAATCCACCGACCTGGTCGAGGGATGACGCGTAGGCGATAACGCCGTATCGGCTCACGCGACCGTAGGTAGGCTTGAGACCAACGATGCCGCAGAAGGACGCTGGCTGCCGAATCGATCCACCGGTATCGGTTCCGAGGGTAACCGGACAGATGCCCGCCGCGACAGCCGCGGCGGATCCTCCACTCGATCCTCCCGGAACGTATTCAGGGTCCCACGGATTCTTCACCGGTCCGAACGCGGAGTTCTCGTTGGATGAGCCCATGGCGAACTCGTCCATGTTGAGTTTTCCGATCGAGATGGTGCCGGCGGTTTTAAGCTTGCGTACGACGGTCGCGTCATAGGGAGGGATGAAGTTCTCAAGGATCTTGCTCGACGCTGTCGTGCGAACTCCCTTGGTACAGATGACATCCTTGATTCCGACCGGAATACCAAGGAGTGGCGCGGTCTTTCCTTGAGCCAGAAGCGCGTCCACCTGAGTTGCCTCGTGGAGCGCGGTCTCCGCGGAGACCAAGTTGAAGCAGTTGAGACCAGAGGCGCTGTCTGCCTTGTCTAAGCTCGCTTTCACCAACTCGGTGCAGGAGAACTGCTTCGAGTCGAGGCCAGCGCGCATGTCGGAGATGGTGAAGGATGCGATGTCTGACATAAACCTTTCTTACTCAACGATAAGTGGGACGCGGAGGAATGTGCCGGATACGTCGGGCGCGTTTTGAAGCAGCGCTTGGGTATCGAGCATCGGTTGTGGGGGAACGGTCGCGTCGCCAAGTGGTGTCGCGTCAGGAACGCTGCCGGGCTCAAGCACCTGATCCTCGCGCAGCACGTTGGTTGACCCATGCACGTGACTCATCGCCTCAACGCCGGTTGTGTCTACTTCATCAAGACGCTGCACATACCCAATGATGGAATTTAGGTGTCCAGTAACGATCGGGGTGAGGGCCGGATCTAATTCAAGGCGAGCTAGATTGGCGAGCTTCTGTACCTCATCTTCGGAAATCATAAGAAAACTAATGTCCTTAGGTGGTTAATTGATAGGTCTTCCACCGATCTAGGCAGGTAAAATAAAGCACCTTTGCCCCCGGGAATCAATGTCAGCTTGGGGATTGATGCTCGGTCTCCAAATGGGGCTCGTGAAGGGGGTAGGGGCGGCGTTTTGAGGTGGGGGAAAGGAGCGCCATGACCACGAAAACCGGTACGTTCGACTACGATCTCTTGGTGATTGGCAGCGGTCCCGCCGGACAGCGGGCGGCCGTACAGGCCTCAAAGATCAGAAAACGGGTCGCGATAGTTGACCAACGGGAGGTGGTGGGAGGGGTATGCGTCAATGTCGGGACGATTCCGAGCAAAACCTTCAAGGAGGCGGTGGTTTTCCTCTCGGGATACCGTCAGCGGTCGATCTACGGCATGGGGTACCGGGTGAAGGGGGACATCAAGATGTCGGACCTGACCTTTCGGTGCAATTGGACCATGGAGGCCGAGATCGAGACCATCAAACACCAGCTTCAACGGAATCACGTCGATATTCTTCATGGGCACGCCCGCTTCCTTGATCCTCACACCATTGAGATCTCCTCGTTGGCCTCATCAAGCACTATCAAACGAACCGCTGAAAGGTTTGTCATCGCGGTGGGAGCGCAGCCCCATCGCCCGCCGAACGTTGAGTTTAATCAAACCACAATCCTCGATAGTGACAACATCCTCACCCTCAAAGAGCTCCCTCGAGAGCTGACGGTCGTGGGAGGGGGTGTCATAGGTACCGAGTACGCCACTATGTTCGCCGCGCTCGGAGTTAGCGTGACTATTGTTGACGCGCGAAAGCGTCTCCTCAGTTTTATTGATGGTGAGATCATCGAGTGCCTGCAGTACCAGATGCGGAGCATGGGAACCCAATTGCGATTAGGGGAGGAGGTGGAGAGCTGCTCCTCTCGAGATGATGGACAGGTCGTGACGATCCTCAAAAGTGGAAAGGTACTGGTATCCGATTGTGTGCTCTATTCGGCGGGGCGATCGAGCGCCACCAAGGATCTCGGACTTGAGAATATCGGACTCCAGCCTGGAGAACGTGGAAAATTAGAGGTGAATGAATTTTATCAAACCTCCGTTCCTCATGTGTACGCGGCCGGAGATGTCATCGGATTTCCGGCGCTCGCGTCCACCGCTGCCCGTCAGGGAAGGCTAGCCGCGTGTCACGCCTTTGGAATCGATGAGCACATCATGGAGATCCCTCTGCCGTATGGGATCTATGCTATCCCCGAAATCTCATACGTCGGGCATAACGAAGAGGAGCTTACGGAGCGAGGGGTGCCCTACGAAACAGGGATCGCTCGCTACCGAGAGATTGCGCGTGGACAAATCCTTGGCGATGAGAATGGAATGCTGAAAGTGCTCTTTCATCGCACTACGGGGGAGGTGCTTGGGGTTCACATAATCGGCGAATACGCGACCGAGCTCATCCACGTGGGACAAGCGGTCATGGCGCTCAATGGTGGTCTCACCTATCTCAAGGACGCGGTGTTTAATTACCCAACCCTCGCGGAGTGCTACAAGGTGGCGGCGTTGGATGGTTTGAATAAGTTGAGGGCCTAGGGG
>JAULVA010000280.1:0-11950 GCA_032111275.1 Bdellovibrionota bacterium
CGATATCTCGTGGACCAATTCGTGGCGAACATCATCCGCTCCCTACAACTGGGATGCCGCGTGGGTGTTTATTAAGTACCGGGTGAATGGCGGCGCATGGAACCATGCGCGGCTTAATGAAACGGGACACACCGTGCCAGGCAACACTGCCATCACCGTGGGGCTCGCTGACACCAATAGCGCTTTTGATCTCTCAACGAATCCAGCTGTAGGTGCCTTTCTCTTTCGACGTAACGATGGAACGGGAACCTTTACCGCAAGTGGGGTATCACTAAACTGGAGCTACGCGTCACACGGAATCTCTGTTACCGATAACCTCGACGTAAAGGTCTTCGCTATCGAGATGGTGTACGTGCCGCAAGCCCCCTACTACGCGGGAGATAACGCAACTTCAACTGCGGCGTTCAAGCAAGGAAGTACGGATACAGACCCGTGGTATATCGACAGGGAAGATGCGCTTTCGACTACTAACTCGGTAGGAAATGGATCGGGTAGCGGACAGACAGAACGTATCTTCTACAATCCAGCTACCACTGACGGTGACGGTGATGGCGCAGTATTTTCCCTCTCCGCCGATTTCCCGAAAGGCTACCACCCTTACTACGTGATGAAGGGACCGATCAGCCAAGGACAGTGGGTGAACTTCTTTAATACCCTTACCTCCACGCAAAAATCAGCGCGGGATATTACCGCTACCAAAGGAGACTCGCTCGCGTTTCGCAACAATGTCAGTTGGACATCAGGGGACGCAACCTTACCGGATCAGGGAGGTGGCGCTACCTACGCCTACGTTGGGATGAGCTATCTCAGTTGGGCAGATCTCGCAGCGTACCTCGACTGGTCAGGTCTACGTCCCATGAGTGAATTAGAGTTTGAGAAGGTAGCTCGTGGTCCCCTCACCCCTGTCGCTGGTGAGTATGCGTGGGGGAGTACACACGCGACGCAAGCAACGAGTATCACCAATCCAGTGAGTGGCACCGAGAGAGCACAGAGTGGCGCTAACGTGTCGTATGGTGACCATGCTGGAGTGCAGGGGCCGCTGCGAGTAGGAAGCTTCGATCGTGGAGTGAACGGTCGTGAGAATTCAGGTGCGGGATTTTATGTAGTCCTAGACCTCTCTGGCACCTTGTGGGAACGAGTCGTAACGGTCGGAAACTCTACCGGTCGAGCATTCAATGGAGCGATTCATGGAAACGGGGTGCTCAACGCTGGTGGTGACGCGGATGTTGGGTTGTGGCCGAGCGATACCGCTCAGGGCACGGGATTTCGAGGTGGAAGTTGGTATGATCCCGCTTCACTTGCTCGCACCTCCGATCGAAGTCGGGGCGCTTTGGTAGACACCAGTCGCAGTAATGTTTCCGGTGGACGCGGTGTAAGGCTTGCGTTTGGCGCAAGCGTACCGGCCGCAACCCCGTCGGCAACACCAACCGCAACGCCTACTGAGACACCAACGGTGACGCCTACTGAAACTCCGACGGTTACTCCGACCCCGACTCCCACAGCAACTCCGGGAACAACAGATGCCAGCTTTTCAAGCTCATGGACCCCACAGTTCGGCAGCATCACCCAGTATTTTACCTTCAACAACACGAATCAATCGATTGTTAATGGCTCTTCCAACAACTCCTTTACCATCCAAGGCGGGGCTGCCTACTCGACGAATTCCATCGCCGGAACACACTCCATGTCCTTTGATGGGGTTGATGATTATCTTGATGTTGCCTCCGCCGGTGGAATCACTGCCTCATCGGGCAACTTCACAGTCTCCTTCTGGTTTAAGACATCGGTTTCCACGGGAACGTCAACTATCTTCATGGCTCACGGTGGCAACCGTGACTACATTTACTCGACAATTGTGGACGGAAACGTTCGCTTTGTGTACAGCACCGACTGGGTAGGCAGTGGCCCAACAAGTTCCACCACATTCCTCACCTCTAGTGGTACCAACTATGCCGACGGGAATTGGCACCACGTAGCCTTTGTCCGGGACAATCGCCGAACTGGAAAACTCTACGTCGACGCGGTGATGAAAGCGGAGGACGTCAGCAATTCCGGAAGCGCCAATGGCATGGATATCTTCACCGCCTGGCGCTTTGGCGCTAACACAGACACCCCCACGAATTTCTTCCAAGGCGAGATCGATGAGTTTGCGTACTGGTGGGGACTGTTTCTGACACCAGCGGAAATTCAGACGGTATACACGACACAGGCGCCGTAGTGGTCAGAAATGGCTCAGACCAACGAGACGTGAGGTAGGAGTCTCTGAAGATTTCAATCTCATCACACCAGAATCCGCTGCCCCGAAGGCGACCACCCAACAAGACTTTGAACACAAAGGACTCCCAGGACGCTCAGAGGCCCAATCCTGGTCTGCGTCGTAGTCGTGGCGGGGCACGCCCAGAGAGGCCCGTGGACCATCTACCTCCCCTCGCTGGCGGCAAAAACCTGCTTTCCGCCCAACCACGTCTCAAGAACCTTGATATCACCGATCTTGTCTGCGTCGGTGACTAGAGGATTCTTCTCAAGAACTACGAGGTCAGCCCATTTGCCAGGCTCAAGGCTGCCTACGTTATTCTCGAGGAACATCGCGTAAGCGGCATCAATGGTGACCGCCTTGATCGCCCGATCTACCGCGAGTCGCTGGTCCTTGCCCAACACCTTGCGTGGTGGTTTCTGCCACAAACGCGAGGCACCGGTGGAGATGTAGCGAAGTGGTCCGACCGGGGAAACGGGCGAGTCACTGTGGAATGAGAACCGCACGCCGCGCTTAGTTAATGAGCCTGTTGGATCGATCCGCTCCGCGCGCTCATGTCCGAGAACATGGTTGTGGAACACCTCCCCCCAAAATCCGACGTGACCGATCGTCATGCTCGGAAGGATACCCAACGACGCGGCTTTATCAATCTGATCCTCAGTTGTGACGGTGAAGTGCTCTATGCGCAAGCGACGCGCGGCGGGGTCTCCCTCGCCCTGGAGCAACCGTGAATAGAGGTTGATGGTTTGCTCGACCGCCCGGTCTCCGTTCGCGTGTAACGAAAGCTGCCACCCCTGCTCGAAGAAGGGCTTACTCGCGGCGTAGATCTTCTCATCCTCCCAATCGAGCGTTCCACGATTAGAGGTGCCCGGAGGATACCGATACGGCTCATTCAAAGCTGCCGTCAACCCTTGGGTGGAACCATCGGAGATGTACTTCACCCCGATCATGCGAAACATATCGTCACCCTCTCCCGCCTTAAGGGCTGAGAACCCCTCGGGGAGCGACACACCCCACAGATATCCACGAATACGTATCGGAAAGTTCGGCTGATGGGTGAGCTCCTCCACCATGGCGTGTTCCTGCTCAACCGGGAGCACACCACCCATAGCGATCTCCGCTGATGTGGTCACTCCCGTAGAGGCCATGTTGTGAATCGTCTTTGTGTACGCGTCGACGATCGCCTCGGGGGAGGTGGGTGTCATCTTTTTAGCGAAAGCCGCGTATGACGGTGGCTCAATAAGCTTACCGGTTAATCGACCTTTGGCGTCTTTAACATAGACACCGCCGTTCCCTGGGTCTGGGGTGCTATCGGTAATACCAGCGAGCTCCAGCGCCTTATGGTTCACGTACGCGATGTGACACGACTGATTTACGACAAAGATCGGATTAGTCGTTGAGACCGTATCGAGAAGATCCGCGGTGAGCTCAGCCATCGGAGGCGATGTTCTTGAGGGATCGACGCCGAAACCGACGATCCAACTCCCCTCGGGCAACGCGTTCTTAGCTGCTCGAAGCTTACTAAGGATAACGTCGATGGTATCATACGGGAGTGTAAAGTTAGCGAGATTGAGCGCGATGTTATCCGCCATCGCCGTAAACGAGATATGCACGTGAGGCTCAACGAAGCCCGGCATCATAGTGCGACCCTTTAGGTCGACGACCTGCGTCTTCTCACCCGTGTGAGCTTTGAGGATATCAGCGGAATCTCCAACCGCGAGGATATTTCCATCACGAACGGCGAGGGCGGAAACCTCAGGCTGCGTATCGTTTACCGTCACGATCGAACCGCCATGGAAGATGGTGTCAGCTATGTGCGGAGGCGCTTTAGATGCACAGGCACTCACGGCCATGAGACATGTAAGGCCAAGGGCTTTGAACGCTGATATTTGTCTCACTGGGTTCTCCTTCTATTATTTTTAGCAATCGTCGGTGGATGGCGTAGTTTTTTGTTAGCCATAGCGGAGGCGCGGAAGACGCGGAGAGCGCCGGATCTCTTCAATCGTAATCTGCGAACTCCGCGTCTTCCGCGTCTCCGCGTTACATAACCAAGATATTCGGATCCGGAAGAACTTAATTGTTTACCCAATCGGACATGCTTAACATGCCGTCAAGAACACAAGGGTCGACGGCCCTGCAGCCCGTCACGCAATCGTAAACTGAGTACGTAGGCGATCAGGACTCTTCCCTGGAGCCTACACCAGCTATTCCCGAATGCTCCAGAGGCATTTTTCGATGGCTGACAGCCGCGGAGAGTACGGGATCCTCGCAAGTCCTGAAGACGATTCGTTGGTCTAAGAGCCCATCAAGGCCTATCAGCCATGAGAGACCAATCAAACCGATAGTCGGAGAGCCCGGAAAAGGCTACCTTAGGCTGGATGGCAACTAGCATGCTCGTGATGATTCTCATTATCGGCGTCGGCGGGCTCCTGATGGTCGCTGAACGGATCTTTCCCGACCAAACGTTGGACGAGGTCCCCGGGTGGTGGGGACGGGTCATTATCGTGAATATCCTTCAGCTCGGAATCGTTATTCTCGGGGGCATCACCTGGAACATCTGGTTCGCGCGGTATTCGCTCCTCTCACTCCAGAGCACCTCCTCCCTACCACTTCAGATTCTCATCGCGTATATCGCCATCACCTTTGTGTACTACTGGTGGCATCGGTGGCGACATGACGTCCAGTTCCTGTGGCTCACCTGCCACCAACTTCACCACAGTCCGAGCCGGATAGAGACCATCACCTCATTTTACAAACATCCGGTTGAGCTCATCGCGAACGGTATCCTCATCGCGTGCATCAATTTTATGATACTCGGCATAAGCACCGACGCTGGCGCCTGGGTGACATGTGTCACGGCGATGGCGGAGTTCTTTTATCACATGAACATCAGAACTCCCCGCTGGGTCGGATATTTTCTCCAACGCCCCGAGATGCATCGAATTCATCATCAACGGGGGAAACACTACAATAATTTCTCCGATCTCCCGGTGTGGGACATGCTCTTCGGAACCTATGAGAACCCCGCTTCCGTAACGACGCCGTGTGGATTTAAGCGGGAGCGCGAGCTCTCCTTCACGAAGATGCTCGCCTTTGACGACGTCAACGTGAAGCCTTCAATAACGAACACGACACCAAACGATACTAAAGGTTCATGAGAAAACGAGACTACATAGCCCCGCTGCTCGTACTAGCTATCGGGTCGTTACAGCTTATCGGGTACGGGCTCGGTGTGTCCGCGATACGAAAGCTCGGGCAACTGAGCGCGGCATCTCCCCTCCCCCTCGTATTCTCCCACTTCCGCGGGCTAGAAACCTTCTCTCCACGGTTCGCGATCCTTGCCGAGTCGGATAGCGGCGAAGCGCGAGAGATTCCGATTACGCCGGAGGTGTATTCGAAGCTTGATGGCTCATACAATCGACGAAATATGTATGGAGCGGTCTTCGCCTTCGGCGCTGTGCTCAATCAGCCCGTTGAATACGTTATGGTTAACTCCGTCCTCTCGTACAGCTTGTGCCCTACCGGCCCCCTTCGACGGCTTCTTGAGCAGGAGCGCTTGGTAAACCCCGGGGAGCAACTTAGCGTTGTGATACAACCTAAAAACGGGGCCGCACCAACGCCGCTTGAGGTGCGGTGCGCATCATGAATGAACGACACTACACGATCGTCCGTTGGTGCTTAGGCGTATACCTGGTGGTTCATTTCCTGACGCTTATGCCTCATGCCGGCGAGCTCTTCTCAGACCAAGGCGCGCTACCCGACCCTACCGTTCTCCCATCTCACGGCTTCTTTCCGAATCCGCTCTTTATCCTCTCTAGTCCACAATCTGCTCAGCTCTACCTTGGATCACTAACACTCATAGCAGTGCTTTTTGCTGCGGGGGGATGGACACGCCTCTCGGCGGGAGCCCTATGGTTTGGATGGGCATCCCTTGTGTCTCGGAATCCATTCATATCGAATCCAAGCATTCCGTGTATCGGACTCCTGCTTCTATTCTTTGCCCTTATTTCAAACAAAAAAAAGGACGCGCAGCTCCTCGCGTGGCGAGGCATCTGGGTGATTATGGCGGTTGCCTATACGGTGAGTGGGCTTCATAAACTCGGAAGTCCCAGTTGGGTTGATGGCTCCGCCTTCGCGGAACTTCTGAAAAATCCGCTCGCGCGAGACACGGCTTTCACGCACCTTCTCGGTTACCTACCACCCTTTATCCTGAGAACGATGACGTGGGGCGCACTCATTCTTGAGATGGCGTTCGCGCCGCTCGCGATCTTCGCGACGACACGGCTCTCTGCATGGGCTCTCATGGTAATGATGCACCTCGGTATTCTCCTGATGGTCGCGTTCGCCGACCTCACCATCGGTATGCTTATACTTCATCTCTTCACCTTTGACCCACGATGGCTCCGCCCTAAAGCGCCTACACCTGACCAGGCACGACCTGTGATCTTTTACGACGGCAGCTGCGGAATGTGTAACCGATTCGTGCAGCTCGTTTTACAACACGACTCAACCAAGCGGTTTGACTTCGCCTCGCTGCAAGGCGGGTACGCTCAGCGGGTGCTCCCACCGGCGCTCCTCCACAATCTCTCCACTGTGGTGCTTAGAGACGGAGATGGAGTAACCCATATTCGCTCCGACGCGGCCCTCAGGATCTGTGAGGGTGTTGGTGGGGGATGGAAGTTACTCTGTATCCTTCGAGTGGTCCCACGCCCTCTCCGTGATCTGGGATACTCCATCATCGCCACCTACCGGCATAAAATCTTCCCACCCCACGATGTATGTGGTGTCCTCACGGCGGAGGACAGGTCTCGATTCCTGTAACCACCCCTCGGATCCAAAGATAGGGGAACCGGCCATAGCTCAGTAATCAAATCAGATAGTTACATACCAAGCAGTCGAGAAAGACTGACGTTTTACGCATGGATCCAGGCAGGTCTTGGATACTAAACACCAATAGGTAAGCATATCAGGGCATGATACCTGGAGCCTCCAACAACATTATAACGCACGGACCGGTGCCGGACCCGAAAGATGGATCTATCGCGCCGGATCTGGAGGTACGGATTGCCCGTGAGCTACGCTCACTTCTTTCGACCGAATTGCCCGATCCCCATGACAACTCGGTAGCGCTTGGAGCACGTTCCCTTTCCGATATCTTCGCTCAAACGATCACGACTCCATCTATCTCACTAGACGAGGCGCGCGCCGTACGAAGTATCGAGGTAGGAGGATTTACCGCATGGCCTATCTTTATTACCTACGCCGGTGGGCATCGAGACCCGTACGCGCCGGTCTACAACCACGCCCAGATTGAAGATCGACTTCGTGATTTCTACGCGTCGAATTCATCACCGATTCGTGGCGCGATCGGCGAGGCGATTCGAAATGTTGGGCAGCACGCGCATGATTATCACGCAGTGGGATTCGAGCGGTGCTTCTTCACTCCAGCGGCTCTCTTTGTAAAGGAGCTACCTCTCGGAAGCGAACCCACGAGCCGTGTTCTCATGGCGGTTATCGCGGACGAGGGGGGCGGGATCTCCGACCCCGAGCGTTCGATGCTCAATGGTGTTGGCAGTATGGCGGGTGTTGATTCAGTAGGTATGGGTTACGAGATGGAAGGAGCCCTCTTATATCTTGTGAAATCCAAAAAAGGCGAATGGAGCCTCTTCGATGGAGCGCGTCAGATAAACCCTGACAAATATGACAAGTCAAATGGCTTCAAACGACGAAAGATCGGAGAGGAGGAGAAGATCGAGCGCGTTGCGTCGATCGACCTGGACGCACCTTCCAAGGGATGTCAAAAGATCATGTTCTTCGCGCATCCGAGCGCTACCGGTGAAGAGGTACGAGATATTCACGAGCGGCTTTTGGGGGCTCTGAAAGCTTTGAGTCATTAGAAGCAAATTGAAAGAGCGCCGGGACGTTTTTGCGACGGTTTCTACACCAACTCTTTATAGACTACTGCCAACACCTCAACCTCCTGCTCTCCCTTCGGAGAGTGAAAGGTGACGTAGTCACCCGCTTTCGCTTTAAGAAGGGCCTTAGCGAGAGGCGACATCCAACTAATCCGCCCTCTATTCACATCAACCTCATCCACACCAACGATGGAGTAGGTCTTCTCTGAGTCGTCTTCGAATCGGAGGGTCACGGTCGCGCCGAACTGAACGTACTCCACGTTGATAGCCAAGGGGTCTACCACCTCCGCTGACTCCAAACGCTTAGCGAGGAAGCGCATGCGTTTATCGATCTCTCGTAATCTCTTTTTGCCGTAGAGATAGTCGCCATTTTCCGAACGGTCGCCGTTACCAGCCGCCCACGACACCACCTTGGTGACTTCGGGACGCTCCTCGTAACGAAGCTTCTTCAGCTCCGCGCGCAACCGCTCAGCGCCGGCGGGAGTGATGTAATTTTTACCGCCAGGAATCGAGGCATCGACATCGCGGTCAACCTCGGTGTTGTTCTCATCCCCATCGCGGGTGAATGCCTTGCTCATGACGTACTTTAGAAAACGGTGATACCTAATCGACCGGCACGTTAGCTTTAATCCAGCCAACCACATCCTGGGTGTGGGTTCCGGGGATGAAGACCTCTTTCACGCCGGCCTTCTTCAATTCCAGGATATCATCCTTCGGGACGATACCTCCACCAAACACGACGATATCAGAGGCGTTCTCGGCGGCAAGCTGATTGATCAGTTCCGGGAAGAGGGTCATATGGGCACCTGAGAGGATACTCAGGCCGATACAGTCAACGTCCTCTTGAATGGCCGCGCGGACGATGTTCTCAACGGTCTGGTGCAGTCCGGTGTATATCACTTCAAAACCGGCGTCGCGAAGAGCTCGCGCGATAACCTTAGCTCCGCGGTCGTGGCCATCGAGCCCAGCCTTGGCTATAAGTATTCTGATAGGTCGTGATTGTGCGGTCATAACATCCCTGGATCTGAGTAGGTGCCGAACACCTTACGGTAGATATCTGATACCTCTCCGAGGGTCACCCCAGCATCAACGGCATCGATGAGCACAGGAACCACATTCCGGTTCTCTACGCAGGCCCGTTCCACCTCATGCATCGAGAGCTTCCACTTCGCGTCGTCCCTCTGAGCGCGAAAGGCTTTGATCTTCTCAATTTGAGATTTCTCCGGGCCGAGGTCGATCTTGAGCGTTGGAATCTCCTGTTCTCCCCCCTCCTGGTATTTATTTACACCGACGATAACCTGCTCCCGCGCGTCAACGCCGAGCTGGAACTGGTAAGCGGCCTCTGATATCTCCCTTTGAGGGAACCCCTCTTCAACCGCGCGAAGCATACCACCGAGAGCATCGATCTGCTTGATGTACGCCATCGCCTCGTGCTCGATCTCACTTGTGAGGCGCTCTATATAGTACGAGCCGCCGAGGGGATCGATGACATTCGTGACGCCGCTCTCTTCCGCGATGATCTGTTGCGTTCGAAGCGCCACCTGAACCGCGTCCTCGGTTGGTAACGAAAGGGTCTCATCCATGCTATTGGTGTGGAGTGATTGCACACCTCCCAACACAGCGGCGAGCGCCTGCATCGCTACGCGGGCTACATTATTGAACGGTTGTTGCGCGGTGAGGCTCACCCCGGCGGTCTGGGCATGTGTTCTCAGCTTACACGATGCGTCGAGCTTAGCGCCGTAGCGCTCTCGCATGAGACGAGCCCACAAACGACGTCCCGCGCGAAATTTAGCGATCTCCTCGAAGAAATCGTTGTGAACGTCAAAGAAGAAGGAGAGCTGCGGGGCGAAGCTATCGATCGCCATCCCTCGGCCGAGGCAGTGATCAACATACGCCAATCCATCAGCGATCGTGAACGCGAGCTCCTGTACCGCTGTCGAGCCCGCCTCGCGTATGTGATAGCCGCTGATACTGACCGGATTAAACTTCGGAGCTGAGGAGGCACAGAACTCGATAACGTCGCACACCAGCTTCACCGAGGGCTTCGGAGGGGATATCCACTCCTTCTGCGCGATGAACTCCTTGAGCATATCGTTTTGGATCGTGCCACCGACCTTATCGAACGATACGCCGCGCCGACGAGCGACCGCGAAGTAGAAGGCGAAGGCGATCGTCGCCGTGCAGTTGATCGTCATCGAGGTCGTAATTTTGTCCTGCTCGATTCCATCGAAGAGGGTCTCCATGTCCTGGATGGTAGCGACGCTCACACCCTCTCGGCCCACCTCTCCCATCGAACGGGGATGATCCGGGTCGTATCCCATAAGGCACGGCATATCGAACGCGGTCGAGATTCCTGTTTGACCGTGCTCCAGGAGATACTTGAACCGTTGATTCGTATCCTCAGGGCTACCGAAGCCCGCGAACTGGCGCATCGTCCACAACCGTCCACGATACATCGTCGGCTGCACGCCGCGAGTAAAGGGATACTCACCGGGATACCCGAGATCCGCACCGAAATTCACGCTGCCGCCGTTGTCGGGGGTTACCAACTCAGGCTGGTCTCGAAAACTGATCGACTCGTACGCGGACTTACGTTCCCTTTGAGAGGCGTACCGGTGCTTTCGCCACTCATCATAGGAGGCGCTCTTAGAAAAGGACTGTACGCTATTTTTTTTCGTCATACCTACCGCAGAAACTACTCCTTTAAGAGCTGAGTGGCTATCAAGATCCGCTGAATCTCACTCGTCCCCTCGTAAATCTCCGTAATCTTTGCGTCGCGAAGGTGACGCTCAGCTGGATAATCGGTCACATACCCGTACCCACCGTGGATCTGAATCCCCTTGTTCGCGCAGTACATGGCGGTCTCAGACGCCGAGAGCTTCGCCATCGCGGCTTGCCGCACGTAGCTCTTCTTTTGATCCTTGCGCTTGGCAGCCGCCAAGGTGAGGTATCGAGCGCTATCGATACGGCACACCATCTCAGCGAAGTAGTTTTGAATCGATTGGTGCTCACAGATCGGCTTACCAAACGCCTTACGCTCCTGGGCGTACTTGAGAGCGTCATCCAACGAGGCGCGCGCGATACCGACGGCCTGCGAGGCGACACCGATTCGCCCACCGTTGAGCGTCGTCATCGCCACCGTGAATCCACGATTTTCCTCGTAGAGTACGGCGCTCTTCGGGAGACGCACGTTGTCATACATGATGCTTGAGGTGGGAGAGCCGCGAATTCCCATCTTATCCTCGTGCTTACCACGAGAGATACCGGGAAGGTTCATGTCGTGCACAAAGGCCGTGATCGCCTTGCTTCCCTTCGAGGTGTCGCGAGAGGCGAACACCACACACACACCAGCTTCAGGAGCGTTTGTGATCCAATTCTTAGCACCGTTCAGAACGTACGCGTCACCCTCTTCTCGATAGGTCGTGGTGATAGCGGCTGCGTCACTTCCCGTACTCGGCTCAGAGAGCGCGAAGCATCCGAGGGCCTCGCCCGATGCGAGTCGTGGAAGGAAATATTTTTTCTGCTCCTCCGTTCCGTAATCGAGGATCGGTGTCACGCACAACGATGTGTGCGCGCTTACGATGATACCGGTCGACGCGCACGCCGCGGAGAGCTCCTCAATAATCAACGCGTAGGCGAGCGTTGAGAGCCCCGAACCCCCATACTCTGGAGGGATAATAGAACCCATCAAACCGATCTCTCCCATCTTCGGGATCAGCTCCTTGGGGAAGTAGTGCTCCCGATCGATCTTCGCCGCGAGGGGGGCGACGTCTTTTTCGGC
>JAULVA010000280.1:11960-12972 GCA_032111275.1 Bdellovibrionota bacterium
TCATCAGAGAGATCAAACGGAAAACTGTCACGCCACACCATAGAGATCTCCTTTACCGTCCTGTGAACGTTGCTGGTCGTTTTTGTAGAAAGGCGGTCATCCCCTCCTCTCGATCGGCGGTACCGAAGAGCTTTAAGAACTCCTCAACCTCAAGCCGTAATCCGGAGAGGAGTAAGGATTGGTGCGCCTCATTGATGACCTTTTTTGCGCCCTTCACCGCGAGAGGAGCCTTCGACGCGATCGTTGTCGCCATCTTTTTGACCTCTTCCATCAGCTGCGCGTCGGGGACAACCTTGTCGGCGAGGCCTATGATTCGAGCTTCATCAGCTCCGATTAGATCGCCTGTGTAGCAGAGTCGGCGCGCCGCACCGATCCCGCACCGTTGGATGAGTCGCTGTGTTCCACCAAACCCTGGTATGATTCCGAGATTAACCTCCGGCTGCCCGAGCTTGGCGCTTTCACAACAGATGATGATGTCGCACGCGAGCGCGAGCTCAAGACCACCACCAAGGGCAAAACCGTTCACAGCCGCCAGCACCGGAACCTCACACGTTTCGATAAGCCGCATCGCTCGTTGGCCCAGTTCGACGTAGTCCGCGATAGGACGTACGCCGAGGCCGTGCATGGAACGAATGTCCGCACCCGCCACAAAAGCTTTCGGCCCCCTACCAGTAATTATAACGCCGCGGATAGAGCGATCTGCTGCTATTTTTCCGAATTCAATGATAAACCCCTGAAGAACATCAGGATTTAAGGCGTTTAGGCTCTCCTGACGGTTGATCGTTACCGTCACAATAGCCCCATCCCTCTCCACTAAAACGGTATTCTCTTCCATCAGCGTAACCATAGAAATTCCTGTGTTAGATGAGATGCTTACTAGCGTACCCCTGTTTCGCGGGGGCCGCTATATTTAAGATCGAGATGCAATGACCCGGAGGGCCCGTATCCCGACGGGCCGGAATCGCGACCGCCCCTCCAATTCGCCTCTTCCCTCGCAATTCAATTCGATAGG
>JAULVA010000281.1:0-3615 GCA_032111275.1 Bdellovibrionota bacterium
CGGAGCAGCAAAAGGAAGAGCGTATCGAGCGCATCCGCCAAAGGGTGCGTGCGTGCGTGCGTGCGTGCATGCGTGCGTGCGTGCGTGCTGCAGGCTGAGGACGAGTGATGAAGATTGAGGACGATTCCGATCAAATCATGGGAGTTGCCATCGGGAGATCCTTCGGGTCGGTGAAGGATACGAGGGGCCTGCGACCTCCGCGTCTTCCGCGCCTCCGCGTTAATTAACCAATAGTCTGGCCTACCGCTCGACTATTTCGGAGATGGAGTCCAGCGTGTCAGACGCAAGCTAAATCGCATGCTCATAGAGGCCCATGGATGAAAATGAGCAGACCAGCGCAGGGGCAGAATGAGGATTAAACGAATGCTACCGTTCGCGCGTTACGAGAGGAGACCCCATGCGTGTTCCCCCTGTTCTACTACGCACTGCAGCCGTCATTTACGCGTCCGGATACGCGATCTTCAGAAGCTCGGCGTAGTTTCTACACACATCGGTGGTCGTGAAGATACCCACGAGCTTGCCGTTCCGTGTGATCATCGCCGTTCCCACTCGAATCTCCGCCATGTGCATCACGACATCATCAACTGGGGTGTTGTATTCAGCGATATACGCTTCGAGGTTGCATACATCTCCAACATGGAGGGTTTCCTCTGATTGAGAGGACCCAGCGAGCGCGTACGCGAGCTTAAGATCTCGGTCGGAGATCATCCCAACCAGACGCCCCTCGGAGGTAACGGGAAGATGACGAATCCCCTCTGAGGCCATAATGGCTTGCGCGTCATGGATAGTAACCGAGGCCTCAATGGAATGAGGGAAAGGGGTCATCATCGAATCGATATGGGGCATCGGTTTCATAGGAACCTTATGTACTAAAGTCGTTAGCTATCACGTTTGCGCGTACGGGAGGCATGCGCTGAGCCAGCCTCGGCGTACCGACCACTACTTCGTACTGAAGTTTCGCGGAAAGAGCTACCGGTACTGACAGAGTAGTATCGGCTGGTACACCAAAAACCTTGATCCCGACTACTACTTTTTATGGGATCTCAGGGGTGTTACGCAACAGGGTGATAGAGGCGGTCGTCGCTGGGATCGTCATTTCAATCGCTTATAACCAACCGCGGAGATGATTCACGGCCGGTTCGGAAGGCCGAGTACCTCCCATAACTCCTGATAGGAGTGGATCAGGTGCGAAGGTTTGAGGTGCCTGAGCGTCTCAAAGGCCATATATTTCCAATTCTCGCTCGGGGAGAAACCGATGGTGCGAATGCCGGCCCGTTTTCCCGCGTTCATGTCCGCGCGGGAGTCCCCGATGATGTAGGTGTGTGAGGGGGAGAGGTTAAGCTGATTGAGCGCATGATGGATCATCTCCGGGTCAGGCTTACCGAATGAGACATCGTCGATGGTAATGACCGCTTCGAAATGGTGACGCACGTTCCATCTCTGGAGGACGGGCTCGACAGCGGATCTCCGGGAATTGGTCACCACCGCCATCTTGAAACCACCCGCCTCGAGCGCCTGGAGGGTCTGTGGAAGGAGGGGGTAGTGGGCGACCGTTTCCATCCGCTCGACGACTCCGGCCCATACACGTTCCTTAAAGCCTCTGCCATCTTCGATGCCGTGGTTGCGGATGACCTCATCCGGACAACTATGGAAGCAATAGTGAATGAGCTGCTCGGGGTCGGGATCTACACCATGTTCGCGCATGACCGCGCCGAAGGCGTCAGCCCATGACGGGAGGGTTGCCCCCATGGTCCCATCGAAATCGAAGAGGAGGCCTCGACTGGGTGTTTTTGAGTTGGTGAGGTCGGCGTTCGACATGGGGTAGATACTATCACGCTCACCGAGGTAAGGTAAAAGCCGGTGTAGGGTGCTGGAATCTCACGGATGAGATCGATTACTCGGCGGGGAACAAGTTGGGTACCGAGAGGTACCGTTCCCCTGTGTCGTAACAGAAGGTCAGAACCGTGGATCCCTCCGCTATCTCGGGGAGCTTCTTATACACCGCCGCCAGTGATGCGCCCGAAGATGCTCCCACAAAGATTCCCTCTTCTCGCGCCGCTCTTCGCGCGAACTCGAACGCCTCATCGTTGGTAACTTGGATTACACCGTCGAGAAGGTCCTTGTGAAGATTTGTGGGGATGAAACCGGCCCCTATACCTTGGATCGGGTGGGGGGAGGGGTTTCCACCACTGATGACCGGGGAGGCCGCCGGTTCAACGGCGAACACTTTGAGCTTCGGAAATCGCTCCTTGAGAAGCTGCGCGCACGCGGTGATGTGCCCACCCGTTCCAACGCCGGTGATCAGGTAATCGATCCCTCGAGGAAAGTCCGTGAGGATCTCTTTCGCTGTCGTTTGCCTATGAATCTCGATGTTCGCTTCGTTCTCAAACTGCTGGGGCATCCATGCGCTGGGCGTTGCGGCGAGGAGCTCGTTGGCTTTCTCAATAGCGCCCTTCATCCCCGTCTCTCGGGGAGTAAGGACGAACTCCGAACCGTAGGCGAGCATGATGCGCCGTCGTTCGACGGACATGGACTCCGGCATAACGAGGATGAGGCGATACCCCTTAACGGCGGCTACCATCGCGAGCCCCACACCTGTATTTCCTGACGTTGGCTCTATGATCGTACCGCCAGGTTTTAAGGCTCCTCGACTCTCCGCGTCGTTCACCATGGCTAAGGCGATTCGGTCTTTGATGCTGCCTCCGGGATTCGCGCGCTCCAACTTCATGTAGACGGATCTCGTTCCAGGAAAGAGTTTATTGATCCGAACGTGAGGGGTGCTTCCAATGGTGTCGAGAATCGATTCGGCTTTCATGTGTCTTCCTGATAATGAGTGCGTGAACCAGGGTACACCGAATACGGCTTCTCACAAAGAAGATAAGCGAGAGGTTACCGTTGCGCTGTGCGTTGACGAGCGATTTCGTAGAGTAAGATCGAAGCGGCGCAGCTGACATTGATCGATGAGAGCGCTCCGCCGATCGGAATCTTAACGACCGCATCGCAGATATCCCAGTAGCCTCGAGACATCCCAACGGTCTCATTTCCCAGGATAAGGACCGTAGGCTTGGAGAACTCGACCGAGTACACCATCTCGGTGGCCTTTCCGCTGCTGCCGATGATTTGGTAGTCGATGCCCTGAGCTTTGGCGTTATCCACCCACTCCTTGACCCCGGTATGGGATGGTGTTGTCGTCACCGGCATAGAGAATACCGCTCCCATGCTTCCCCGTACGACGAAGGGGTCGTAGATATCGACCGCATGGCCGGAGATGATAATGCCTTGAGCGCCGAGGGCGTCCGCCGAACGGATTGAGGAGCCGAGATTTCCGGGGCTCGCTGGCCGGTCGAACGCAACAACGAGACCTCCCGCTTGAGGGGAGATTGCGGCCGGAGACAGACGTTTTTGTTCAATGACCGCCAGGACCTCCGAGGTCTCTTCCTTGTCGCTGAGCTCAACCATAAGCTCCGGAGCCATCTCCCAATGCTCGGCAGCCACCCCTGAGGAAACTAACTCCTGCGCCCAGGAGGAGAGAGGTTTATCGGCACCGAAGAGGAGGGCTCGTATTGACCACCCGTACTTTACGGCGAGATTGATCTGAGCAACGCCCTCCACCAG
>JAULVA010000281.1:3625-9028 GCA_032111275.1 Bdellovibrionota bacterium
ACTCTCCGTGTTGGTAGCGCTTTTCACGGTTCCTTTTGAGGACCTCTGCCCGCTGGAACAGGTTGTCCTTTTTAAGGACCGCTATCGTCTTGGGACGTCGGGAGGGAGATTTTGGAGGCTGCGTGGACATGAGGGGACCGAATCTCGATACAACCAGGGAAGGGTAATTCACTTCCGATGGGTGGTCAAAGGGCCCTCGAAGGGGACTTTGACCCCCTTGCTTGCAACCCCTGTGTTAGTGGGCATAACAAGAGGGGTAATCTGCCGAAATTTTTGCGATAAGTTGCAATCACTTTTGACAGACTTACATCATAGTGATTATAACCTTTCTTGTGATGTTAGCGGGTTAGGTTGTCTAGCTGGTCAGTACAGCAGGTGTGAGCAGGCCCGTTCTGCCGCATTCCGTGTCCAGGTAGCCGTAAAGCTCTTTGTTTATAGGGGTCCGTGTGAACAAGTCAGAACTCATCGAAAAATTGGCTCAACGCTGTGGAATCAACGTTGTTCAAGCAGAAGAGGTTGTTAACCTCGTGTACCGCAAGATGCGGGATACGCTCGTTAACGGTGGTCGAATTGAGATCCGAGGCTTCGGTAGCTTCGTCGTGAAGGAGTACGGTGCCTACGAGGGACGTAACCCAAAGACCGGTGAGAAGATCCCAGTTCCACCAAAGAAATTGCCCTTCTTCAAGGTCGGTAAGGAGCTCAAGGAGCGAATCGACAAGATTGAGGGCGAGGGACGGTAGTTCCTTGTTCATGTCAGAAGCGCTCACGTAACGGGCGTTGATGAGAGAGGAGCTGCCCCTAGTGAGGCGGCTCTTCTTTTTTAGTCTTTATGATGGTCGAAGAGAGAGTCAAGTCTATGAATAGTCACGGACAAGAAGAGGGACGAAAAGAGCGCCATGTTCATGCTAAGGTCTGTGTGACCGCCGTGGTTTCCTCCCGATACGGCCGATTCTCCGCGGGAAAACGCCCCCTTCTCTGGGATGAGCGGGTGGAGGGACGGGAGGTCGTTAAAGTCGACGGCGGTGAAGAGGTCACGCTACTCAGCTCGGCCATGCAATCGACGCCAAAACCGGGATGGATCCTCGTCCTTACTGGCGGTTCCGAAAGTGAGGGATTTACCTGGACCCTCTACGGAATAGCTCCCAGGCACTAAGATCGACGACACCCCGTAAGAGCTCTGGTCAAGCTTTTTTTAAGCACCACCTTCGCGTGGTCTGGTTGTACCAAAATCGTAACCTTTTCCCGAGGGTGTCAATAATTTGAACATCAATCCAGCTCTCCTCGCATCTCAATAATAGGTGAATGTTGCAGGTGTGAAACATTTTGTTTCGGGCCCGCTTTTAGCGTGAGGTATACTGGGACAGCGCAGGTTGAAATGCCCAGGTTTTAGGAGTGAGTTATGGATAACCGAAACGAACAGGCCCTCAAGGAAGAGACTTCGACTATTACGACAACCCTTGGTGAGTTGGTTGAGGCAGTGACCGATATCGCCCTTCAAGCTGGCAAGACGGAGGCTGAGGGATACGCGCTCGCCTCATTAACCATTGAGAAGCTCTTGCGAGAGAAGCGCCGACGAGAGATTTCAGAGGCATAGTCTGACTCACCTCCAGGCCTAGGCCGTGGATGCCCCCCGTACGACCCCGTGGGATTCGTACGGGGGCTTTTTTATGCCCGCAGTTGAGCGTCCTGACCGGCTAAAACCGAAGCGAGAGGGGAAGTCCCTCACACGCAGGACTCTTCCTCGGTAGATTTAAGCTCCTGGAGTGGCTTCAGCTCTCGATGTGTCGTACAACTATCCCCCTATGGCAACAACAAAACCCCCTGTTATCGCAATCGTAGGAGCAACTGGACTGGTAGGGAACGAGATGCTCGTTGTCCTTGAGGAGCGTAAATTCCCCGTGACTGAGGTTCGCCTCTTCGCTTCGCAAGATTCTGTGGGCGAGGTCTACAAATTTAGGGATGATGAGATCGCTGTTCGGCTGCTTGAGGAGGATTCCTTCGAGGGGGTGGACATCGCGCTCTTCGCTACCTCCGGAGAACTCGCGGCTAAGTTTGTGCCGCTCGCCACGAAGGCGGGCGCTGTCGCTATCGATAACTCAAGTCACTTCCGTATGAGCCCGGATGTTCCACTCGTTGTGCCCGAGGTTAACTTCGAGAGCGCTCGTGGCAAGAAGATCATCGCTAATCCTAACTGCTCAACTATTCAGTTGGTACCGGTATTGAAGGCGATTCATGACATCGCTGGATTGAAGCACGTTGTGGTGTCGACCTATCAATCGGTATCGGGTGCGGGCAAAGCGGCGCTTGATGAGTTGTGGGGACAAACCCTCGCTGTGTTTAACCAAACAGAGATGACACACGAGGCGTTTCAGCATCAGATCGCGTTTAATTGCATTCCGCAGATCGATGTGTTGATGGATAACGGGTTCACCAAAGAGGAGTACAAGATCATCAACGAGAGTCGAAAGATCCTCGGCATCCCGGATCTCCGTATCACCGCGACCGCGGTTCGAGTGCCGGTCTTCTACAGCCACGCCGAGAGCGTGTTCGTAGAGACAGATCGTCCGCTGTCCCCAGAGACCCTCGCTCAGGCGCTCTCGAAGATGTCCGGAGTCGTCATGCACACAACGTCTGAGGAGTATCCGATGCAGACTGATGTGGCGGGCACCGATGACATTCACGTTGGTCGTCTCCGCAAGGATGACTCCGTTCCAAACGGTCTCTCGATGTGGATCGTCGCCGATAACGTTCGTAAGGGCGCGGCGCTCAACGCGGTTCAGATCGCGGAGAGGCTCTGCTCCGAGTAGGAAGGTGCCGTTGTGAAGCACATAAAGCTCATAGTTGAGTACGATGGGGGCTGCTTTCACGGCTGGCAGAAACAACCGAACCTTAAAACGGTACAGTCGGAATTAGAGCGGGCGCTCTCGGTGGTGTGCCGTGAGGATATAGGTCCTTTGCACGCGGCGGGGCGCACCGATTCCGGTGTGCACGCGCGGGGACAGGTGGTCACCTTCCGCTCGTCCAATCCCCCTGAGCTTCTCAAGATAGTAAACGGCGTGAGTCATCTGATGAAAGGTGAGCTGGCGGTTATCTCCGCGGAGTTCGTCCCCGAGAGGTTTCACCCCGGGCACGACAGCACGCATAAGCAGTACACCTATCGCATCATGAATCGCCCATCGCCGGCGATCCTTGAGTCGCGGTGTGTGTGGCACATGCACCGACCGCTCGACGCGAAGTTCCTCCACGAGATATCGCAGTGCCTCGTTGGCACACAGGACTTCTCGGGCTTTCGAGACTCTGAGTGTTGCGCCAAGACCCCGGTCAAAACGATCTACTCGATCTCCGTTGAGCGCAAAGCGGACCTGATCGAGATTAAGGTTATCGGTTCGGGGTTCCTCAAACAGATGGTTCGTAACATCGTTGGGACCCTCGTTGATATCGGACGTGGCCACCTCGCTCGCGACGCGATGCCGAAGATCCTTGCCTCCAAGAATCGCCGACTCGCCGGTGTGACAGCTCCACCCCACGGATTGTGTATGGAGTGGGTATCGTATGACCCGGTGCCTGAGTATCTTGTGGCGCGGGTGGGGGACCGCTCGGGTGGTGGTCGCACTGCGGAGTAGGGGACCGTAATCGCTATGGGTACTTCCTCATCATATCCCTCGCCTCTGTGGGGATCGTCTTAGCAGAGAACCAACCCTTTCCAAAGAAGCTCAAGAAACCGCTCAAGGGGAAATCCCTCTACGCCATCTTCGGCGGTGGGTGCTTTACCCTGATAGATGACGATAGCTCGGGAGAGTTTCCGCCGGCACCCGGTAGGGCCCGACTCCTGGCGGGCCGTATCTCAACGCGTAATGATGAAGCCACGATCTCTCATGGTCGTATCCACTTGCGCGGACTTTCTGTCTCTGTTTGTCTCTGTTTTGTCTCTGTAGGGGGGCTACTTCTGTCTCTGTAGGGGGGCTACTTTCTGTCTCTGTAGGGGGGCTACTTTCTGTCTCTGTAGGGGGGCTACTTGTCTCTGTAGGGGGGCTACTTTTCTGTCTCTGTAGTGGGGCTTGTCTCTGTAGGGGGGCTACTGTCTCTGGGGCGGGGCTGCTTTTCCCACTCATCCACGCAACTCTCCCTTCGTCTCCCCGAATAGCCCTCCATGGGACAGAAGATGAAATACCACCCTCACGGCAGCGTGTTGTTTTGCACCTTTAGCCTTGAGGAGGGACTGCTACTTCTCGCGAATCCACTATGCCAGGCTATCGTGAAGACCTGCCTAGCGCGAGCGTGCGAGCTATATCCCGTTCGAATCAGCCACATTCTTGTGGAGGCTACACACATTCACCTCGTTCTCGTGGTGATTGATCCCGACCACGTTGAGCGGTTCTTCCGCCATTTCAAAACTGACTCAGCGCACATGCTTAACGGACTGCTCGGACGAAACAAGCGGACCGTATGGTGTAAGGGCTATGATAGCCCGACAGTGCTGACCCCCAAGAGAGCTCTCATAGCGATAGCCTACCTCTATGCCAATCCAGCCAAGGACAACTTAGAAACCTCGATCGATAGGTATCCCGGGTTCTCCTCGTGGAAGATGTTTCAGTCAGGCGAACATACCCGTCATTGGAAGCGGTTACGGCGTCCGCAGTTCACCGCTATTACTCGAGATGCCAACAACTTGAGGGGATACACCAAGCGTGCGGAAGAGATTCTAGCCTCATCCGATGAGATGCAGACGTTCACCCTTGAACCGAACGCGTGGATGGAAGCTTTTGGCTATCACTCTCCCGAGGAACAGCAGAGGATTAACGGGCATTTGATCGCCCGTATCAGACTGCTTGAGGAGCGCGCTGAGAGGAAGAGAGCGCGGGAGAGGAAACGCGTAATCGGTAGGGACCGGCTTCTTGCCCAGGTGCTCGATACCACGTATCGCCCCAGACGGAACGGGCGGCGTATGTGGTGTCTCTCCGAAAAGCGCAGTGCGCGTATCGAATTTATACGATTTTTAAAGGCGCTCATGCACAAGGCGAGAGCGGTTCGAGAGAAGTGGAAGCTTGGGGATGTTACAGTTCCGTATCCCCCAGGGTTGTATCCACCATCGATGCCAAAGCTCGCCAATGTGCTTGGTCGTTAGTTTTCTCTAGGCCAGACTTTTGCGTTCTCCGATTCGCAGGGCATTCGTGTATCTAGAGTCCTGTTCCATACCTCATATGTCATCATGCTAGGGCTATTCGGCCGGGCATTTCTCCGCTCGATGGGAGGGGCCTTTCCGCTCATTTGGGCAGTAGCCCGGCTACAGGGACAAGATTTGGGCAGTAGCTGTTGCCGCCGGTGAACATCCGCATCTAAACAGCGATAATAAGCACCGACAATAAACGCCGACGAGGTGGCGTTCGATTTGGATGCGTCATT
>JAULVA010000281.1:9038-13402 GCA_032111275.1 Bdellovibrionota bacterium
CGCAAGAAACTCAGGGCTGTCAAAAACCGCTTAACCATCCGAACTCTTTGCTAATTCTATCGATTCTTGCGCTGATCTACCCACTCGATTCCACGAAGAGCCGTTTTTACTTTGAAGACCGCGGCGCTAAGCTCATGGTCCGATTGGGGTTACAGGGCGTGAGGTTGAGAGGGCGAGGATTTCCAGCACGGCCGAATATCAGGCGACCTATGTGTGTTGGGTTCGTGAGCTGCGCTCGAGGATGAGGGGCCCCGAGGTATCGCGCGGTTATCATCCGATCGATGTGAGTCGGTACTCCGGTAGGCTTCTACCGACTTCAGGAGTGAAGAGCTCTGGGACATAAAAAAACCTGCCTCCGAGACAAAGCCCGAGAGGCAGGTCATTGAGTCTCTTCATGAGCGAAGAGATTCAGTGGTATTAGTAACGTCCTCCGCCACTTCCACCACGTCGGCCGCCGCCGCTTCCGCTGCGACCACCACGATCTCCACCGCGACCGCCGTAGCCTCCGCCACCGCCGCTGTATCCACCGCCGCCACCGCCGCCGCCGCCGCCGAAGCCGCGTCCGCCGCCACTAGGACGGTCTTCCTTAGGTCGTGCTTCATTCACTGTCAAAGCGCGTCCTCCGACCTCATGGCCATTGAGTGCCGATATGGAAGCTTCAGCCTCCTCGTCGGTGCTCATCTCTACAAAGCCAAATCCCTTGGATCGCCCCGTATCACGGTCTGTAACCACCCGTGCGGATGATACGGTTCCATATTGAGCGAAGAGTTGTTGCAAATCGCGATCCTGTACGTCGTAGGATAGATTTCCTACGTATAATTTATTTCCCATATGTTTCCTGAAAAGACCGTTGAAGCTTTCATTAGCTTGGAGAACGGTCAAGGGTATAGGTTCCCACGAGAAGAGCCGTACGTCGAGTGGAAAGGTCAAAAAATAGTATTGAAAGATAATTTTAGCGCCCAGCTGGAAGGGGTGATATCCCATAAGCATTCAAAATTATTATTATTAATGTCGGTGTTGAGGGGGCTGGCTTCGAATAGGGTATATCGATTCAGGTGTTGTAAACGGTCCGATGGGGACCGAATCTGGCGATGCGAGGAGTCTAGCGGGGGATAAGAACCCTGGGGGAAGCGAGGCAAAACCCGACGTAAACGTACCCGGAGCAAAAAAGCTAACTTTTTCGTGGGCGTTCACATTCACGGTTGCGAGCACGGGCACGTTCACGTGTAGAGTTTCCTGCCTTGCTTCCTTAGGGTGCGCCCGATTCAGCTAGGCGCGAGGGTCTCCAAAGAGGGCGATATAGAGGTAGATAAAGCAGGCTGAGATATCTTCAAGAAGCATCGAGAGCCCCACGAGCCCGTGAAAGGCCCACGCTAAGACGAGACCCGCGATCATAAGATTCCAGGCGGCGATATAGGCGAGCCCCACGTTGTAGCCCCCCCGGATTAGTGAGATATCGGTTTGGACCGGGGAGATATCTCGCATGTTGAGGAGGATATCCATTCCATACCCTAGGCCGACGAGGATAGCGGCGATATCCCGATCGTGTCGGAAGAAAATCAACGCGATAAAGACCCCGAACAAGGTAAACACCGGCGTGATATACGGCGCAAGGGAGATGAAGGCGTTGTAGTGAGCGGTACTCTTTGTATACGAGTATTGATAGTGACCCGAATTCACTCCGATGCGCATCCCTTTATGTCGATTGCCCACCAGATTGGAAACTAAGGAGTGTTTAAATTCATGGATGAATACGGAGAGGTGTCCTCTGATAAACATCTGGGCGATAGCGGCGCCCGCGAGAGCCGCGAAGATGAAGTTAACCGTTGATGTCGCGTTCGCGCTCTTAAGCCGCAGCAACGTGAGGGTGGTGAACATCAGACCCGTTGGGAGAATCGCCGCGAGGGAGAGAAAGAACGCGAAGCCCCCAACGAGGTCTTGCTTCGCCTCGGGTTCGGTCGCCTTGGATTCGGTAGCCTCGGATTCGGTCGCATGTTCCGAGTCTTTGTTGTCTTTGTCGTCGATAGTATCCGTCATATCGCCATGGCTCGGGAAGCGAGGCAAAACCTACTCATAGTGTCACGTTATAATGCCCTACGTGAACGTGCTCGTGCTCGTAAACGTGAACGTTCCCGAACATGTTGGTTTTTTGCTCCGGGTACGTTTACGTTCACGAGCACGTCGGGTGTTGCCCTGCTTCCCTAGGATACTCGCAGAGGAATCACTTGGTAAATCATCATTTTCATGAGGTGGTCTCTGACCGCCCCCGCTCTACTTAATTCCAAACAATCCACTGAGTGGATTCTTCTGCTTGTTGTCGCCTTTCTTTCCGCCCAGCGCTTTTTCAAGCAACTTACCAGCTTGTTGCTCAAGCGCTCGCCCGCCGGCTCCCTGCAGGAGTTTCGAGATGTCAGGTAGCACGACCAGAGCAGGACTCTTGCCTGTAATGACTACCGGGATCTCAAGGCGTTTATCTTTGTTCAGCATATTCTCTACCGTTTTTGAACGCTTCGCGAGCGATTTCGAGATATCAGCGGCGAGGATGAAATTTGAAGCGAGGTTGAGATCCCCGTCCATCGACATCGTGCCACTACTTTGCAGAACGAACGCCTCACTTGTGGCTCGAAGGGATTTGAGGTTTATCACACCGCCTCCAAGGGAGTATTCACTGGTGAACTCCGCTACCTTGGTATCGGGATCGTTGAAATATTTTTGATGTTCCGGCGCGATGTTCGATCGGAGCGTGCCCTCGAGAAGGGGGATGTTCGAGACTTTGGAGAGGATCAGATTGGGAACGTTGACTCCTTTGAGCACCGCGTTCTTTATGACGAGGTCTCCCGCTCCGGTAACTGAGCGCGCGACATCGCTCATCGCCGAGCCTGAGAAGTTTCCTTTCGCCGAGACGATGGTGCCGGCGATCGAACGAGAGAGGGAGGGGTTCGTGACCTTGAGGAGCTCCTCGATGGAGACGCTCGAAATGCTTGGTTGCGCGGAGAACGCTTTCGGGGGATTCAGTTGGATCGTCGCGGGAAGTCGCGTCTCTCCTCCCAGCCCACTTACCGTTAATGATTGTATGGTTGCGTTCGCCGACGTAACGCGCGCGGTTGAAGCTACTCTCAGTGGCGCGTCTTGGAACAATAGCTTGATGGTAGAGGTCGCAACCGAGAGATCGGTGAGGAGCCCCTGCAGGTTGATATCCCCGGAGAGTCCTCGAACTTTCTGAGGCCCAGGAAGATCGGCGTTGATCTCCTTGAGGGTAAGTGGACCCTTCAGTGAGGGTTGTCCACCCGCCAGGGTTACCACGAGTGAGGTGGCGATAGTCCCCGTGATATTCATCGAGGCGAGCGTGGGCGCGGCGTTCTTAAGAAGTCCAGCGGCTTTTCTCAGGTCGATTCCCTTCGAACGTACAGACAGGCTTCCGCTCTGCGTTTTGGTATCAAGGGTTCCCTCAGCGTGAATCTCTCCGACATCTGAGGACGCGTCGAACGAGCCGATAGAGAGCTTGCCACTCTCCTGAGCGTAGGAGATACGAGCCCCCGTGAAATGGATCTGCGGTAGGGGCGATGGGGCAAGCGAGAGCTTGAGCATGGGGACGTTAATCTCTTTGCCTCGTATCTCGACGCCGGCCGTAAGGTCGATATCTTTCACCGAGGTCCTTTTCTTAGCCACACGATCATCGATAGTGAGCTCTCCATCTGAGATCGAAACACGGGAGACCGCGATGTCGAGCTGTGTGGGTGATGAGCTGGTTTGACCCGATCGCTCAGAGTTTTGTGACGGCTGAGCGGATTGCGTGGAAGATGGGCTCGTATTGAGCCCCTGAATGGTGGTGCCGCTCTCATCCTTAATAAGGGTGATTCGAGGTCGTTTGATCTCAAGATTTGAGATATCGAGTTTTTTGCTCAAGAGGGGACGGAGGGCTACGGATGCCGTGAGGCTTCCTAGGGACAACGCTGGTGATGTGCCGTTCGGACCGAGTACCGCCACCTCCTTAACCGAGAGGTGACATGTCGGGAAAAGCGCCGCCGAGATCTCCCCAAGTTGTACTTTGGCCCCAAGAGCCGCGGAGAGCTCCCGCTCGATCTGCGGGCGAAAGCCTTGGACCAGATCGTTCAACCTGTACGCTACGACGAGTGCTCCGAGGGCAAGAACTGAGGCGAGGGAGGCAGCGATGATAAGGAGTTTTCTCTTCATAGGCGGGAGATCATAGGGGGTGGCTATCAAGGTCGCAAGGCGCCCCGATCGTTCGGTGACGGCGTTTGTTCTTTGATGGGTTAAAGGGGGAGAACCTCCCACCCTAAGGTGCGGGTGGCCGTGTGGCTAGGCCGCGTGACCCCGATAAAAGTACGTAAAGAGGTTCGGTG
>JAULVA010000281.1:13412-17258 GCA_032111275.1 Bdellovibrionota bacterium
ACACCCCCGCACCATCGCCGCGCTTGTAAACGTCGGTAACCGTGTTCCAATAATCGCGCGCACCGCCGCTCTTTGTCTCTGCATCTAATATCGGATACGCACGGAGTATTTCCTTGTGTGACGTGAATGGGGCTTGTTATATCCCGAGTGTTGTTAAGGGTTTAGTTGGTGTCGCCCGGTCTGTGGCTGTCACCGATCGACCAGGTTGCGCTGGGCGAATCGCTGAATAGCGAAAGGAACTCGTAGAAGGTCATGACGGAAAGGGTGAAGCAACAGACGTTGCGACTTGAGGGGGCGAGGGTCGTGGTAACGGGCGGCGCGGGCTTTATTGGTTCGCATCTTGTTCGTGCGCTGATTGCGCGTGGTGCCTCGCAGGTGACCGTGCTTGACAGCCTTCGATATGGGGATGCCGCTAATCTCGGAGAGATTCCTGGTGTATCGCTCGTGGCGCACACGCTGGGCTCTGACTCGACCGGCAAGCTGGATGAAGTGGTCGCTGGCCACGATGCCCTTTTTCATCTCGCTGCCGAAAAGCACAATCAATCGAAGGATTCTCCCTACGACGTTATTCGAGCCAACGTGGATGGTAGCTTGCAGGTGTTTCTCGCGGCAGCTCGGGGTGGGATCAAAAAAATCGTGTACACGTCCACCCTCTACGCCTATGGGCGAACTGAGGGAGCTGATTTCAAAGAGACGGATATCCCCGAGCCCCGTACTGTGTACGGTATGAGCAAGCTTGCGGGTGAGCATCTTCTCAACTTCGTTCGCAAGGAGCACGGTATCGACTTCGCCGTTCTTCGCTATCTCTTTGTCTACGGTCCTAAGCAATTCGCTGGTATGGGCTACAAATCCGTCATTCTCACGAACTTCGAGCGACTTCTTCAAGGAGAGCGTCCCGTCATCTACGGTGATGGCATGCAGAGGTTGGATTACATCTACGTCGATGATGCCGTTGAAGCTACGATTCAAGCGATGGAACGGCCTGTTAATGGCGCCTTGATGAACATCGGGCGAGGGGAGGATGTCTCGATTGAGCGTTTGGTTCGTGTGATGTGCGACGTTGTTAACAAGCCGTTTAATCCGATCTACGAGCCAGCCGATTGGACGGCGGGCACTCGACGGGTCGGGGATATCTCCAAGGCTCGTGATCTTTTGGGATGGAACCCCGAGGTCTCTTTGGAGGAAGGATTGCGACGAACCGCGACATGGATGGGGCTCGACTGACTTAGTAAACGAGGAGAATCTTTACTTGGATAGGCTTATGAATAGATTCGACGATACAGACATCGAGGTTGTTGGAGCGGTCAAAGCGGGAGGGCGAGTTGTCGAGCTCTCTGTTCTGGCACCATGCTACAACGAGGCCAAAAATCTTCCAGAGCTCGTGTCTCGTCTATTGCGGGTCTTTGACAAAAAGTCGATCCAGGGTGAGGTCGTTCTCGTGGATGACGCCAGTACTGACGATACTCGTGAGGTGATGCAGCGGCTGGCTCGCGAGGATTCTCGAATTACGCTTGTGTTCCATGCCAAGAACAAAGGTATCGCGAGAGCGTGGCGTTCGGGTATTCGGTCGGCGAAGGGAGAATATGTTTGTCTGATTGACGCGGACCTCCAGAACCTCCCAGAGGATGTATGGCGGCTCTATCGGGAGATTACGTTCTCCAACGCCGACATGGTGCAGGGATATCGTAGCTCGATCGGTCGATTGAAGGATTCCCGTTTCATCCTCAGTCGAGGTTTGAATGTCCTGCTCAATTCCCTCTTTGGTATGCGGCTCCGCGATAACAAATCGGGATTTGTCATGGCTCCCCGAGAGGTCCTCTTAGATGTTCTTCGCTATCGATTGAGATACTTTTATCCTAACTCGTTTATCGCCGTATCGGCGTTCGCGAAGGGATATTCCATACGAGAGATTGAGACTCTTTTTCAAAATCGAATGATGGGAGTATCTTATTTGGCGAGATTCCCGCTGCAAGCGGTCATGAAATGCCTCGTCGATATTATCCCAGCTTTCTACGAATTCCGGCTCTCGAAGAAGCAGGAGAATATTCTTGAGGATTACCTCAAGACCCATCGTCCAACTAAACACGACGCACCCCTCACCGGATGGCGGAAGCTCGGCATGAATATCTTCTTCGCGACCATGCCCCTTCACAAATGGTTGATAACGTCGCGTGCACGCGATTACTACAATGAGTTGAAGGAGAGTCAATGGTTGACCCCGGCGCACGTAAAAGAGCTTCAGGAGATTAAGCTTCGAAAGCTTGTGCGACACGCCTACCAGCATGTTCCCTTCTATCGCCAGCGCTTCGATGAGGCCGGCGTAAAGCCATCGGACATTCAAACTATCGAGGATTTACAAAAGCTCCCTCTGCTCTCCAAGCAGGATGTGCGAGAGAACCTTTATTTCGACCTGTTGTCCGATAATCATCGAAAAGACCAAGTGCTGCGCATTCAAACGAGCGGTTCGACGGGCGAGCCATTTGTCTGCTTCGCGGATCGTCATCAGCTTGAGATACGGTGGGCGGCTACGCAGCGAGGTCTTGAGTGGACCGGCTATAGATTTGGTGATAGACAGGCCCGCCTCTGGCACCAGACCATCGGTATGAATATCACGCAGATCGTTCGTGAGAAGCTAGACGCGATTCTGAATCGTCGGCTCTTCGTTCCCGCCTATGAGCTATCGGACAAGAATCTCAAGATGTTTGTTGAGAAAATCGTCAAACACCAGCCCGTGCTGATTGATGGGTATGCCGAGTCGTTTAACTTCTTGGCTCACTACGTCAAGCATCACGAATTGCCGAGCATCAAACCTAAGGCGCTTGTGTCTTCAGCGCAGTCTCTGCCAGACGAGAGTCGGATGGTGATTGAGAAGGCTTTCGGATGCAAAGTTTTCGACAAATACGGCAGTCGAGAGTTTTCGGGGATCGCCTACGAGTGTGATGCGCACGAAGGTCACCACGTAGTCGCTGAGTCGTACATCGTCGAGATCCTAAAAGATGGGCGTCCCGCGCGACCAGGAGAGATCGGTGAAATTGTCATCACCGATCTCTCGAATGAGTGTCTTCCCTTCCTGCGATACCGCATCGGTGATATGGCCGTAGCGATGGACAACTCGGCGGCGTGTGCGTGTGGGCGTGGTCTTCCTCGTATCGGAAAGATCGAGGGGCGCGTTCAATCGATCATTGTAGGGGCGAACGGCAATTACGTGCCAGGCTCCTTCTTCCTGCACCTTCTGAAGGACTACGATTACATCATCCGGCAATTCCAAGTCGTTCAAGAGGAACGGGGCTCGATAGTGCTGAAGGTCATTAAGGCGCCCGCCTATAATGATGAGGCTTTCGGCCATGTGTTGGGGGAGTTGCGAAAGTTTTTGGGCGCTGACATGAAGATTAATGTTCAGTTCGTTGACCATATCCCGATGGTACGAACCGGCAAGCAACAGGTAAGTATCTCAAAGATACAGATGGACTTTCAGCGTATCGACTCTCTGGTTTTGGCGAAGAACTCCGAATCCCCGGAATTGCTCGCTAGCAATGAGCTGCCGCCAGGTTGATAGGCAGTCTCAGCGAATCAAGGGCTCGAGCGCTGTTATCAGCTTCGTGCCGTGACGACCCGTCGAGGGTGTAAGTGACTGAGTGGTGGGCATCACTGGCCGTTGTGCGTGGAAGCGTACCTTCGGAACTTCACCGCGGCTCTGGCTGTATGAAAAATGTCGTTTGGAAGTCTCCCCGATTGTGTTGATAGCGGACGAGGCCGAGAAGTATTCCTTCTTCTAGGGCACTGATAATGAGCATGAGCAAGGCCATTCGACTGCTAGAGGGGTGCGAGTACCATTCAAGCAGGCTA
>JAULVA010000282.1:0-16188 GCA_032111275.1 Bdellovibrionota bacterium
GTGAAGTAGAAGGTGACAAAAGCCGCAACATCGAAGAGTACGCTCAGCACAAAATTGAGACGAAAGCTCATCAGCTTCGCGAGCGAGTTAAGCATCTGCTGGTGGAGCACGCGGATATAGGGAGAAGCGGTTTCTCTCATCTAAATACCCGCCGCGTTATATAGACGAAGGCCTCGACGCCACAGCATCATGGCGCCTAGGCTTAAACTCGCTATCCATCCGAGGAGGGTCACGGCCGCTGACCAGAGCGACACATGACTCGTGCCAAGAAATATATGGACGGGAACGGAGGTAATAAACGGGAAAGGCGTGTATTCGAGAACGCGCTGGAGGGCTCGGGGAAAGAGCTCAATCGGAATAAACGCGCCGGAAAAAAGAACCGCGAAAAAGCCGAATATCACCCGAAATATCCAAACCTCCTCAAGCCAGAACGCGATCAAACCAAAGGTGAAATCAATCACAAACCACAACACGCTAACCAAAAGGGAGAATCCGATGCCCACAAGGCATGTGGCGATGTCCAGCGGGGGCAGGAAGTTGAAGAACTCTAAAACACCGATGGCTAGCACGGCCGTTACGACTTGAAGCGTCTGGAAAGCGATAAACTCGCCAGCGTAATACTTCCAGGCGTCGAAGGGATAGAGCAAGAACGCGGTCATTCGGCCGAGTCGGATATGCTCAGAGAGATTCCATGTCCGGTGAGAGCGCACGAGCAAGGTCACGATGAACGACCAACACTGGTACTGCAGCATCTGATCCATCGTAAATCCGGAAATACTCCCCCCGCCTCGGGATTCATAGATAGAGCGCCAAATGTTGTAGTTAATGGCGATAAATACGAGTGAGGGGGCCACCAACATCAGGAAGAAATCGGCTTTAAACGCCATGTACCGAGAGAGCGATACGCTGATGGTCTTCTGCCACTTACCGAGCTCCCTCATCATCATGGCCTAACCTGGAAGAAGGTGGGGATTTGCGAGAAGTGTTTTAAGCACCCGCTCAATCGGTAACTTCTCAGTTGAGTAATCAACAACGGGGAAGGCTGAGAGTATAGCTATTGACCTCTCTCGGAGCGATTCCTCCTCTATCTGCAACTCGACTGAGGTACCATCCTCATCCCACTGTGGATTGAGTCCTGTCCATATCGGATCAGCGCGATCAACTGGCTCTGAGAAGGACAAGGTAACGAACTTCTCTCGACCTAACACTCGCTCAAAGTCACCGATGCTGCCGTCAAATCTCTTTCGACCACCAAGGACGAGGACGATGCGGGGACACAACGCCTCGATGTCGGCCATGTAGTGGGAGGTAAGGATGATAGTTGTCTTATGTTGGCGTTGATACTCCTTGAAGAAGTCTCGTATGTGCTTCTGAGCTACGACATCCAAGCCGATAGTAGGTTCATCAAGGAAACAGAGGTCCGGATTGTGCAGGAGACACGCCATCAGCTCCATCTTCATACGCTCGCCGAGTGAAAGCCTTCGTATATGCGTATGAAAGAGGTGTCGAACCCCCAAGATCTCCCCAAGGGAGTGTACGCGCTGCGTGAAATCCCTTTCGGAAACCTCGTAGTAGCGCTGAAGGAGCTGGAACGAGTCGTACGCGGGAATGTCCAACCATAGCTGGGACTTTTGTCCCATCACCAACGCGATCCGTTTGCGAAAATCCTTCGGGCGAGAAAATGGCTCGTAGCCGAGAACTCGCGCGATACCACGACTCGGCGCCACAATTCCCGTGAGCATCTTGATGAGCGTGGTCTTCCCTGCTCCATTTGGGCCGAGTAATCCAACGATCTCGCCAGGCCCAACCTCAAGATTAAAATCCTGAACGGCGCTCACCGTGACACTATTCGGCGACACGAACGAGCGAAGGGTGCCCAGAAATCCTGGCGCCTTGCGGGCAGAGACATACTCCTTGGTTAAGGATTGGCACGAGATGACGGGTGAGTTCACGGTGACGAAAGGGTACCACAGAGAGAACATGGGCGGTAAGTAGGCAGTTTTCTTATCTGACAAGACGCACGGGTTTCTTGTAGCGTTAGGGAATCCAGGTCACTTTTGTCACAAGTTTCCTAGTATTTCCTACTGGATCCCCGTAGAGGCAACACTTTTCGGTGCGACGACCATAACTCCGAGAAGTACAATAGTTGTAGAGAGAGCCTCTATGTGTCGCGCAGTACAATTACTTACATGCCTGATCGGACTATCTCTTTTAGCAGGGTGTACGGTCGCGGAGCCCTCATTCAGACCGGATCTTGGTGGATACGCCATGATTCACGAGGAAACCGAACCAACCGTTGTCACCCATCGAGCCGCCGCGGATAAGCGGCCCTCCAAGAGTTAGTCTACAACTGGGCCTATAGTTCATGCTTCATGCGGACCGCCGTGGCGGTGTGTGATCAGCACGTTGCCCGCATACATACGAGAGATCCACCGGGCACTCTTGTCCCCTTCCCATCGCACTCCTCAGTCATTTCTGCCCAGGCGCGTCACCGAATTGTCAGGGCAATCAGGGCGCAGCCATCTTTTTCCCTTCTAACCCCTTGGTGCGTCGTCATTTTTAAAGTTTACCCTTAAGTTTTCCGACGAAATGCCCGACATCCTCGGTGGAACAGGTTGTGCATTACTTCATCGTACACGATTCGCCGAGGAGAACTCATGGCCAAAGAGAGAAAAGATGTGCCTGAACTGACCGACGAGGAATTAGCGTTTGAGATGATCGAAATCACCTGCGATGAGATGGACTCACTCGCGAAGGCCTTCGATATGCTCTCCGACCTGTGTAGAGAGCTCAACGGTGAAGAGCTTGAGCATTCTGAGGAGGATGACCTTCCTGCGGGAGCTTCTATCCACTAGAGATATAACCCTATAAGTTTCTTGTGAAGGGAGAGTCAATGAGCTCTCCCTTTTTTATGTGGGACACTTTGCAAGTCGGTCGAGGCGACAGGAGGGTAACCAGGCAGGGGTCTCTCTCCACTCAACCGCGAAGAACGCGACCTAGCTGGACTAGCCTCTCTTTTCCTCCCTCCGACTCGCCACGAGAAGTTCGCGGCACTCCTCGGTTGAGACCTGGGGAAACTCCTGATACCACTCTCCGACACTAGAGAAGTGGCCATCGTCGATTCGTTGATCGCATATGAATGAGCATCCCATCTGTTCGAGTTCCCGACATGTTGACTGGGGACCCATCGGTATCGCCACGATTATCTCTTGTGGATGTTCCCCTTGAATCCCCCGCAAAGCGGCCTTCATAGTTGCCCCCGTGGCAAGACCATCATCAACGACAATCACGGAAGCTCCGCCTAGTGGGATTGGCGGGCTCTCGGGAGTTCGGAGCGCCTCCTCTCGCTGCCTCGCCTCCTCAACCTCTTCTTGATACGTCTCCTCAAGATCCTCTCGTGTCACCCGTAACGCCTTCATCACGCGTGTGTTCCACACCACCTCCCCACCTAAAATGAAGGCACCACACGCTAACTCTGCATGGCCCGGAGCCCCGATCTTTCGTACTACGAGAAGATCCAGCGGCGCGTTCAACCGCTTTGATATCTCAAATGCAACGGGCACGCCGCCTCGCGGGAGCGCGACTATGACAGGCCTTCCCGTGAAAGGACGTCGCGCCAGAATATCGCCCAGGACTTGCCCAGCTTCTCTTCGAGAGGCATATCGATGATACATATCCGAAGAGCCTACCAACGACCCATGGAGCGTCTATGATGGATGGCTTGTCCTGAAAGCACTGCTGCAGGCGTTACGATACGACTTCCAAACGCACATAATCGGCGTGCGGATCAACGGACACAACCTTTAACGAAACCTGTTCACCCATTCGGACAGGCTTGTTAGTTTTAACAAATACCGTGATGTACACCTCGTCGAGTTCGACCAATGGAGATTTTGTGTCTAAGCGCACAACGGTGCCTGTAATGGGGGAACCTCGCTTCCTCTGCTCAAGGTACCGCAAGAGCCAATACCTCTTGGTTTCCCGACTGGCGAGATTGGCTGAGTTAAGGTGCATCTCAACCTCCGCCGCTAATGGTTCAAAGTCAGATTTCGCAATCCACGGCTTTTGGCCGTGAAAAAATGAGAGGAACTGTCGTTGATGACAGAGATCGAGGTACCGGCGAATCGGTGAAGTCGCTTGAATGTACGCGTCTAAGCCGAGCCCAGCGTGATAGTGAGGCTCGAACGAGACGGTCGATTTTTTGAGCTTAGAGCGTGTCGTGAAATCTTTTGCTGGTCCCTCAGGTACATCGACCACAGCCTGACGAGCGTTTTCATCGGGACGCTCCTGACCGCGGAACAACACCGGTAGATTGTTCTTCACGGCGAACTGCGCCATAAGGGAGTTCGCTAAGATCATTAATTCAGCGATAAGCGACCGAGCGGGACTCTCCTCGTCGATCTCCAACAAACGAACCGAGCCATCATCTTCAACGAACGGCACAACCTCTCGCCGATGAACGCGCACGGCGCCCTTTCGGATACGCTCCTGCTCACACTCGGTGGCGATGTGATACACCCGCATGAGCGTTTCATCCTCATGCTCAAGGAGCAGATCCACATCATCATAGGTATATCGCTGCGCTACCCGAATAAAGCTCGGCGCAACTGTCCAATCGCGGATCGCGAAGTTCTCTGAAAGCTGCGCCACTACAGAGAGACACGGACGAATCTCTCCCTGACGGAGGCTCAGCTTCATATCGGAGAGCGCTTGGGGAAGCATATTAACCGTCTGATCCGCGCAATAGAGTGAGGTAGCGCGACGTCGAGCCTCGCGGTCAACGGCGCTATCCGGCTTAATAGCCCAAGCAACGTCCGTAATGTGAATCCCGAGCTCGTACCCATCTGGAGTTCGCTCGATCGATATCGCGTCGTCCATGTCTTGGGTCGAGATATCATCGATTGTGAAAGCGTGCTTACTGGTGAGATCGAGTCGCAGACGCCGATCTGCCTCCGGAAAATCCTCCAGTCGAGAGGGCACGGTGAATCGCCCCGCATCCTCAAGAGTATCCTGAGAGTAGGTGGTCGGTATGTCGTGGCGGATAAATGATAAGTTGGAGTCTTTCGTGAAATATCCGCACTTGAGTAAGACTTCGAACGCCTGCTTCTCAATCGGGGCGTTCTCTGAGACCTTCAGCGCTTGCGCGCACAGGTGAATAAGCTCCTTCCCCTCTTTTTGGCGAGCTTGATCGGTGTGCGCGACGCCAGCCGCGACCTCTGCCATAAGAGCGAGATTCTCTTCTATGTCGCTGGGAATGGATGCGGTCGGGTCTTTCGCTCGTTGAGCCACGCAGGCAACTGTTGCCTCACGAATCGTGACCTTTCTCTTTTTAGCTTCTTCGGCGACCTTCAGGTCACCGACTACTTGCGCCGAGCGGGGCTCAAACCCATCTTTATCTCGTTTAAAATGAACCTTCTCTCGAATTAACGCGATTCGTAGGCCGGCGTGCTTTTCAGGAGTGTCGGCACCAAAATAGCTCTGGCACAGTTCACTCACTGAATAGAGGCGACTATCCTCATGAACAAAGGACCAGAGCTCCTCAACGTTAAGCTCCAAGGCCTCTTTTTCAATGTCGCGCGCGATGGCGTTCAGCGCTTCCGTCTTCGCGCCCACCGTCGCTCCCGCGGCGCTCCCGCCCGCTGGCAAACGGTAGAGGCGGGGTCGCGCAAGCTCGATCTCGCGCCCTCTCACATTCAAGACGGTGCATCTGTCACGCTTAGTACCCGTGATGACCCCGAGAATAAGCGCTCCCTCGTCATCGTATTGCACGAGCGAGCCGAGATTAGGATCGATAGGTGATGTGGTCGCGGCTTTTGAGGAGCCAGGTGGAAGAATGCCCATTGGTTAGGCATCGTGCGTGAGGGCGAGGGCGATGTCAAATCCACTCGATCTAAAGGGGTCTCTCTATGAAGAGGCGAAGTAGAACACCTCACTGCTACGAAAGCGGATCATGAGTTGCTCTTGTATTTCACGCACGCGGAAAAATCTCCATGTGTCTGCGGTGATACAGGTCCAGCTCGCCCTGTCGCCACCAAGACACTGATACTGCCTAAACGTAGCGCCTCGTTCTTGTTAAGAGAGACCAAGGCCGAGGTCGTCATTTATCTTTACAGGCACTTCTCATAGCGTTTATGCTTCGGGTATGCGCTCAGTTTTTATCACAATCGCAACGTCCCTCGTTCTTGCCTCCGCCGCGACCATCGCTCACGGTCAGGAGGTTTCTGCTTCCGGCACCATGGCGTCGTGTAAACCTTTGCCCCGCACGATCCAGGTCGTCGAGAGCTTGAAGTTGTGCAGAAATGCCCCAGCTGTGATCTTGAGTGGTCCGTGGAGGAGGTCATTCAGCGCGGCGTTTCGGTGGGAGGATGGAAGCTTCAGTGGGCAAGATAGAAACCCCTCGGGGTTAAACGACTCAAGCGCATCCTCAAGTCCTTATAAGACACAAAGGCGGATACGAGGAAGCAAGCAGCACGTTTTGTGCTACGGAAGATTTCTGGCTTCCAACTTTCCCGTTCCTGAGCAGCTCACCATCAAGCGGAGCTCTGCGCCCAAGCTCGACCGTTTCTGTGTGAATTTCCCCGACTGAGGTTTTCAGGAATCTAACCCTCTGAAAATTGAGGTACCTAAAAGCCACGCGCTTAACAAGTTGACAGGCAATGACACGATGTAGTCGCCTCAGCTTTCCGCCCGCGCGCCTCAGCCCATCGCCTGGGAGAGCTGCGCATTGAACCTCGCCACATTCGCGGTGATAACCCTCCGAAGGTCATCCGCTGACCTAGCGTCACCCTCGAGAAGCCCCCGAGAAACATTCACAACCGCCCCTCCTCGGATGCCATCCCTGGTGGCGAATCCGGCGGTGGCGTCATCAGCGCCCGCCCCTTGAGCTCCGAAGCCGGGCATGAGGAAGAACGTCGTAGGAAGAATATCCCGCAGCGCTCGAGCCTCATCTGGATACGACGCGCCAACTACCGCTCCTAATCCTGAATAGCCGCACTCTCCTATCAGTCGTTGCGCGTTGGTCACCAACCACTCAGCGATATGCCCACTCACCGTTTTGCCCTTACTCTCTAATCCCTGAATATCCTTCGCCCCAGGGTTTGATGTTTGAAGAAGAATGAAGAGTCCCTTACCGTACTTTTCGCAATCGGCGACAAACGGCTCTAGGGTATCAAATCCGAGGAAGGGATTGATCGTTAAGGCGTCGCACTCAAAGGCGACGTGACGAGATCCGCGAATCGCGACACCACTGATAAACGCGGCGCTATAGGCTGCCGCTGTGGATCCGATATCACCTCGCTTCGCGTCGATGATTAACGGAATACGAGCACCTCGAATGCTATCGCAGAGGCGCTTGAACGCGTTCAATCCAGGCAGCCCATACTGCTCGAAGAACGCGATGTTAGGCTTGATGGCGGCGACCTTACCTGTGACCGCCGCGAGAAAGATCTCGCCGAATTGAGAAAGCGCTCTTTCGATGAATTCACTATCACTGTTCGTTATTCGCTGCGCTTCGTCGAGCAAGAAAGGAGGGAGCTTTTCAAGCACCGGGTCACACCCCGCGACGAGGGAACTCTTTGAGGAAACGATTGAGGCTTGAAGTCGATCCGCGAATGTTGTCATGGTCACTCTCCTAGTATCGTAGTCGTCACCTTGCTACTATGTCCTGAAGCACGGCGAAAGGATCGGAGGAGGGATCCTCCTTCATCCTCTTCTGAACCTCACGCAAAACGCTCATAAAAGCGCCCCAATCCTGATCTCTGCGAATAAAGAGCTCGCGAAAGAGCCATATCTTTGAGAGATAAAGCTTCAATTGAATGATATCAGCGTTGTTTACCTCCTTCAGGATCTGGAGGGTTGGAAACCGTTGCCTAAAGGTCCTCATGGCCGAGTCGAAGACCTCGACACGGCGAGAGATCTTCTCCTCAGATGTTAAGCTCGGGTCGGTATAGAGCTTCTCAAGGGAGACAAAGAGGGCGTCCACCAACTCGGCCAGCTCAAACTGAAACGCGTACTCCCTGCGCGCGGTGGCGAGCTGCCGCTCGTCCTCCCCGCACTCGCGGCCCGCGGCTCGGCAGTCACTCACACGAGCGGAGAAAAACGCCACTGCCCCCTGAGTGCCAACGAAGTTCGCGAGACTCTCGTTGAACGGAACACTCCCCGGTATCCATACCGTGGTGTGAACGCTCTCATGAATAACGGTATTGGCGATCCGGCTCGGAGCGTTTTTGAGGGTCGTTGAAACAACAGGGTCATCGAACCATCCAAGGGTACTGAAAGCTTCCGTTCCGCGCATCGAAGCCTCGTACCCAAGAGACTGGAGCTCCCGAACCTGATCCTCAGCATCTTCCTTGTCGAAGAAGCCCTTGTAGGGCACCGTTCCCACAATAGGGAACCACCAGGTGTACAACGCGAAGGAGTCTCGTCGAGAAGCGACGACGACCCACGCCAGCGGATCACGAGAGACCTCCGCGAAGGTCTTAAACGAGTCCCCGGGGGTGAGACCTATCCGCTCAGCGAAGGCCCGCGCATCAACAACAACCTGCAATTTCTCCCTATCCTCTACAGAGGTGGAGGAATCGTTAATCACAGATGAAATGTCTCGACGCGCCAAAAGGATCTTACTTTGCTCGTAGGCGCCGCGAAGAACGTATCCAGGAGAACACGCCGATGCCCCGAGCGCGGTTAGTACAGCGCAGGCGGAGAGCGTCCGTCGTATCGATTGAGCGATTCCGGAATGGCACATCACACGAAAAACCTCACCACTACCATGCCAAGAAGGGCGAAGGATCCCGCCACAACGTCGTCGGCCATCACTCCGACAGCTCCTGGAAGCGCTTCTGCCCGTCGAATCGGACCTACCTTCGAGATATCAAAGATTCTAAAGAGGACAACCGCGAGCAAAACGAGCCAAAGACGAGAGGCCTCCGTGCCGATGAGCGCCACGAAAATTCCGGCCCACTCATCGATAACAATCCACTGCGGATCCTTACTACCGTCCGAGCGAAGGCTCAATCGAATAGCGGCCGTTCCCACAACGATCACGATGGCCGCGAACACGATGTGGGAGAGCGATGACGAGAGGACCCCTGCCCACGACATACCGAGCCATGCGAGGGCGGCGGCCACCGTTCCAAACGTGCCCGGGGCCTTTGGGGAGTATCCACTTCCTAAACCACTACTAATGAACGATGCGATTCGCGAATACATGCAGGCTCAACTATGGCATGCGCCAAGAAAGAACACACGACGAAGGATCTCCAGCTCGTCGTGTCGCTCGGGCATTAAGCGAACGCGCCTTGAGCCCTCTAAAAAAGTAAATACCAAGCAGAGAGATTTTTATAAAAAGGCGCTCTTTCTTTTTTCGCCAACGGAGGTTTTTTCAAAACTTGTTTGTTGACGTTGGGATCGTCGCTTTGGTATAAGTTGCTTAAAGTAACTCGATTCACGGAATGTGTCATCGGGGTTTTTTGCGAGCATCCGCGAAAAATTCCAATCATATAAAGTGACCAACGAGATACTCGTTATGAGGTAAAATTCACGACGCAGCTAAGGTTCTCGAAGCTGTTTTTGTCCTGGATTTTTTCATATCCCGGCACTACAATGCCGCCCTCTTGCTTCTTGGAGTATTATGACTGGTTCGTTCAACGATGACGATAATGTGGGATTCGAGGCGGGCACCACACCGCTTGAAGGTTTGGGACTTCAAGGATTAGAAATCTCCACCTCTCCCGCAAAAGTTGAAGAACAAGAAGGAGATGCTCGAAGTAGCGTCATTACAGCCCGGGGCACCGCTGAGGGGCTCATACTTCGCGTTGACGGTCGGGTTCAAGAAGAGGACCTCAAGGTAGCGGTTCGTGAGTTCCTTGAGTCGCGCCGGTCCTTCCTGCAAGGCAATGACGTAGCCTTCGAGTGGGTGGGACGTAAGCCCAGTGATGACTTAGTGCACGAGCTTACCGCCGTTCTTGCCACGGAATTCAAAGTTTCCGTGCGAAGCTCAAAACTCAAGGGAGCCGCAACCAAGCCCGCAACGCCTGACACGGGACTCTCCATGTTCGGCGGTCAGCCCATTGGAGGCCAAACAATGAGAGGCCAAAGCACGGCGGCACCAAGCAGAGTCACAACCTCCACTCCAGAGCGAAATGTAACCCTCTTCGACGGCATCGATAGCATTGAGAGCCGCGCGAGCGTGGCTGCCAACTCCATGCTCTGGGATGAGCCGGACACTCGGATCATTTACGGAACGCTTCGCTCCGGTCAAAAGGTAGAAACGGAGCACTCCATTGTTATCTTTGGAGATGTTAACTCCGGGGCAGAGGTAATCGCCGGTGGTGACATCGTGATCTTGGGCACCTTGCGCGGTATCGCTCACGCGGGTGCGTATGACGAAAGCGGCGGAGGACGGGTAATCCTGAGCCTCAACTTGCAGCCAACCCAGCTCCGAATCGGACTGGTCATCTCTCGTGGTTCAGGGTCAGAGAACTTTGAGAGCACCCCTCGCGGCGGCATCCCTGAGATAGCCCGAGTAGAAGGAAACCTAATTGTAGTAGAACCTTACCAATCACGAACTGTTTGGGCACGTAGAAGGGAGTAATTGATGAACACGCGAAGAGACAACGCTGGGAAAAAAGACCTTGGCGAGGTAATCGTAATCACCTCAGGAAAGGGTGGTGTCGGAAAAACAACGACGACCGCCAGCCTGGGCGCGGCTCTCGCTCTCCGCGGTCAACGGGTGCTCGTGGTAGACGCTGATATCGGACTTCGCAACCTCGACATGATGCTCGGTCTCGAAAACCGCATCGTGTTCAACGTAGTGGACGTAGCTAAGAAGATCTGCAAACCCGCCCAAGCGATCATCAAGTCGAAAAAATCTAACAATCTTTACCTCTTACCAGCATCCCAAACCGATGATAAGGATGTGGTTGATGAGGCTGAGGTGCGTTACGTGCTTGAGCAGTTCCGCCGCGAGTTCCACTACATCCTCGTTGATTCCCCTGCGGGTATCGAGCAAGGCTTCCGGAACGCATGCGCCGGCGCTGAGTCCGCTATCGTGGTCACTACCCCCGAGGTATCCGCGATTCGAGACGCCGACCGAGTAGTAGGCCTTCTCTCTTCAAAGGGAATCGAGTCGAAGCTCATCATCAACCGCATCGACTTCGAGATGGTTCGTCGTGGAGACATGCTCTCCGTACGAGATGTGCAGGACATCCTTGGTATCGAGATCATTGGTGTCGTAGAACGAGACGATCAAATTATTTCCGCGGCTAACTGCGGAGAGCCGGTCGTGTACAACCAGAAATCGAAGGCTGGACAGGCATTTACCAGAATCGCTGCGCGAGTTTGTGGCGAGCAGGTCCCGGTTCCAACATTCGATTCCGGGTCCTTCTGGAGCCGTATCAGTCGTAAACTTGGTGTAAACGCATAGCGGTTTTCATCTGTACGGGGTGTCTATTTACAGTTAGAGTTACGTAACAGTTAGGTCATACGGAAACGAGGTTTCCGATAACTGAGGGAGTTTCAAAACGTGTTTAACGCGCTCAAGAAAAAGCTCTTCGGCGAGAGCAACGAAAGCAAAGAAACAGCAAAGAGCCGACTTCATTTCGTGCTCGTGCAGGATCGAACCGGTCTCACAAACGAGGAGATGGCGGGGTTCCGCGAGGAGATGGTTAAGGTCATCGAGAAGTACTTCGTCATCGACAAGGAAGGCTTCGACATTAAGTATCATCGCCTCGCTGATACAACGACGCTCTTGATCAACTCCCCAGTGATCGTTCGTCGCTCAGGCTCCGCCTCCAAGCCGAATCGCGCAACGGATAACGAGCCCGAGAACGATACAGACACCGAGACCGCCGCCGTCGCGTCCAACGTATAACCAGCCGGCCTCAAGCGGACGCAAAACCCCTCTCTTGTAGAGATACAGGAGAGGGGTTTTGTATTTGACCCGACATGTCTCTGTACTTAGGGAAGCGAGGCAAAACCCCTCCCTGCTGCGAGGGGGTAGGTTTTGCCTCGCTTCCATGGGAAAGAACGGCAAGGTAAGATAGCTGAAACGATTATTCGAGGATCATCTCCGCATGCTGCGTCAATTCAACAGACTCATCGTTCTCGCCCTCCTCATCGCTGTCACGCTCTACATCACGCTCACCAACTCCGAAACAGCCACAATTAAGCTCGGTCCGAACATAACCGTGACAACATACGCCGGTGTGATCTACCTCGGTGTATTTTTCCTCGGCTGCTTGATCGCCTCTGTCGTTGCTCTCTTCTTCGGATTCAAGAGCTATCTCAGAGAGCGCACGTTACGCGCAGCTGCCCGCTCTCATCAGCTTTTCTTCGAACTGTTCCTCAAAGCTCGAAGCTTTATGGCGAGCGAGGAGTGGGGCGCCGCTCGCGCTATTTGGGAACAGATCCTGCATCAAGATCCTGACAACACGATCGCTCGGGTAGAGCTCGCCACCTGCATCGAAAACCTTGGAGATCCCCGTGAAGCGCTGCGAGTGCTCGATAGCATGCGAGCAAGCAATCACATGAACGCCGCGGTGCTTTTTAAGGCGGTCGATCTCAACCGCAAACTCGGCAATAACACAGCAGCCAAGGACAACCTCGCCCTCATCGTGCAGGAGGCTCCCACCAAGCGGGCCCTTGAGCTCGCCCGCGATATCGCGGAGGAGCTTGGTCGGGTTGATGACGCGATGGACTACCACAGAGCGCTCGAAAAGGTGGGCCATATCTCTGAGGAGATGATTGAGGCGAAAACGCGCATATCTTTCGAGCAGCTCATCAGGTCAGTTGAGAATGAGAACTCCCTTCGGGAGACCCTCACCATATTCGTCAAGAAGCATCCCCACTACGTACCGGCCCTTGAGCGACTTGCGCAATTAGAGATAGCTCGAGGTCGGATCGACGAGGGGGCGGAGCTCCTCGTCAAAGCCGCCAAACTCTCTGAGGGAGATATCTCCAAATGGAACACCGTCATTGATCTCTGGCTTCGCGCGGCGCCAGGAGACGTGAGTCGTCGAGCCGACCGCGCCGTCGCCGCGGCCCGCAGCGCCACACAGGGACTCCAAGGGGCAAAGCGAATTGACGCCGAATTCGTTGTAGCGAAGACCCTTCTTGCGGTACACCGCGCGGATGACGCTCGTGCCCTTCTGGAAAACGTGTTGGCTCTCGCTGAGAAGGAACGGGTAGGTCTCACTTCTGCCCAAATCCAGCTCAGAACCCACCTCTTAGGTCTTTCGATGTCCCGTCTTGGGCTCTCAAAAGATACCGCTAGCCTATGGGAATCACTCGTAGAGCCAACTCTTCCCGTTACGGAGACTGGAAAGAAGCCGCTAGTATCTGATAGAGGTGAACCTTCGCCGGCGCTTTCGACGCCGTGACGAGACGATAAGGAAGAACGACGTATGACATCCCCTACCCTCCTCTGCATCATTGATGGATTTGGTCTTAATCCTAAGACAGAGGGAAACGCTGTAGCCCAAGCTAAGAAACCAGTTATCGATGCCCTTTTGAGGGACTGCCCTAACGCGACACTCACGACGTTCGGAGAACAGGTCGGACTGCCGGAGGGCCAGATGGGAAATTCGGAGGTCGGCCACCTCAACATCGGAGCTGGACGTGTAGTTGAACAGTGGCTCCTCCGCATCAGCAGGGCGTTCCAAGGAACCTTCCTCCAGGAATCCGCTGAATACACGACCTTCATGGAGGCAACGACATCATCTAAGACGATTCACGTTGTTGGCCTCTACAGTACTGGTGGCGTTCACTCTCACCTTGAACACATGAAGCTCTTTCTCAAGCGCCTCGTCCAGGATAACAAGACCGCGCAGATCGGGCTTCATCTGATTAGCGATGGTAGAGATGTATCTCCTAACGCCTTTAAGACCGACCTCGCGGATCTTCAGACGTTCCTGAAGGATTATCCACAATGCGAGATCGCGTCCGTATGTGGTCGTTTCTTCGCGATGGATCGTGACAAGCGCTGGGAGCGCGTACAGGTCGCCTACGATGCGATCGCGCTTGGCAAGGGCACTGAAACATCAGACCTCCCCTCATACGTCAATGAGAGCTACGCCAAGGGCATAACGGATGAGTTCCTTGAGCCCGCGGTCACCTCAACCCGAAAGCTTGAGCCTACCGATGGCCTCGTCTTCTTTAACTTCCGGGAGGACCGTATGCGAGAGATCGTATCGGCTCTCTGCGCTGAGAAGTTTGATGGATTCGCTCGCACCGCTCCAATTCTTCCACGGCCTCAGGTTCTCTGCTTCACGGATTACGACCGCACCCTTCACCTATCCTTCCTTTTCGCTCAATTAGACATTAGGAATCACCTCGGCGAGACGGTCGCGGTGTCCGGGAAGAAGCAGCTTCGAGTGGCGGAAACTGAAAAGTATCCCCACGTGACCTACTTCTTGAACGGCGGAATCGAACAGCCCTACGCGGGTGAGGACCGAAAGATGGTTCCATCACCACGCGACGTGAAGACCTACGATCTAAAGCCCGAGATGAGCGCTGCCGGAGTAGCGGAGCTTGTCATTGAAGGGATACGCTCCAAGACGTACGATCTTATCGTCGTCAACTTCGCCAACTGCGACATGGTCGGCCACACAGGGGTTGTGCCAGCAGGTGTCAAAGCGGTAGAGACCGTAGACGCATGTCTTGGACAGATCCTCCACGTGCTTAAGGAGGCCAAAGGGCAGGCGCTCATTATCGCCGATCACGGAAACGCGGAGCAGATGGTAAATTACGAGGATGGCACGCCACACACCGCTCACACGACATATCCCGTTCCCGTGATCGTGGTTGATCACCAGGGACCGGTTACCCTTCGCGGAGATGGCGCGCTCTGCGATGTTGCGCCGACGATCCTCAAGATGATGGGAGTACCTCAACCTCAAGAGATGACAGGACGGCCTCTTTTTTAGGGGGCATCGACGGAATTAGTTGGTAGTCAAACGAGGCAGAAGGCCGCGGAGCTTTTGCTCGCGGTCGGGACTACTGGCCTCGCTTCCCTAACGTCTTACCGCGATACAGCCTCTGACAGCTTCTCAACCACATAATCAATTTGGGCATCCGTTATCTCCGGGAACATCGGGAGCGAAAGGATGCGCGATGAGATCTTCTCAGTAACGGGAAAAGATCCAACCCCGTATTCCAACTCGCGATACCCACCTTGGAGGTAGAACGGAGTTGGATAGTGTATGCCCGTTGCGACACCGCATTTCGCTAAATGGTCCATGACCTTAGCTCGATCATCAACTTGCACCACAAAAAGATGAAAAACATGCTCGTCAGCGGTTCTCACGTCAGGAACAACCACGCCGCGGGAAGAAAGGGAAGCGAGGCGTTCGGCGTATTTTACCGCCGCCGAGTGTCGCTTCGCGTTCCAATCGCTGAGATGCTTCAATTTAATCTCTAGAATAGCGGCCTGAACGCTATCAAGTCGGGAATTGGTGCCACGTTCAGGGTGCTCGTATTTAACCTCTGACCCATAGTTTCGGAGGCGACGAACCTTGCTATTCAGTTCAGGAGAACTTGTACAAATGGCGCCACCATCGCCATAGGCGCCAAGATTTTTACCGGGATAAAAGCTGAATGACCCAAAAGCTCCAAAGGTGCCCGTCACCTTGCCCCTCCACTTCGCGCCGTGAGACTGCGCGGCATCTTCCACGATCGCGAGTCCATGCTTTTGAGCGAACGAAGTAACGCGGTCCATGTCACAGGCCCGCCCATACAGATGAACCGGGCAGATCGCTTTTGTTCGGGAGGTTACGGCACCTTCGAGCTTAGAGTAGTCAAGCAGGAACGTACTCTCATCTATATCAACCAAGACAGGCTTTGCGCCCGCTGAGAGAACTCCGATAGCCGTCGCCACAAAGGTATGCGCCGGTATAATGACCTCATCGCCCGGCCCGATTCCTAAGGCCTGATAACTCAACACGAGCGAATCTGTTCCGTTGGCAACACCCGCCACATGTGACGCTCCCAGGAACGAAGCGAAGGCCTGTTCGAATCGTTGCACCTGTGGACCAAGAATGTAGGAGGTCTGATCGAAAACTCCCTCAACGGCGGCGACAACCTCTTCGCTGGCGTTGGGCAAGATATCGTCGAGCACGCAATCAATGGCCAGGGTCGGATCAAACTCCAGACCCTTCGCACGTGACCAGGCGAAGCCCAGAAACAAAGCCCATT
>JAULVA010000283.1:0-3271 GCA_032111275.1 Bdellovibrionota bacterium
GATCCCGTCAACTAGGATTGCCCCAGATGATGGTCTATATATTCCGGCGATGAGGTTCATCAGCGTTGTTTTGCCACTACCATTGTCGCCAACGATCCCGATGAAGCTCCCAGGTTCGATGGAGAGAGAGAGACCTTCGAAAAGGGATGGAGAGCCCGGATACGCGAAGGATACGTCTCGGATCTCTATGCGAGGCGCCCCGATTGAGAGGGTAAGTCGTTTATTCGCTACACTTTGGTTAACCGAGTGCGAGCGTTCGCCGATGTCAGAGAGTCTAAGGGTGTCCTGTACAAAGGCGAGATTTTTGAGCTGATTTCCGATATTCGACGAGAAGTGAGAGACCGCGTCACGGAAGTAGAGCAGGGAGGATAGCAGAAAGATTCCCTGGCCGACCGTCTGGGAGGGATTCGTTACGGTTTGATAGACCAAGTAGGCGCCGGTGCCCCACACCGAAATCTCCATCACAGCGTTCGCTACAATGCGCCGAGTGTTTTGAGTCGTATCGAGTCGTATCAGCTTCTGGTTAATATGATCGAGAAAGGAGAGTGCCCTATCTTTGACGAATCCCGCTTGTTTAAGCAGGGTGAGCTCCTTTAAAAATTTCGGCTCAGTAAGGAACCAGTTATGCCAGACGTACCGTCTCCGAGCGTCCGCGACCTCGACTTCCGTTGAAAACTTCTCCTCCGCGTACTTGCGCTCAGCGAGAAGCCCCGGAATGGTTGCCGCGAGCACGATCGCGCTGATCGCCCAATGCCCCTGGGCAAGGGCCCCGGCGGCTACGGCCACGCTGGTTAACGAGGAGATCCCTCCGAACGTTCCCCTCAAAAACTCGACAATAGAGTCTTGATTGTTGTTCACCCTCGTCACGAGAGTACGAAAGTTCTCTGACTCGATGTTCGCCACCTGGTAGTACGCGACAGAGGTAGAGACAAGGTCCTCGATCCTACGCGTAGCGAGGATCTCGAGCTTATCGTGCAAGAAATTCTCGAGGAGTTTACACACCTGATGCACTCCCGAAGCCGCGGCGAGGGTAGCGCCCCAGGTGATAACCGCTGGCGAAACCCCGAGACTCCTCGCGCCGAGGGTCAAAGCATCGACGAGATGTCCGAGTGAGAAAGTGATTGCATAGCTGGATGCCGCAACAGCCACGGTGAGTCCTAAAAGTGCTGCGCATTCTTTTGGGTGGGATTTTTGTATGAGCGACAGAAGGCGAGAGCTGCTCTGAATGATGCCTGGTTGCGGTAGGGTATCAAGGGCGGTGTTGACGGTTGCGGGTGTGGCAAGCCGCCCAGGCGGGATCAATTGGGTAAGGGCTTTATCGTATGAGGGCGAGAGGGGGGCAGGGGCAACGTGCACGGCGGTTTCCCGTGCCATTGAGAGGGTTGGTTCTGCTCCTGATCGTGACTCAAACATCTCCGTGGGGCTCCTGTAGCCGGTGGCGTGGAGATAATGAGGCAAAGTAGGGGAGAGATCAAAACGTACGGGGGCTCGCTGTCGCGTGCGGGGATGAATCGGGCGTTTTTAGGATGAATTAGATCTCAGGGAGGTCGTGCCTAGCTCCTACATACCAGGGTTTCGGGGAACCCACTCCTGCACCTCTGAACACCGATTGAAGGGGCGACCTCCTACGGCGTCTCCCGGCTGGATAGGAAGGAATCTAAGAAGCGATGCTCCTGCGGAGTCACCATCGCCCACCCAGGACCAACCTTGTGGTAGATTTGAAGCTGTCGAACGGCCTTGAGGTTCTCCTCTCTCAATTCTTGATTTTCAGTCGCCATCCGGCGCACGACCTGGATTGCATTCCGCAAAGCCATTGCTGTGGCGGGCGTAATCGGTTTAAGCCCGAGTTCCTTGAGATCGGCCGCCAACCCAGCTACCGATTCCTTAAGAACCTCAAGTGCCGCCTGTGACGTAGTCCGCAGCGTAGCGATCGGAAAACCGTCTGGAACCGGTGGTATGATAGCGCTGGCCAAACGTTCCCATCGGGGGTCTGGGGGAAGGTTCGATGGCTTGGTGAGGAGGTCCTCATGATCGGGCGCGTTGATGAGGGATCCGACCGTCTTTTTCAACGCCGATGGAACCCCGAACCTGCTGCACGCGATCTTGCTGAGTTCGATAAGCGCTTTGGTTACCTCCATCGGGTTTGCCCGAGGACAGCCAAGTGCCTCCGTCAGCTCGGTGACGGAGAATTCCTGGAGGTTGAGGTTCCCCTCGTGGTGGGATCCTCCGGAACGTGCATGGTTTTGTCCGCGGCTCGGCATAGGTATGAAAGTTCCTTGTTCTCCCCTAGTATTGGGGCCTGGGCGATATCTGTAACACAGGTACGATCTTTCATGCCCCAAAGGCAAGGATCGCTACGGGATCTACGTAGGCGCCCTTGGTAGCGGTTCCGGTCGGTAGGGCCCGACTCCTGGCGGGCCGTATGATGGCGGAAGGTAACGTGACTTCATCGATAGGCGAACGATACGGCCCGCGGGGACGCGGGCCCTACCAACGTACATGCCCGGGACCCTGCGCGCCTCGCGACCACAACGATCGGTAGGGCCCGACTCCTGGCGGGCCGTATGATGGCGGAAGGTAAGGTGGCGTCATCGACAGGCGAACGATACGGCCCGCGGGGACGCGGGCCCTACCAACGTACATGCCCGGGACCCTGCGCGCCTCGCGACCACAACGATCGTTAGGGCCCGACTCCTGGCGGGCCGTATGTTCGAGTTCTAAAACATACTAATACGACCCGAAAGGGCCTCAAAGGTTGAGATGAGCCGCCAAGCGGCTAAGGAATACATCGTGTGCTCGGTATCACCTTCGCGCGATAGGTTAGGCCCTTGGTTTCTGGTACCGTAGCTGGCGATTAAAGTGGCTGGGGAAGTTCCTCAACCCCCACGTTTGGTGATCGATGGCACGTCGCTCTGATATCGATAGGAATCAGCCCGAGCTCTACCTCGGTCTCCCGGCTCGACCTACGGATGATCCACGGGAGCTGCTCTACTCTCCGTGGAGCGATCCGACCATCCGGGCACTCATGCACACCGCTCCAGCGATTGCCGCCTCTAAAAGTCCGATCGGTACGCGGCTCATGCCGCACGATGTGCCGCCACATGAGCGATGGCGTTGGCCAGGGGATAAACTTATCTCCCAGAGACACCAGTTGGACCTCCCGCAGCTCACCGAGGACGAAGTGCGCACGCGACTCGCCCAGGTCGATCGCCTGGTATCGCAGTGCGGAGTCTCGCCACTCCTCGCGCATGTGCTAGTCGGCCGTGGGCAC
>JAULVA010000283.1:3281-8150 GCA_032111275.1 Bdellovibrionota bacterium
TCGCCCCATCGATCCATGATGAGGTATCGAAGCTTCCCTCGTATGGGCCTCTCCATTCCGCGGCCTTCTATCTCCGCGCGGCGATCCTTCAAGGGTGGCATATCGTTATTGTCTCCGATTACGACGCCGATGGAAATTGCTCCGCGGCGATTATGAAACGCTCTCTTGATGCTCTCGGCGCGCACAGTACCGTTGTACAGCCCGATCGTGTCCATGATGGATATGGGCTCGGAGACACCCTCCTGACACGGGTCGAAGGCCTTCATCCGAACGTGGTCATCACCCTCGATTGTGGCACATCGAATAAGCGCCAGATCGAGGCGCTCAATAAAAAGGGTGTCCTCACGATCGTTGTCGATCATCACGATTTGCCTCCAGGTAAGACAGCTGAACCGGATATCATGGTAAACCCCAAGTCAGACCCGCTCTGGTTTGGATACCAGGAGCTGTGTGCGTCGGGGCTCACCTGGCTTCTGTGCGAGAGCCTCCTCGATATCTACCTGGCACCTGAGCAGCGAGAGAAAATAGCTCGAGATCTCCTTCCGCTCGCCGCGCACGGCACCGTCGCCGATGTGATGGAATTAACGGGACTCAATCGCGCGCTGGTGCGAGAGGGCTTCGCCTCAGTGGATAGCTCCAGTCTCATGGCGTTGCGAGTTCACCGCGCAACGATGCGCGGCGCGACCGTAACGGGGGCTCAGGTTGGGTTCGTTGTGGCGCCACAACTGAACGCACCGGGGCGGATATCACCTGGTTCTGACCAGGGACCGGGAACGGCTCCGACGTTGGAGATGCTAACGACGAACGACTCAGAGCGTGTGGCGCATCTGTATAATCAAAATCGAGCCACAAATGAGAAACGAAAGGAGTTAGAGCGCGAGGGTTTACAGAGCGCGCGCGAGCTTCTCAGCGCTCGACAGAAAAAAGGTGATCCTATCCATCTTGGCGTCGCTGTGTTTGTGCCGAGCGCGCATGAGGGGGTCGTTGGGCTGATCGCCGCGCGGGTATGTGAGTCGATGCAGTGCCCAGCGCTCGTTTTCGCGAAGGATAAAAACGGACAGTGGAAGGGATCGGGACGATCGATACCGGGCATCCATCTCCTTGAGCTTCTCCGCTCTCCGATGGTTGCCCCCCTCATCGCCGAGTGCGGTGGGCATGCGGCGGCCGTTGGACTGCGAGTTGATGAGCGTAACCGCCGGATGTTCGAGAGCGCGTTCTCTCGGGTCTGTCAGAGGATATTTGGAGTTCTCAACCCGGCAGAGGATTCCCCTTTTAGTGAACCTTTACGGACTCCAGCACCACCGGTCCTTGAAACATGGTTCAAGTCGTATCGGCCTGACCTCGTTTTGACCATCGAAGATCTGATTGCGCGTTCTGACGATCTTCACATGGCGGCGAGCGCGATCGAGCCGTGTGGTCGCTCGAATCCTGAGATACGTGTGCTCCTACCTCGATTGCGCATCGTCTTACAAGAGACCACGAAGAACGGACACCTTCGGATTGTCGTCGAGCAGGGTGCTCGTGATGAACGTGACTGGCGCACCGCTTCTCGTGTAGAGGCGATCGTGTTCGCCCGTTCGGTCGCCCATCAGATGCTTCATCGGATTCCTGTTGGGACTCCAATCGATCTCCTGGTTCAGTCGGCCTTTGATCAGCGCGAGGTTTTTAACGGTCGGGGAGATCGCTTCTCTCTCCAGGTGCTCCTGGCCCAATCCACGGCGTTCGTTCCACCCCCGATGCAGGTCCAACGGCAGGAGAGGGGAGAGAAGGCGAAGAGAGGCGCCGGGGGACGAGAGAGGACACCGAATCTCTTTGATCAGACCCTTCGAATTACTACGTTTCAATCGGCAGCAGAGTTCTACGAGCGATTTGGGATTACCTGTCTGACCCCAGCGGTACAATTTCGACCCAAACAGTTCGAGTTTATCGCCAAACAATTAATCAAGGATGAGGTGCAGGCGAAGGAGAACCTCCTGTTAAGCGTGAACACCGGTGGTGGAAAAACGCTGATCACCTTCATGAAGATGGCGCGGGTGCTCTCGGCGGATCCTGATGCGAAGGTGCTGTACCTCACCCCTCAAACCGACCTCGTGGAGCAGGCGCTTGCGAGCGCGCGGCTCTTTTTTAATCTCAAGCCTGAAGAGATCGTTAAGGTCACAGGAGAGGTATCCGCCGAGCGACGACAGAAAAAGTATAAGGGCCCTGGACGGCTCTTCATCGGAACCCCACAAACCGCGATGATCGATGGCGATATATCTCTTTTCTCGATGGTCGGACTTGATGAGATTCAGATGATGCGGGGAGATCAGTCTGATCGGGAAAACACCCGCTACGCGTACCGATGGGTGGTGGGGGAGGTGCTTAAGTTGCAAGACGAGGGCAATTCGATCCGATTATGGGCGCAATCAGGCACGCCCGCCACAAGTACCGCCCAGAGCCTCACGGACGGAGTGGCACCTCGCTCCCACGAGGAGGAGCTTGCCGCCCTTGCGCGCACGTTGCGCGCTCGGTTTGAAGTCGCGACCCTTCCCACCGGGGAGCACACATGGACCGCTGGACAGGTTCGTCTATCGCCGGAATTTCGCGAACACCTTGTCCTGCTGCAAGATGGAGCTCGAGAGTGCTACCGTGAATTTGTGGCGAGCCTTCCAGCGTGGGTGACGAGAGATGAGGGCGTGAATGAGAGTAGTCCCTTATATCGAGGGGTTCGAGCAACCCTCCGATCATTTATGAGTGAGCATGCGAAGCAGGGAGCAGGCACATTCATGCCGCGCGGAGATTTTATCGATAGGTATACGGTCAATCATCGAGAGCTCAATAAACTTGAGAAGGCCGCGAAGTGTTCGCAGGACTCCAAGGTTGCAAGCGATGAGGCGGTGTTGCAATCGCTTGGGGCGCTCGAAAAAGTTGATGAGTCGGAGAGAAAGTGGATCTGGATAGCGCGCTCCCGTATTCACGAGATGCAGGTTATTCAAGCGATCTTTATCGCGCTTCGTTCGAAGGGAAGGGCCGCTTTTGCGCACGATGCGTCCTTCCTGATGTTGCGGGCGATGTATCCTGCACAGAAGCTTGAACCGGTTGGCGCCGCGAGCTACAAGGTGCGCGCGTTCCGGCGGCCAGAGGTGGCTCGCGTCCTTGGCTGGGCGCTGCGGGAATCCACATCGAGGTCGATCCTCAAGGACTTTGAGGACGTGTATCCACGCCTTCACCACAACGGAGAGATTCACGATCGGTACATCGCGGCGGCGAGGGAGCCACGGGTGTGGGAGGAGATGTATAAAGACGCGCCAGCGAGCATGGAGATACCGAGGGGAGACAACGCGCAGCAGGTAGACCAACGAAGAAAGGATCTCTTAGAGCCGGTACTTCTCCGCGAGCTGGTGAACGCGTCCGAGCGAGATCCGAAGGAGCATCACATTGAGGAGTTCCTCAAAAGTGTTCCCGATCGTTCCAAGGCAATTATCATCTGCGAGACCAAGTTCGAAGCGCGGCTGCTCTCGGAACGACTCACGTCGCATGGATTGCCAGCGCTTTGGTACGCCGGGCGAAGTGTCAAGCGAAGTGAGCGGCTCGGTGATAACCTTGAGGCGTTCAGACGGGGAGAGGTAAGAATATTGTGCGGAACGTCCGCGGTTGAGACCGGGCACGATATCGCAGAGGTAAGTTATATCCTTCGGTATCTGCCGGTGACCTCACGCAAGAAGAATGGGCAGGCGAAGGGACGGGCGGCTCGCCAAGAGGGGCTCACCGGGGAGTATCAAACGGTCGCGATAGATGACCCGGATTCCGATATCAACGAGATGACCAAGGTCTACCGCGCTCGCACAAAGCTCTATGCTGAGGAGCGCACACAGCGTCGGTACGAGTGACTCTCGCATCACCTTTAGTCCACAAATGCTCTTCTTGTTCCCTATATCAGGTTGTTAGCATGTTTTTGAGCGCTCTAAAGGCTTGAATTAAGGGATGCGTTGCTCTAGAACGATGGATTGCTCCAGCTCGCTGAGTGGTCCATGTTCAAACACCAATCAAAATCCCTACCTACCCATAGAGGGGGCGTCCCCGTTGAGGCGCCCGATCTCGTAGGAATAGATGTTCAGCGTCGAGTTCTCGATAACGGGTTAATTTGCTTCACCGCAACCGGACCAAACGCTAAGCGCTTCTTCGGCTCAAGCATCTTTACCCCGGCCCGTTCGAGTAACGGAGAGCAGCACGTGCTCGAACACATGATAGTGAGCGGTTCGAAGAAATTTCCGGACCCAAATATCTACACGCAGACTCACGCGACATCGGACAGCTCCCCTGGCGCCTGCACCTATTATAATCGTACATGGTACTACGGCTCCTCGCTCTCTGACGCCGGGCTCAAGACAACAGCCTCGATGCTCCTCGATGGGATGTTCAATCCACTCCTCTCAGAGGACTCCTTCAAAGCCGAGTCCTTTCGGCTGATCTCTGAGCGGAATCGCAAAGGCTCCTTCCTCACCTATCCGGCAGGTGTGGTCTTCAACGAGATGCGGCAGTCGTATCTTCATCCGGTGAACGTCGCGTTGCGAAACGCGGTGGCGCACCTCTTTCCTGAGGCGCTTCCACAGATCGACTTCGCCGGAAGGCCAGAGGGGCTCAAACGTCTCCGTCACGAAGATATCCTCAAGTACCACCAGCGGTTTTACTATCCGGAGAACGCCGTCTATTTCGTCAGTCATCCCACATCGCCCGCGCCATTCCTGCGGATGCTTGAGGCGCTCAAGCCCACGGGGCGACACCACAACTTTGAGCAGCCAAGCTCCGTGCCATCCCTTCGGGCAAGCTCTGTGCAGGTGCAGTATCCGGTAGATCCCGGCATTACAGGACATAATTCGAATCTCGTCC
>JAULVA010000284.1:0-4459 GCA_032111275.1 Bdellovibrionota bacterium
GGCCAGTGCTGCGGCGGGGCCGTCACGCTGCTGACCGAAGTCTTCGATGCAGGCACCCTTCCCCGTCCAGAGGCCGGTGTCTTCGCCCGCCCCGTCGAGGACCGCCCCCTGCCTTTGGCCGTGAAGTGCCGATCGAAAAGGCCGCTGAGATGCTCGACCATATGGGCGAGGAACCGCTGCAGGGGAAGTGAAAACTTCCCCCGGCGGATTTTTTTAAGAGTCGGAAAATATTTGATCTTGTGCCCCAAGTGGCCCTGGCATCTGAAGGATGATCCTGTCCTCACCTGAGCGCTGGATAAGGGGCTCTGCTACTCCGAACTGGTCGACTCGGTTACGGAGGGTCTCAACCGCCTGCTCAATCGCGTCGGTCTCGATCTTCTTCACCGCCATCTCGCTAAATTGATAGCGAAGACGTGGGCGGGATCCATCCATCTCGGTTGATACGAGGCTTAACTCAGGAGCCTTCTCCTGAATCGTTGACTTCGCGGCCTCGAGCGATGCGTCACTGAGGAGCGTTAGCTGAAGGGAGTTATCAGACCCAACGGTTGATTGAGCAACCGCTATCTTCTTCGCGCGCAGATCCGCCCGGGCGCTCACGAGAAGGGATTGCAGCCGGCTCGTCACCGCCTCACTCGCTTTCACCCCGTACACAAGGTGTACACCGCCACTGATATCGAGCCCGAGGGCCATCGGTCTCGTAAACCACTTCTGCGGGAAGTTGTCTCTAAGCACGGTTGGCAGGAGCGAAAGTACCGCCAGCACAACAACCGCCACAAAAATGATCGTTTTTTGTTGAATATCCCTGACCATACCGACTCGCGATTACCCTTTACGCAGCTTCAGCCTTTGCATCACCCTTCTCAAGTCCCACGATGTAGGACTGCGCGAACTTGACCTTCACGTTCGGCGCGATCTCGACAAGCACCGCGTCCTTCTCAACGCTCGCGACCCGGCCGATGATGCCTCCCGTTGTAACAACGGAATCACCACGCTTGAGGGACTCAAGCAAATTCTTGTGCTTCTTAATCTTGGATTCCTGTGGGCGAATTACCATCACCCAGAAGATGAGGTAGCAGATCGCCAACATCGGCAACATGCTGATGAGCGATTGCATAAAGCTCGGTTGTTGTTCGCCAGCGACTGGGGGGGTGGAGAACACCTGTCCACCATCTTGCGCCACAACATCCCCCGCTACCGCGAGAGCGCCAATTAGTAGAGCGGTCCATACCGCGCAACGAACGATCTTCTTATTCATAAGCAAACACCTGTTTAAACACAAAACTCTGATACCACGAAAAGAACCACGGCGCACTAGGCCAAGAACTCCCTCACGACCTGAGGTGGCGCGACCGGAATCGTCGCCTCCCGTCCCGGTCCGACGCTGATGAAACTGACCGGGCACTCAAGAAGAGTGGTGAGGGTCTCAACGAAGGCGTGAACGGTTGGCGGGAGGGCGTCCCAGGTACGAAGGGAGCTAATATCCTCTGCCCAACCCGGAACCTCAAGATAGGTTGCCTCAAGCCCCTCATAGTCCTCACTCGAAGGAGGAAGGTCATCAACGAGCTCGTCACCACGTGTGTACCCTGTACACAATTTTAAGGTAGGCAATCCGCTCAATACATCGAGCTTGGTCAAGATGACGGAATCGATACCGGAGGTCCGAATCGCCCGCTTCATAGCGACGACATCAAACCACCCACACCGACGAGCCCGTCCCGTGATGGTACCGAACTCACGCCCCTTTTGACGAACCTCATCCCCCAGCTCACCGAGCATCTCGGTCGGGAACGGCCCCTCTCCGACTCGGGTACAGTACGCTTTGGCGATACCGAGCACGGAGTCAATCATCTTAGGCCCCACACCGACACCTATCGTCGCTGAGCCAGCGATGGTCGAGGAGGATGTCACGAAGGGATACGTTCCATGCACCTGGTCGAGAAGCACTCCCTGCGCTCCCTCAAAGATAACCTTCTCGCCACGACGAAGGGCGTCGAAGATAAGACGACTTCCGTTTCCGACGAATGGCGCGAGGATCTCCGCTTCACGCTCTAACTGCGCCCATAACTGGTCAAAATCAACGTGCGCCTTACTCTCAAGAACGTACTTGAGCAGCTTATTTTTCTCCTCCACATGAGCCCGGACACGCTCACGCATACGGTGTGGGGTGAGCAAATCTGCGCAGCGGATTCCTGAACGCTGGCTGCGGTCCTCGTATGCCGGGCCGATACCTCGTCCGGTTGTTCCGATCTTACTCGCGCCACGGGCGAGCTCGCGCGCCTTATCAACGAGGATGTGATAGTCGAGCACAAGGTGAGCGTCACGGTCGATAACGAGACGGCCGGGGTTGATCTCGGCTCCAGCGGCGCGAACACGGTCGATCTCGGAAAGGAGAACGGTGGGGTTAAGAACGACCCCCGCCCCCAAGAGACACTTCACGTGAGGACGAAGGATGCCGCTCGGAAGGAGGCTTAACGCCGTCTTGACCCCATCAACAACGATCGTATGTCCAGCGTTGTTTCCACCTTGGAAGCGGACGACCCAATCAGCCCGCTCGGTAAGTACATCGACTATCTTACCCTTACCCTCATCGCCCCATTGGGCGCCAACGATCACAATACTTGACATACCTTCTCCTCAAGGGTTTCGCCCTTGTTTTCCCCCGCTGATACTAGCCTGAAGCGATGAATAGAACAGCCTATTTTCGACCGGGATATCTCCCTAAATTGAGGGCCACCTGAAGCTCTCCGGTGGGGAGCACATTCAACAACCCCAAGGTCTCAGGGTCCCCTTTACTGGCGTAACAAAAGAGTGAGGGCCTCGGTAAGGAAGCCACCTCTGGAAGCTCTCCCACCCGCTTCAAGGTAATCTGGTGACCATTTCGGATCGCCGCCGCACTCTCCTCCGTGATCTCGATTCGGGGGATGTGCGGAATGAGCAAGGACCAATCGCGGACCCGCTCCCACGCTATCTCCTCCAAGGAGAGTGCCCCCTCTACGGAGAAGGGACCGGACCTCTCTCGACGGATAGACTCAACGGCGCCCCCGCATCCCAAGAGATCTCCCACGTCGCGCGCCAACGAGCGCACGTAGGTTCCTGGACTACACTCCACGACGTATCGAAAGGAGGTATCGGAGATCTTCTCGATATCGAATCGCGAAACGACAACCTCTCGAGCTGAGAGTTCGAATTCATGGCCCTCCCGCGAGAGCTTATGGGCACGCTTGCCGCCCACCTTTATCGCGCTCACCTTGGGCGGTACTTGTTGGATCGGGCCGATAAATCGCGCGCACGCATCAACTACCTTTTCGAACGGTGGGATCGTTGAGGACTCGGTAAGAACCTCACCCGCCATATCATCGGTTGAAGTGGTAACTCCTAAGCGCATAATGCCGCAATACCGCTTCGCGCCGTCAGCCGCGTACGATGCCACCCGAGTGGCGCCATTCACGAGCACGATCAACAAGCCCGTCGCGTCAGGGTCAAGGGTACCGGCGTGCCCTACTCGCTCAGCTCCGAGGATACGCTTTACACGGGCGACTACTCCCGCGGAGGTAATCCCGGCGGGCTTATCGATGAAGAGAATTCCACTATGCATGTGTCGCGGCTAATGCCTCTTTGATCGTGGCGCGCAACTCACGCTGCAGGGTCTCGAGATCTTTGCGCCAACGGAACGCGGCAGCTGGCTTGTGCCCTCCTCCGCCGAACCGTTGAGCGACCCACGCGACATCGACAGCGCCTTGGCGGGACCTCAAACTCACACGCCACATATCGACGTCCTGCTTAAAGAGCGCCGAGACCCGGACGCCCTCGATGTCACGGGCGCGCTCAGCGAGCGAATCCGCGTCGAGTAAATCCGCCCCGAGACGCTTGAGCATCTCTTGGGTCACGGCAACCTCGGCGAATCGCCCCCCCTCGTGGAGTGCCACACCCGACATCGCTTCTGCTTGAAGACGAACCGCGGCGAGTGAGTGGTTAGCAAAAAGCTCTTGCGTCAGGATATCGGGACGGGCTCCTCGATCGACCAATTCACCCGCGACGCGGAAGGTGGCGGCTGTTGTACTCGGATAGCGGAACGATCCTGTGTCCCCGATAATTCCCGCTAAGAGGCACTTCGCGCACTCAGAGGTGATGATATCCTTTCGACCGGTCCGCACCTCTAAACCATGAAGGAGATTGAACACCAGCTCAGAGGTGCTGCTTGCTCCATCGACAACGTAGTTAGCGTGCCCAAAGAGCGAATTAGCGGTGTGATGATCGATATTGATTACCTTGGATGCACTTTTGATAATCGGAAGGTAGGTATCGCCAACCCGCTCAGCGGCACCGCAATCGCACAGGACATGCTGGCCCGGGTCCCATGATGGCAGACCCCCGCATCACGCGCTTGCTGGCACTGATCCGCGCGGCGCTTAAACCGCCCGCGGGCGCTGGGCGCATCGCGCTGGCACTGACACTCGGG
>JAULVA010000285.1:0-2228 GCA_032111275.1 Bdellovibrionota bacterium
TCCCTCTCCGTTGCCTCATAGAGAGCTTCGGTCAGGTTCGATAATCGGCGACGGGAACCCGACGTCTCAGCGGCTGTTGAACAATTATGAAGTACCCAGGTATCAACCGAGTCGCGGGCGATCTCACACAGCTCGCGATGCTCCTTATTGGTAAAGAGCGAAGACATCTCAAGTCCCGATCGTTTCTCCCGATGCAGGTAGCCAAACTCCGCTCCATCTGGATCCCCGTGGCCAAGCTGGTGAAGAACGGCTACCCGTGAGCCTTGTTGATGGTGACGAAGGATGTGGTAGGCGAGCTCGGTGCTATCCCTCACCTCGACGTAGTCGAAATGCCACCCCTGCTCCTCGCCGGTGGCGCGAATCCCCTCAAGCTCCCAACTCCGCTCGCGGTACGCCTCGTTGTGATCACCACTACTCATGGCGACGAGGATGATATCCTCGCCTGCGGTGGCGGCCAGGGGGCGGTTACTCAGGTGCTTCATGAGGAACCACGGCTCCTCACAATCATCGAGCTTAAGCCTTCCAAAGTTCCGGATGCCATTCTGGTGATAGAGGGTGCCGAATTCGGAAAAGAGCCCATGCTGATAAAGCTCGTTGCAGTGCTGCACCATATGGCGTATCGGATAGCGCCCCCCCTCCAGCCACGAGGTGGTGATATCCAGCGCCTCGTTCCGTCCAGGGATCCACGAGCTAGCACATTTGTCGGCATCAACGGTCATGTGAGCGCTCAGGAGATCGGAGAGAAAGAGGCACGCTAAGCGAAACTCGCTCGGTCTGCTCAAACCCTCGATGCCGGCACCGTCTAGGTAATCCTCGGCAGCGGCTAGCTCGGTCAATCCTCTGCGCATGAGGACCCGCGTTGCTCTGCGGTCACCGTGCTCGCCGCACAGCGATAGGAGCGCGAAGGAGCCTCCCATGAGGACGGGACTGACGTCATATTTTGCTACAGCCGGTAGCGAAGCGCTAACCGTCTTCGCGATATGCCCGTCAAAATCGGTCGCGCATGCGAGGTTTATCGCGATCTGTTGAAGGAAATAGGTACCTACGGAGAACGTGCCCGAGGACCATCCTCGGTGAAAGAGTGCGCCGATCGCTCTTCTGGATTCGCAGAAACTTTCGCCGATAATCTGCTGAACAGCTCGCTGGAGGGGCCGAACCTCACTCCATACAGCTCTTGGGGTTACCAGGTAGTTTATCAGCTCGAGCTCTTCCGGCGTTCTCTTTGGCAGTGGTGTTCCGCGAAGCTCCTTGGAGAGTCGCCCTACCAGGTGTGCTGTGTGGGCCACCTGACTACCGGTAGGCCGCGGATAATCATTCGTACGCCAGTACAACTCTCGAAAGCGATAGGCTAACTCTCCGAGCAGGGTGGCGGGATATTCGCCTGTCGCGCGCACGAAACCCTTCGCGTCCGGAACGCTCAAGAGGTTCTTCCAATCGAGATCGGGGATCTCCTTTTTGTGTGCGTGTGGGTTCATATCCGTGCCTGGCCCTGAAATTCTACCAGGCTGAACCCACTAGTCTAATTACGGATGGCCTCGGCGCGGTCAGAGAGAAACGACTGCCCAAAACCTATACCGACTACCTTGGTCTCATCACGACAGATACGCCGCCCATGTTCGCCCAAAGGAATTTGATTAGGGCGGGCCGTTCAGCTATCCCCTACTATGCTCAACACCGACTCGAAACCTCAACTTATTCCCTTATCTAACCCGGTCCCCTTCAACCTCTGGGCCGGTACGACGAATCGGATCTTCTACTCGAACGTTGATGACCCACTACAGGCATTTCGCACCCTCGGTTCGGGCGATCCCCTCCTTCCCCGCGCCTTCGCCAAAAGTATCACCGCCGATCCAACGGGAAACCCAACCGTTCATGAGAACGGCTCCGGAAACTTCTTCTTCGCCAAGCAGGTTCTCCGCAACGCTCCACAGATCGCTCGGTATAACACCTACGATTTCTCTGATGTCTCGCATCGGGCTAGCCCCTCACATACATCAGCTGAAATAGCCTGAGAGAAAATAGCTCCCTCTGGAATCGTGAGACCGTTGGCCTCGGTATATTCTAGTGAGCTCAATCCCCCCAAGATAGGGGGCTTGCTAAAGAATTTATCCAAGGGTGCCTTGAAGAGGGTCTCTCCCCTCAGGAGGTGCTCCCGACGGGTGTGCGAGCATACGCAGTGAGGGCGCTTGTGATAAAGGCGAAACTTCCAAGCTCGAACGTATTTCCAG
>JAULVA010000286.1:0-289 GCA_032111275.1 Bdellovibrionota bacterium
TTTTGGGTGGCTATTTCGCTAGGTGGAATAATCGCGTACATGTTACCAACTATTCTCGCGGTTCGGCTCGAACATGAACGAGCTGGACTAATAACCTTTCTCAACATCACCTTGGGATGGACGATAATCGGATGGGGCGTCTTGTTGCTCTGGGCGATTAACACCGACTACCTGTATGGAGTGATGACACGCGGCCGTACGTTGTGGCGCTAGGCGCGGCCCCGCGCGGCAAGGAAAGGGTGTGGTATCGCGTGTATTGGGGGGATGACGAAAGGTTCGCGCTATCTTC
>JAULVA010000286.1:299-698 GCA_032111275.1 Bdellovibrionota bacterium
GGCGCGAGCGTCCACGGCTCTTGTGAGCGCCGCTCGGGCCTTTTTCGTATCGATACACCGTAAGGCGTAGGCCGCTGAGCTAGCGACCCCCACATTATCGTCATACAGTAATTGACTTATCCGTGGGACCGCCGATTCGACCCGACCTCCACACTTTGACATAAGCAGGAGCGCTTTGTTCCGTTCGCTTGCCTTCTCACTGTAGAGATTTCTCAGCGCGTTCGGCAGCCCCTTCTCGTCACAACATCCGGTTGTGAAGATGATAAGGGTGGCGATGAAGATTGCGTAGAGTCGCTTCATGAGTGCGTTACCTCACGCCCCTACGACAGAGCGCTGACCCAGCGACGACGAGAGCGGCGGCGACGACAAGTGTGGGTGTTAGTCCGTGGCCCGAGGCCG
>JAULVA010000286.1:717-2745 GCA_032111275.1 Bdellovibrionota bacterium
ATAATAGTGGAAAGGAGGGGAATAAACATCGACGTCGTCGAGATGGTAACGACATTACCGAACCGCATACCGACGTCCCAGAAGAGGTAGGCGAGGGCGCTTCCCAGTGACCAACCAATAAGGAGTACCCATTGAGATACGAGTGGCGAGGAGGGCACCTCTATCCTCGCGCTTATAATCAGAAGAAGTATTCCCCCGACGAGCATGTACGCGGGCACCGCTGAGGCTCCCTTGGGGTGCGATAGCTTTCGCGAGTAATTGCTGTAAAGAGCCCATGCGAGCGCGTCGAGCACCGCCAACGAGTAGGCCCATGGATTGAGGTGAGTAATGGCATCCCGCAGCTCCCCGCTGGGAGCTGTGGCTACCTTGGCACAGAGAAGTCCGATGAACACGGCGACTAATCCCGGAATCAGCGGCCATGCCGCTCTCTTGCCAAGGATGGGGAGCGCCAAGAGGAGGGTCAGGGAAGGCCAAAGATAGTTGAGGAGTCCAGTGACGAGGAGTTCGCCGCTGGAGTGCACGAAGGACACTGCAAGCCAGGAAAGGGTGAAATTAAGGATCCAAAAGCTACCGCATACCACGTGACACCGGTACGAGTGGAGGAGGATTCCTCGGAGGTCCCCCCGAATCCACGAGCTGAGGAAGAGGACGATTCCCGCCATGCCGAGCTCAAGACCAACCGCCCTGAGTGGTCCGAACGCCGCGCCGATGACATTCATAGCGAGTATCGCGGGGCTCCAGATGGCGCATGCGAGGAGGCCAGCGGCGGTTCCTTGAAGGGGGGAGATGGTGTGGTTTCGCATCGCTGGCTCGTACTACGTGATCGTTGAGGGTGAGCATGACCGCTTTTGTACGGTGAGCCAAGCGAGAAAGTGACATAATTACAAGTATCTATCCCTCGTGCCTATACGAGTGGACTCATATAAGGTAGAAGCCACGTGCCTCATCGTACAAGCAATCTACATGTCATTACGAATCGTTATCAGCGCAGGGGAAGTATCGGGGGATCGTCACCTTTCAAAAGCGGTGGCTACCCTTAAGGAGTCGTATCCTGACTGTCAGGTTCGGGGTATGGGGGGAAGGGAGTGTGAACAGGCTGGCGCAGAGCTCCTTGTCGATTGCTATCGAAGTGGCGCTACGATGGGATTCGCTGAGATCTTCAAATCCCTTACCAAAATTATCTCCTCTCTTCGGACGATGTCAAAACTCATACGAGAGTGGAAGCCTGACGTCGTGGTGCTGACCGATTATCCGGACTTCAATATGCGGCTGGCGAAGGTCGCGCACCGCGCGGGGTGCAAGGTCGTTTACTTTATTCCTCCTAAGGCGTGGGCGTGGCGCCCAGGTCGTGTTGAATTGATCAAGAGATACGTCACGCAGGTCGCCGTGATATTCCCCTTCGAGAAAAAGTTTTATGCGGACCGCGGCTACCCGCACGTTACGTACGTGGGTAATCCCTTAGGGGATAAAGTAACGAGTGAATCTGTCGACCGAAGCAATACGCTGCTCATGTTGCCGGGTAGTCGGAAGTTTGAGGTTGAGCTTATCTTGCCTCCGATGCTTCGCGTATTTGAGCGAATTCGCCGTAATCGTCCAACACTGCGGGGGCGAATCATCGCGGCGCCTAATATGAGTACAGATACGCTCGGTGCTTTAGTGCGGGCGAACGTTTCCGGGGATACGGTCGAGTCTCTCTCGTGGACGCATGGCGACGCTCTAGAGGAGATGCGACACGCGCGCGCGGGTATCTTGAAATCTGGGACCTGTAACCTCGAGGGCGCGGTCGCTGGGCTTCCGTTTGTTTCGGTGTACAGTGGTTCGTGGGTGAGCAAGGTGATAACCTCGGCGCTGGTACGGCTTAAGGAATACTCACCGGTGAATATCATGCGTTCGGGAACCGTTCGCGAGGTGTTCGGTGTTCGGATCGACGAGGATGCCCTGGAACGGGCTGTCATTCAGATCTTTGATGATGGCGTAGAGCGAGAGAGGTCGCTCGCGGGGCTCGCCGAGGTTAGAGCGATGCTTACC
>JAULVA010000286.1:2836-3524 GCA_032111275.1 Bdellovibrionota bacterium
TTCGATATTCCGGCTGGTATGACACGAGAGGGAACCGCGGCTGAGCGTTTGGCGTACGTTATTACGTCGGTCACCCAACGAGAAAATGACGCTCGCGTGAACGAGCGACAAGGAGCTGAAAACGCGTAATGTACGGTCGAGTTCTACAGTATTTAAAAGCTCATAAGGCTGGGTTCGTCAGCGCGCTCGCGTGCATGGTTATCTTCGGAGCCACTGATGGTGTTGTTCCGTTCCTCGTCAAGTACATCCTTGATGGGGTTTTCACTAATCGCGATGAAAAGCTCCTTTGGGTTCTTCCTGGCGTCATCATGGGCTTCGCCATCATCCGGGCGGCGAGTGACTTCGGACAACAGTTTCTTATGGCCCGAGTAGGGCATCGAGTGACCGAGGACATCCGAAACGATGTCAATCGACACGTACTCTCCCTTTCTCCAGACTTTTTCGTGCGCCATTCCACCGGAGAGCTCCTCTCTCGAGTCACAAGTGATGTGCTTCTGATTCGAACACTCCTTACTGATTCCTCGGCCACTATCATTAGGGATTTTATCCGTCTCACAGCGTTGATGGGATCCTGTTTTTATCTGGATCCAACGCTCTCCGCGATCGCTGTTATCTTCTTCCCGATGGCGGGGGTTCCGATAGCGAAGATCGGAAAGAAGATTCGTCGTTTGTCGAAACGGGGCCAGGA
>JAULVA010000286.1:3534-7190 GCA_032111275.1 Bdellovibrionota bacterium
CGCTCTTTCAAGAGAGTATGCAGGGGCACAGAGTTGTAAAGATATTCTGCCGCGAAAACTATGAGCAGGAGCGGTTCGAGAAGGGGAATCACGAGCTGACTCGAACGTTCATTAAGTCGGAGCGGATGCGCGCGGCGGCTGGGCCGATTAACGAAGTTCTCGCGAGCCTGGCGATATCGGGAGTGTTAATGTACGGAGGATATACCGTGATCTCCGGTGTGCGTTCCTCCGGTGAGTTCATGGCGTTCCTGGTATCGGTGTTCTTGATGTACGAACCTTTCAAAAAACTGACCCGAGTTAACGCGACCATTCAGCAAGGGATCGCGGGCGCCCAGCGCATCTTTGAGATCTTGGATACGAAGCCCTCCGTCACTGAACCGAGCGTATGTCAGCCACTTCCATCCCGGTACGACATCGAGTTCAAGAACGTCTCGTATGAGTACCCGGCCCGAAACGGGGGGGATGAGATGAGCCTCGCGCTCGAGGGGATCTCGCTTCTTATTCCTGAGGGAAAGAAGGTCGCGCTCGTGGGGTTCTCGGGTGCTGGAAAGAGCACGATGGTGGACCTCATTCCACGGTTCATCGATCCGTCCAAAGGTTGCGTTCTTCTTGGTGGAATAGATCTGCGATCACTCTCCCTTAACGCGCTCCGCGGTCGAATGGCGATGGTGGGGCAGCATACCTTTCTCTTTAACGACACAATCTTCAACAATATCGCCTACGGCAATCCCTTCGCGACCCGTTCGGAGGTAGAGGCCGCTGCGAAGGCCGCGTTCGCCTACGACTTTATTACGCAGCTTCCCTCTGGGTTCGAAAGCCTCGTTGGAGAAGGGGGAATGACCTTATCCGGTGGAGAGCGCCAACGTTTAGCTATCGCCCGAGCGATTCTCAAGAACGCGCCGATTCTGATCTTGGACGAGGCAACCGCGTCTCTCGACAATCGAGCGGAGCGAGAGGTTCAATCGGCCATACAGGCTTTAGAGCAAGGGCGCACTACCGTTGTTATTGCGCACAGGCTCTCTACGGTTCAGGACGCGGACTTTATCGTCGTCATGAGCAAGGGGCGCATCGTTGAGCAGGGAACCCACGCTCAGCTCTTAGAGATGGGTGGAGAGTTCTCGCGTCTTCATGCGCTTCAGTTCCGTGAGAGTGAAGAAACCCCGGTCGCGAGCTCCGTGGCATAGGCCCAGTAACGTTCGCGAAGCAACTTTCGCAAAGCAACTTTCGGACCGGGGTCTCGATAGGTGCGCATGCCGCGCCTTCATCTCGCTCTCGCCACCATCGTTCTCTGTTCGAGTGTTCTCTGTTCGACCCCCGAGGCCCATGCCGGAAGGAGAAAGGCGCCCCCTCCTGAACCGAAGAGGGCCCGTGAGGTGACAACCCTGAGAGCTGGTGTGCCATCGTACCTTGTGAGTGGACGAAGCGCCCAGCGCGAGGTTCGTTATGTTTCGGTTCAGGTGGCGAATGTCGGCGATGTGACCGCCAAGGACATAGTCGTCTCTCTTCCAGCCGCTGCGGGGTTGGCTTTTCCTCTGCGGGGACCCAAAAAGCTCGCTCCTCGCGCGAGTGCCGTGTACGTCTCTACCATCCGTGTGCCGGCTGGCGTAGCGCTGCGCACCCACGCGGTAACTACCTGTTCAACTTGCAGAAGGTAAGTTTTGACGGGCTGTCCCGTGCCCAGGTAGACTGTTGCCGATGGCGCGAATCGGGTTCCTTAAAACGATGCAGATCTACATCTTCGGCTCACTCGCCGCGGGATTGATACGTCTGCTCTACGCGACGATTCGGTGGGAGTGTGTCATGCCCACGGGGGTTTCTGTTGAACGCCAAAACATCTTCGCCTTTTGGCATGGCCGAATGTTGATGCTCCCTCGGTGGTACCGGCAACGAGAGAATCGTCCCCTCTACATACTTATCAGCCAACACGGCGATGGGAGACTGATCGCCTTCGCGATTAAGTTGCTCGGTATCCAATCTGTCGCCGGTTCGTCCTCACGGAGGGGGGTAGCGGCAACCCTTGAACTGATGCGCCGTCTCGAGGAGGGGGCGAGTATCGGTATTACTCCAGATGGTCCCAAGGGGCCCCGCTCTGTGTGTAAAAAAGGGGTGGTGACCTTAGCTCAACAAGCGGGTGTCACGGTTCAACCAGTCACCTATTCAGTCAAGGAACGATGGGTTATCCCCTCATGGGATGGAATGATCGTTCCGAGGCCTTTTTCTCAAGGTGTCGTTGTATTGGCGTCCCCTATCTCAATCTCACCCACCGAGGATGGCGAAAGCGCGCGCGTCAAAATTCAGGAAGCGTTACATGGAATCACAGAGCAAGCAGATACCTACTGGGATTCTAAGTAGGGCATACGGTTTCGCCGGTACAGCGATCGCTCCTTTGGTAGCGGTTGGTCTCGCGTGCAACGCTCGAGGACGGAGACGGTACGGCGAGCGTTTCGGAGGGTGGGGAGCGCTGCCTTCTACCCCCTGGTGGATGCACGGCGCGTCGGTCGGAGAAGTGCATGGGCTCCTTCCGCTCGTATCTGAGGTTTGTCATCGAGATCCCAACGCGGGAATTCTTCTTACCTCAACATCACCGACAGGACTTGATAGAGCCGGTAACGCGGTGAGTGTTAAGAAACTCCTTCCGATCGATGTTCCATGGTGTGTTCGTCGGGCGCTCCGGTCGGTGCGGACCGAACGGTTTGTACTAGCGGAAACGGAGCTGTGGCCCGTTTTGCTACGAGAGCTTCTGGTGAATGGGATCCCCTGTCACATCGTCAACGGTCGGATCTCCGACTACACCTTAAGGCGTTACCAGATGCTGCGCGGGCTTTTCGCTCCGTTGCTCTCTCGGGTATCGAGTGTGTGTGTCGCCTCTCAGTCTCAGGCGGAACGGTACGTTGATCTCGGTGTACGTCGAGATGCCGTTCACATTACGGGGCACACGAAATATGACATTGCGCCTAAGGTAACGAGTGATGTCGAGAGAACCGATCTTCGTCGCGCTTTTTTCCCCGCTACCTCCGATGAGACGAAAGTCGTTGTACTTGGAAGCCTTCGGCCTGGGGAAGAGGAAGGATGGCTTGAGGCGTTACAGGCGATTCGCGCAGTTGGAAGGGATGTTAAGATGGTCCTTGCGCCGCGACACATGGAGAAGGTGGACTACTTTGTAAGTAAGGTGCGGACTACCAACCTCTCCTGGGCGAGATGGTCGGATGCGGAGAGAGGACATTCCCCCGACATTCTGGTGCTCGACGTTATGGGTAAGTTGGAGGAGGCGTACTCGACAGCTCACCTAGCGTTTATCGGTGGAACGCTCGTTGATATCGGTGGCCATAATCCTCTTGAACCAGCGATGTATGGGGTTCCCGTCGTTGTTGGTCCGTACACCTCCGTTATTCAGGATGTCCTGAGCGATATGCGAGAACCCGAGGCGGTCATCGAGGTCGGAGTGGGGCAGAGCGTGCTCCCCATTCTCGAACGTCTCGTGGCGGGCGATGTCGCGCTTCGAGAGACGGGGGAGAGGGGAAGACAGGTTAGAAGCCCAGGTGAGCAAAGAAGGGGTGGCTGCCGCCTGCAGAGGGGTGCCTGCCGGGCCAGCCACTTCTCTCACCAGCAGGTGGCGGCAGCGCGGCGGCAGCAGCACACGGCAAGAAGGCAGGCGA
>JAULVA010000287.1:0-11946 GCA_032111275.1 Bdellovibrionota bacterium
CCGTCGGGAGACGGGCCCTCCGGGTGAACCTAATCTTGAATCCAAAACGACGGGCTCTCACCCAAACGTATATGGTTTGCGATGGTGCCGGATGTCATCGCGCATCCGGAGGGCCCGTCTCCTGACGGGCCGGAATGGCGGCCGCATTTTCAATGTGCACCTGGGGCCGCGATCCAATTTGATTGTTGGGAACATACCCGGCCCGTCGGGAGACGGGCCCTCCGGACCACGCCCCCCCAACTTGGCACAAAGGCTGCATTACCCATGAGCAAGGGAAAGGATACCCGCTCATGAAGATTAACTTTGGCTCTACATACAAGGACGTTCAGCAACTCCTTAAGGCGTCTCTTAAGCCTCAGGATAAGTCCGAGGGCGCTGGCTTTGAGAAGAGCCTCGGTTCCCTATTATCCCAACCTACTGATTCCACCAAGAAAACCGATAGCATCGTGACCAACACCGCTACCCCCGGGATGCACAAGACTCCGATGGAGGAGGTCAGGGGAAGTTACCGCTTCAACAACCCTGGCATGATGATGCCGGAGCTCGACCTTATGAGTCCCCAGGAGATACCGGCGATACCGTCGGAAAATGGGGGCATGAGTGTCAAAACTCCGACACTTTTGGAGGCTCGGCGGGTGACCCTTGAGCCTACGAAGATGATGTCCTCTCTCCAGTCATCTCAGCCGACCGCCCTTCAAAGTGTACTCCCTCAATCATCGCCCAACTCGCTAGGAGCAGATTTTGCCGCCTTGAGTGCGCAGGCGCGACCTCAGATGGACTTAGCTAAGGCCTCACAGGCGGTTCAAACTACTCCTACTATATTGCCGCCGCAGCTTGGACAGAAGGAGATCCTCACCCGCCTCTCGTTGGCGAGCCAAAAGATAGGACTCGATCCAACGTTGGCTATGTCGGTCGTTAAAGCTGAGTCTGGCTTTAATGTGCGGGCGGTAAGTAAGGATGGCCACTACTCGAAGGGGCTCTTTCAGTTATTGGATACGACCGGGAAGACCTTGCTGTCCCGTTCCGAGACCGGGGCACAGGACTATGACCCCTTTGACCCTGACCTTAATATACAGCTCGGCACATCGTACCTTCGATACCTTCACGATATCTTCCGTACTCCAACCGATCTGCCCAACTCGCGAACAACAAAGTCTGCCGCGGATGAGCGATCGCTGGAGCAACTAGCTGTTGCCGCGTTCAACGCCGGTGAAGGACGCGTCGCCGCCGCGCAGCACCGCAGCGAGCAAGCAGGGAAAGATCCTGCCCACTACGACAACGTCGCCCCATTTCTTCCTCGCTCTACCCGTGAATATGTTGCCCGAGTGGTGGGAGGAAAGAGGCTTTTTTAGCCGGTTTGCACTAAGGACTCAGCCTTAGTGGGCCCGGTTAAAGGGGGACGTGCTTCCCAAAAAACATAAGGAAACGAGGAAGCTATTCCTCGGAAAGAGGCAGGTCAGCCCAGTTGGCAAGCCTCTTGCTCATGTTGGGGAAGAACGTGCGCAACGGCAAAGCTTGCCGAAGCGTATTTTGAAAACTGAGATCGAATGTCTAAGGGAGAATAACAGATTATTCCGCATTAGTGTGGGTGATCCTGCCAAGGAGAATAAGCAATGGCGATTAATATACGAACCAACCTACCGGCCTTATCGGCACAACGCAACTTGGAGGCCACATCCAATCGTTTGACTACGTCGTACCAACGATTGAGCAGCGGTCTCAGAATTAACCGCGCAAGTGATGACGCCGCAGGTTTGGCGATCGCCGAAAACCTCCGAGCGAACTCCGCGACGGCTACTGTGGCCATGCGAAACGCTAATGACGGTATCTCCGTTATTACCATCGCTGACCAAGCCGTCGGGCAGGTAACATCTGTACTTAACCGTATGGCTGAGCTCGCTGAGCAGAGCGCGAACGGCGTGATCGACAACACGCAGCGTTCAGCTATTCAGAACGAGTTTTCGGCTCTAGCGTCGGAAATTGAGCGTATCGCGGTCACTACGAAGTTCAACGGTCTTAACCTGATCAAAGGAGGAAACGACCTGACCTTCCAGATCGGCTTCGACGGTGGTTCGACGTCGCAGTTGACGTACGGCGCGGTAGACGTGCGACTCGCGGGAATGGGACTTGCGGACACTGGAGTCTCGGCTCCAAACTTCTCGGTTCTTGCCCAAGCTGGTGATGAGGTTCAGTCCCAGATAGCGGCTCGCTCCGCGCTTGACGCCATCCAGCTCGCTATCACCTCGGTGAACCAGCAGCGAGGTAAACTTGGAGCTCTCGAAAGTCGGCTTGAGGTGACCATCAACAACCTCCAGGTTGCTCGTGAGAACTTCAAGGCCGCTGAGAGCCGAATCCGAGACGTTGACGTAGCTACTGAGGCTGCTGAGTTGACACGACTCAACATCCTGCAACAGGCTGGTGCGGCGATCCTCGCTCAGGCTAACCAGGTTCCACAGTTAGCGCTCCAGTTGTTAGGTCGATAATACAAAGGTAGATAGGCCATGGGTTTTGGTTCGGGGCTTAACATAGCGTCACTCAGAACCCAAAGGCAGATCGACATCACGACGGGCCGGCTGAATCAGGCTTACGAGAGACTCTCAAGTGGTTTACGAGTGAGTCGCTCGAAGGACGATGCAGCCGGCCTCGCCGTTGCTATGAGGTTACGCTCGGACGCCCGCGTAGCGAGCGTTAATACCCGTAACGCGAACGATGGAATCTCCATCATCAGTATAGCGGACCAAGCCGTCGGACAAATTAACGATGTCCTCATCCGCCTCGCGGAGCTCGCGCAGCAATCCGCGAACGGGGTCAGCAGCAACGACCAGCGCTCAGCGCTTCAGAACGAGTTCACGGCGCTGACGCAGGAGATCGAGCGTATCGCGCATACCACCGAATTTAACGGTATGCAGCTGATTAGCAGCTCTCAAGCTCTCACCTTCCAGGTTGGCTTTGATGGATCCTCCCTCTCTGGAATCACCTATTCGGGGATCCAAGCGACCCTCTCCGCAATCGGGTTAGCGCCCTTGGGATCCTCTGTTCCAACATTCTCTATTCAAGGGCTCACCGAGCTTGAGTCCCGATCGGCCGCCGTGATCGCGCTTGACGCGATTCAGGGCGCGATCTCCTCCGTCACGAAAAGTAGGGGCGTGCTTGGCGCTGCGCAGAGCCGCCTCGAGACGACGATTCGACAGCTTGCGACCGCGCGAGAGAGCTTTCAATCAGCGGAGAGCGCCATCACCGATATCGATGTCGCTCAAGAGGCCGCCGAGATGGCTCGATTAAATGTCCTGCAACAGGCTGGCACCGCCATTCTCGCGAATTCTAACTTGCAGCCAGAGTTGGCTCTCAAACTTCTGAACGACACGTAGGCATAAGAGGCAAAACCCCGCTATCGCGTGCTTTTGCCAGGTAGCTGAGTTAGCTCCCTCTCGCTCTTGATCCTCCCCGCTCATCCCCCTATAGTTCATCCATCCTTGAGGAACAAGGGAACGCATGAGCGTTATGTTGCTAAGATCTAAAGCCTATTATGGTCGCAAAGACGGGAGAAAAAAGCGGTGAGGCAGCACCGCTACTTGGCAAAAGCACGCGATAGCGGGTTTTTGCCTCGTCTTTTTAGGGAGAAATTTATGAATTACAGCCAAATCGCAGAACTTCTCGGCTCTGAAGCGAAGAGCCTCCTCGAGCACAAGTGCACAACCATTCCAGCGGGTGACCTTGAGGCTCCATCTCCTACCTACGTTGATCGTGTATTCATGAATACCGATCGTAACGTTCAGACCCTTCGCTCCCTTCAGTTGATGTACGACACAGGGCGCTTGAAAGGCACCGGATACCTCTCGATCCTTCCGGTCGATCAAGGTATCGAGCACTCCGCGGGCGCTTCGTTCGCCAAGAACACTGAGTACTTCAACCCTGAGAACATCGTAAAGCTCGCGATCGAGGGTGGATGTAACGCTGTCGCTACAACCTTCGGTGGCTTGGGCCTTATCGCTCGTAAGTACGCGCACAAGATCCCACTTATCATGAAGATCAACCACAACGAGTTGCTCACCTACCCAAACAAGAGCGACGAGATCATGTTCGCCAAGGTTCGTGACGCCTGGAACCAAGGGTGCGCGGCTATCGGGGCGACTATCTATTTCGGTTCAGATCAGTCATCTCGTCAGATTCAAGAGGTATCAGCGGCGTTCTCTGAGGCTCACTCCCTTGGAATGGCTACGATCCTCTGGTGCTACGTCCGTAACTCGGCGTTCAAGGTCGCTGGTGTGAACCACGAGACCTCAGCAGATCTTACCGGACAAGCAAATCACCTCGGTGTCACCATCAATGCCGACATCATCAAGCAGAAGCTTCCTGAGAGTAACGGTGGCTTCAAGGCGCTTAACACAGGTGGTTCGTCGTATGGTAAGCTCGATGAGCGTATGTACACACACCTCGCAAGCGATCACGCAATCGACCTCGCTCGGTACCAGGTAGCCAACTGCTACATGGGCCGCATCGGTCTCATCAGCTCCGGCGGAGGATCGGGTTCAAACGATCTCGCTGACGCTGTAAAGACAGCGGTCATCAACAAGCGCGCAGGCGGTATGGGACTTATCTCAGGACGTAAGGCGATCCAGAAGTCGATGAAGGACGGCGTCGCCATCCTCAACGCTATTCAAGACGTGTACCTCTGTAAGGATGTTACCCTTGCCTAACGCACGAGATTTTCAGCGTCGAGGAGACTACTAAGTGCGAGATAGACACGTCGTAGTGTTCTCGGGTGCTGGCATAAGCGCGGAGAGCGGGCTCAATACCTTTCGCGGCCCTGGTGGTCTGTGGGAGGGTGAGCCCGTTTCTCTTGTGGCGACCCCCGATGGATGGAAGCGCGATCCAGCGCGAGTTCTCAAATTTTACAACGAACGTCGAAAAAGCGTTCTCGCCGTTAAACCAAACGCCGCGCACAAAGCGCTTCACGAGCTTGAGGATATATTCAAGGTCACCATTATCACGCAGAATATCGACGATCTGCATGAGCGAGCGGGAAGTACCGATGTCATTCACCTGCACGGTGAGATCGTAAAGTCCCGTGGTTGTCATGACTCCGCAAAACTCTATCCCTGTGCCGATGATATCGTGATGGGGCAGAGGGCTGATGATGGCACGCAGATGCGACCTCACGTCGTGTGGTTCGGGGAATCCGTGCCGATGATGGACACCGCCATAGCGACGGCGAAGAAAGCCGATATCCTGATCGTCGTGGGCACCTCGCTTGAGGTCTATCCAGCCGCTACGCTGATAGATTATGTACCCTTCGATATTCCTAAGTTCCTCGTTGATCCGATGCCATCAGGCTTAGCCGATGAGAGCTTTCACGTCGTTGAGGCGCGAGCCACCGACGGGGTTCTTCGAGTTGTTCAGCAGCTTCGGGCGATGATGGCGTAAGGTAACGCGGTAACCAACGCGCGCTCCCTGCCTAGAAGGGACGCTCCCTTTAATCTCCGCTTCCTCGTCATCCAGAAGAAACATCTAAGGCCATTTTACGATTAACGTCAGGATGACGCGGGCGAATAGGCCGGCCTGCTATGAACTTATTTGGCACCTAACGTTTAGGTCGTCCGGATTGCGCTAATAGTCATTTGAGTCAAACCAAGAGCTTGCGGGCGCAACCTCGTTTCTTCTGACCGGTAGCCCAAAAACTTTCATTGCCCTACTGTAACCTATAGTTTTCAGTATGACCAAGAATATCAAAGAGCGGAAAATTGTCATGGTGCGACTCGACTCCGGGCGAGTTCCGTTCGATTCATGGCACCATAAGCTCGAGATGGCGTTACAACGAGCGGTGGACGAGCGGTGGACGCGCGGATAACCCGTTTGGCTGTTGGCAACTTTGGAGATCACAAGCCCCCTGGAGCCGGCGTATATGAGTTGCGCATCATGAAAGGGCCAGGCTTGCGGGTCTACTATGGGCTAAAGGGTAACGAGATAGTTGTCCTCATAGGCGGAGGTGACAAAACTTCGCAGAAGAGAGACATCGCAAAGGCAAAAGAGCTCTGGAGAATATTCAATGAAGACTAAAGATTACAAAACAGCCCTCCTTAAAAGGCTGAAGGACCCGGAGTATGCCGCTGAATACCTAGCGGATGTGCTTGAGACGGAGTCCCAAGAGGCTTTTCTCATCGCGGTGAGGAATGTCCTTGAGGCGCGCGAGACAAACTTTTCGAAATTATCCAAGAAGTCTGGTATCACCCGCCAAGCGGTCTATCGAGCCCTCTCTAAGAGCGGCAATCCACGCCTTTCCACCCTACATAGCATACTGAAAGCCGTCGGGTTGAGAATAGTCTTTGATCCAGAAGGGAAGGCGGCTTAGGCGTAAGGCTTGAAAAAAGCTAGCGGGCCTTCCCCGCCTAGCTCTCAACCACCAACGCCCCAGCTGAGAGGAGTGACGCGAGAAGTCCTTGGCACTTCTTATCCCCAAGGAAGGGCATAATGATCTCACTCGGTACAACGATGTGGTTCGCCAGCTCCTGAGCAAGGAGCGCCGCCTTTCCGGAGAGGTTCTCTCGATCTCCGTTTACATAGAAGGCGATCTCCCCCTTTTTGCCCTTCACATAGGCGAGGCGAGAGCCCTCGGTTCGTACAAGCGCGAGCGCGCCTTTGACTGTTGATGCTACCTTTCCGGGAGTTATCTTCTCAGCGTGCGCCTTCAGGTCCACATCGGAGTAGGGATCCGTAACGTGGCGACCGAGCCACTCACTTAAGAACTCATCTGAAAGGAGCGCCTGCTCGAGGGTTTTCTTCAGTTTAGCGACTGCGTCCTTGGAGATCTCGCCAGGAGCTTGAGGTTTAAGATCGGGATCGGTGTAGCGAGCCGCCTCGTCACTCTGGATGAGCGCGTTCGTAACAACACCGTTGATTATCTCGTTCACGGAAGGTGCGCGACATCCAACCGAGATCGTCATGCATCGGTCTCCCTGCGCCACGCCGTGATGAGGAAAGCGAGGGGGGAGATACAAGATATCACCCGGTTCAAGTATCCAACGGTGGGTTGGCTTAAACTTTCTGAGCAATCGAACGGGGAGATCTGGAATAAAGTCATCCTGCATGACCGGCTTATCCTCGATCATCCACTCCCGCTTTCCGGCGCCCTGAACGAGAAACACGTCGAAATTATCGACGTGGGCGCCCACGTTTCCCTGATCGACGGCGTAGCTAATCATGATGTCGTCCATTCGCCAGAACGGAATGAAGGAGAACTCGTCAAGAAAAGCGTGAACAGCCGGTACGAATCGATCGACGCCGTTAACTAGGAAGGTCCATTTCTTCTTCGGGAGCTTTTCGAAGGTCGAGGCCTTGAAGGGCCCTCGCTTAAGCTGCCAATCGTTCTTACCTGGGCCCTGAATGATAAGGCGCGACTCGACCTCCTTCTCAAGGGTCATTCCGGCGAGCTCCTCGGGGGAGATGATCTCAGGGAAGGGGTGGATCGCGCGCTTCATCAAGAGCGGCTTCTTCTGCCAGTATCGAGCGAGAAATTCCTTTTGCGAGATCTTGCCAAGGAGGGGCCACGAGAGTTGTGCGCGAGTGGTCATAGAGTTATCCGTTTTCAGGTTCGGCCGGTATGATGCCCTACTCCGGAGGGAGAGGCTAGAGCTTGATAAAACGGGTGTCAGTGAGGTCCGTTACGCTTTCGACTCAGGGTACAGGTTCCCCAGCATCTGCTCTAATGCCTCAGCCCGCTGGGCCACATACGGCTTGCGACCGTTGCGCCAATAGGCGAGCCGCGCTGTAACGTCCCTGGTGATTTCACACTGAATCTGGGCACGCCGCAGGACGACCTCGAAGTTTAACTTGACCCCCTTCGGATACGCACCCTGGAGCACCTCTGAGATCTTCCTGTAGGCGTTGTAGGATCCGATGGGATCCTCTTGCGCGATAGGTCGCTGCGCCATTTTATTTCTGTCGTCCTCGCTCAATAACTCAGGAGCCAACTCACATAAGGCGCGAAACTCGCGTTCAGCGGAGATACTAAGCGAAACTGACCCTTCGTTCTCTCGAACGATCGGATAGATCTTCTCCAGATAGAGCCCAGCGGCCACTACCTTGAGAAGCGTTGGCTGAGCACCACGCGCGACTTGGAAGATATGGCGATCAACATCGACCAAGGGCTTAGAAAACGCCAAGAAGCCGTGAACAAAAGACCGGCAGGTGTCCGCGTATTTGATTATCTCAAAAGGAGGCGCGAAATCAGAGGCTCCATCGACGATTCCCAACCGATCGAAGAGTCCCTGCACGAGTGCCGAGCGACCCATTCGTAGAATATACCCGTCTCCATCAGGTGAAGGCTCAACTAACGAGGCCGAAAAGGCTCGCTGAAAACGGTCCCGTACATCGGCAACCTTCTCAAGGGCAGAGCTACGAAACGAGATACCTTTGTCACGTGAAAAGACCCGGGAGCTCCCGCACACCGCTCCCACGATGTAGGCTACATCCGCGTTCAACTGCGCAGGTATAACGAAATCCCGGTCTATCCACTCTCGGCGCGCATAGGCCAGCTTCACGGGGATCGTGCCGTCGGTGATCCAGCTGCTTGCGTTGAGGCCTGTGAGCTCATCGATGGAGCTCAATGATAGGCCTTTCGCGTAGAGATCGAAGGCCAACTTTAATTGGCGAAGCTCTTTGTGCCATACCTTTAGGTGCTTCGGGAGGCTTTCGGCATCGCGTTCCTTTTGGCGCGCTGTGGCTTCTTGGTGAGCTTTTACAGCCGCCGCCTCCAGCTTGAGGATCTTCTCGGCACGGACCTTCGTCTCCTCCTGAGACAACCTATACCCGGCGAACTTGGCGATCGTTTCAGGGATAGTTTTGTCCTCTACTCGAGACTGGATGCTTTCCCCGCTAAGGGATTTGATCTCGACGAACGAAAAACCCCGCTCATACACCGTGAAAGCTCGTTCGAACGAAGCGAACTCTTCGTGTACCCTCTGAATGGTCGCCGTGCGGGGATCACCGTCGTGTTTGGAGAGCTTTTCAATGGTATCGAGCGCTGAAGCCAGCTGCGCCTTACAGACGCGGATCTGTTGCCTACTAAGTTTAGAACGTTTGTCCAACTCCTCCTGGGAGATCTGATAGAAGGAGTAACGCGCAATCGCCGCGGGGATGTTCCCCTTTACCCACGATCGCGCCTCGGCGCACACGCGGTCTTGAATCTCCTTGACGGATAAACCCTCTCGAACGAGGTCAGCAGCCTTGGTAAAGTTTGCATAGTCCGTGTCGATCTGGGCACGAAGTGTCGTGCTGTCGGGCTCAGGATAAAACTCCACGTTCGCGAGCGCGCGTCGGTAATGAGCGCTGACCACTTCAGCGTGTTCGTTGAGTCTCGCGGTTCGTGTTTTAAGGGGTTGGTAAACCATGTGGGAGCGAATCTTAGACCATCGACTCCATGGATCAAGGCAAACATCTGTCCGGCAGCGCAATGTCCCCACAAAATTGATTGCTAGGTCCTTCAAAGGTAGGGCACGACTCCTGGCGAGCCGTATGACGGTGGAGGTATCAAGGTTTGGGTGACACGCACATGGCACGGCCCGCGAGGACACGGGCCCTACCGTGGCCATCCGAGTCATGGAGCAGGACTCCAACTCCGTCACGAATCACAGCTTTCGGAATAGGCATCACCGGCATACGCTTACCTGGGAAGACCTTCTTGGGGGAATGAGATATACCTTCTGGTAAGGTGTTCTTATGAATGATGGCAAAATAACGAAAGCGCTCGGCGACTTGGCGCTCGGATCGAACCCTCTCAGGATTGTGGTGGTCCTTGTTGAAGCGAGGGACCCGCGAAACATCGGCGCCGTCGCTCGAGCGATGAGTAACCTTGAAGTTAGCGAGTTGCGATTAGTGAGACCAGAGCCATTTGACCGCACAGTGGCGAGGGGCGTTGCGTGTTGGGGCGAGCCTTTGATTGATTCCACGAGCACCTATGATTCCCTCGCGGAAGCGGTCTCAGACGCCCATGAGGTGGTCGGCTTCGCCTCAGATAGCAGTAGTCATCGCATGTCGCAGCGGATCCTTGAGGAGTGGGTCGGAACGCTTGAGATGCGAGGGGAGCGTACGGTCGCTCTTGTCTTTGGCTCTGAGGAGCGAGGACTTCGTCGGGAGCACTTCCCTCTCTGCCAAAATCTAATCCGCATACCCTCCTCAAGTGAGAACCCCTCGTACAATCTGGCGCAGTCGGTAATTCTCGCCTTGTACGCCCTCAGGCGCCGCTCCCATGAAGCCATCGGTGACGATATCAAAGATCTGCCGACGAGTGGGCAACTGGAGCAGTTCACGCAGATGGTGATCCGGACCGCTGAGCAGGTGGGGTTCCTCAACGAGAACTCCCCAGGTCACATCGAGGAGCTCTTGGTCAATATTACCCGGCGTGGGCGCCTCTCAACGAAGGAGCTCAAGATTATGACGGGGCTCTTTGGGATGATTCATAAGAAGCTCCCCTCATGACGGCCATGGTCACTCAGTGCCCGCGCCGATCGCGGAGCCGCATCAGCTAACCCTACGGATGGATACGCAGCGATACTTGAGCATACGCCACGATGAGCCCCTCATAGAACGTGATAAGACGCCCACGCAGCCGAACCGCCAACTCCGCAAGTCTGCGTTGCTCTTGGATGTACTCCTCGCGTCGTGCTTGAATCGCCACATGAAGCTTGCTCGCAAGGCGAACGCGGCGCGAAGGGACTCGCATCCTCCGGTCATACGATCCCCGGCAATGGAGATACGGCGAGTGACGATAACGACACCCAACCCAAACCATTCCAATCACTTACCCCTACACCCGCCAAGGGTTAAGTCGATCCCCCCCATCTGCCGATAACCCATTAGAGAAACTGGACCCCCGCCCCCTAAGAAGCGCACCATGCTTAAAAACGATCCAAAAGAACAACGCCAGACGCCGCAAACAGGTGCGCTCGATCCGTTGGCGCCGCCTTCTCTATCAAAAACCGCTCCCTGGCTTGATCGCACCCTTTCCGCCGAAGCTCGCCTTGAGTCGTACCGGAGCGTGATAAAAGCTGAAGGGCATGACCTCCTAGAGCGGGTCAATACAATAACGGACGAGGAGTTTAATAGACTTGAGAACGCTCCTGAGACGCAGCGGATTATGCGGGAGCTTGAGTGGCTGAAGACCGTCACCCCGACAGATTTTTGTGAGGAGATGGAGCGGCGTTGCGAGCATCTCCCCCGCGAGCTTCTCGGCAAAAACTTTCTAGGAGCGGAGGCGTGGAAGAGCCAGGGGATCGATGTGGGAGAGGAGCCGCCGCTTCCGTCGACCATTACGGAGGAGTTGTTTAACTCTGAGTGTCCGCTTCACCCCGGAGAGAAGATTAAGGACACGCACCTCGTAGTGCTTGTACCTAAGACGGTTAACGGAGAGCCGTACACGGCGCTAAAGCTTGATGAGCTGTGTGTTACGAGGGAGGGGTCTGGGGATAAGCTGATCTACGGGGGATTCGATTCATGGAAGGCACAGCCGTGGGCATCCCAGCAGCAAGTTGAAAGTGAGTGGGTGCTGATTCCTAAGAGCGATCCGGACCCGAAGAAGGTTCCAGCAGATAAGCATTTTCGGAGCAAGGACATAGCGGCACAGCAGAATGTACACGAGACTCACTACCCCGAGTATCGAGAGGTAAAAACGGTAGAGCTTATGACCGCAGTGCTGCTAAATGACCTTGTGAACGGTGACCCAAGTATGCTGGCTGGATGGAACTATCTGCGTTGCGTAGAACCGAATGCTTCTGGCGGCCGCGTCTGCGTTGGCGACTTTGATGCTTATGGCTTGGGGGTCTTCGATGTCAACGACGGCAACGGCAATGACTTCATTGGTCGTGCCCTTGCCCGGAAGACAACTTGATCGTTGGTCATTGGATCCTTGGCCCCCTCCGGCAGGAGGGGTTGTCCCATTGGAAGCCGTAGCGG
>JAULVA010000288.1:0-7192 GCA_032111275.1 Bdellovibrionota bacterium
CTTAAAGAACAGACCGGTGTCCAACACCTGTCCACGCACACACCCGAGGATAGCATTGACAGGCTTGCAGCCAGTCCATGGGTGTCTGCTGACAACTGGCAGCGTCGGTATGGCTGCAAGGCCATCCACGGCATAAGCACACCTTAGCATTTCGTCGTTGGCAAAGGATTGGTGGCCATGACAACAAGGCCAGCAATTCCTATCCACGGAATATGCTCAAGGTTGCGTCAGCAGTATCGAGGGTTCCTGGGCAACACCTCGCATCTCAGCTCGGGAGATGCCAACTGGGCCTCTCAACAGAGCGAGGGATTTCTCTACAATGTTTCCGCTTAGTTTGTGAAAAACTGCGAAGCAAGTGCTCTACACGCCGAAAAGGCGAGGTGAGTTCGGTACAATCTGACCCGACACCATAGGAAGATGTCAGGCCTGAACGACAAGGTAACCGCAGGTAAAGATCCTCACGATGATTCATCATCGCGACACAGAGTGGCCCAACATCAGGCGGCCCAAAATCAGGGCCCTGAAGTCAGAGCTCAACACAGAGATATCTCCCTCAAAGACTTCCACCTTCCCGCGAATAAGGTGGAGCGACTTAGTCAGAGTCGAGAGGCATACCACTCGTGGATAGCGACGCTGGGCGAATCTCTGTCGTCCGAGGGGAGGGCGCTTATCGCCACGCCGTTTTTCCAGCACCTACGTGACGTCCCGCACTCAACCGTGGCGCACTCCCGACTATTTAATCACGTTGATCTCACTCGATTTGATCACTGTATCCACGCAGCCCACAGCGTGCATGCGTTAAATCAAGGCGCTCGGCTCGGACTAACCCCTTATGAGACGAAGGTTCTTGAGCTCGTGCTTTTGCTCCACGATCCTCATCGACTTGGTTCTCACGCGCTCGACCGGGTATTCGCCTCGATGCCAGGAGCGCCTAAGAATTTCAGCTCGTGGTGGCCGGCCAACGATTTCCATGAATATCATGGTGCTGTCGCCGCCGCTAAGGATCCAGAGGTGCGGACGACCCTTGGTAAGTACTATGGCGATGTGATGGCCATTTTGACCCGGGATGATCGCCGCGCTTTGACGAAGAGGGTAACCGACTATGGGCATCTAAAGTCGAAACTGAGCGATGCCCGGTTGGCTTCCCTGAAGCGGCTTGAGGATGAGCTCGATAGGTGCTCTTACCTGAAGCTCGATTATCTTCGCTCAGGATTTGATCCTTCGTTGATCGCTCGAGCTATTAGCGATGTAGAGCGTCACGAGCAAACACTCAGCGCGCGCGGCGATGGTATCCAGTTAAATATAAGCGAGCAGTCGGGGGATCGACCGTACGACGATGTCGCGCGACGCCGCAGTTTCTACCGCGCTGAGCTGGCGACCCTGCCGGTAGGGTGTTTGGTGGAACAAGTTATCTTTCACAACGGTGTCTGGGATCGAGCGAAAGACGAGTATCCGGCGGGCTACCTCTCCTCGAAGAGATTTTACGAGGATATTCGCGACAAAGCGCTGACCGGGCGATACGAGGAGATCTTCTCACAAGACGCACTTAACCTTCTTGACGCGGCGCACAATGGAAGCGGACTGTGCATTGAGGATGTTTACGCGCCGTTAGTAACTCTTACGCTCGCGGACATTACCGAATATGGAGGGATGTGTAAGCTTGGGGGCTACATCCCCCCAGGACTCGCGCAGGAATATTGTGGTGTTCCCCGGCGAGACATGACCCTGTTTGAGAGCTGGATTCGCGGAGCCTTGCAGAAAGCTGGCCTCAACACGAACGTCCATGTGCTCACGTCCAATGATTTCGGCAAAACGTTTGAGTACGATGTTTCTCGCGAGGGCAAGGCTCCGGTGCGGGAAACGTCGGAGACCCCATGTCATAAATCGCTCATAAAGGTTATCGTCGCGGCGCGAGCAATTGATAGTGATGGTCAAACCGTCGACCTTTCGGGGGTAAAAAAGGTCGTGTGCGAGTACCTATCCGGCTCTGGCATTCTTGTAGATCCGAAGATTCTCGATAACCTCAATCCGCGCGTCTTCTGCGATCCGGTCACTCCCGGTTATTTCTCTGACACGGTTCGAGCGAACATCGCGCAGTTCACGCCTGAGTGGATACGCCGGGGTGGATGCGGGCTCTTATAGAGAGTTCGTCACAGGACCGCTATCAAGACAGCGGCCAGTCATCGCGCACAATCTCAAGATAGTTTCTGCCCGTCTCGACCGTGTGGGACGAAACGAGCGGTTTAGCCCTCACACTCGCTTACCTTACTTGGAAGCTTCGCTATCGACTCTTTGAGAGCCGCAAGGTAGTCCTTCGTCTGTGGACGGGGATCTTTCCCTCCGCTTTCACGTGGCTTGCAGACCTTAATAGCGTTGAGCTTGGATTTTCTCGCATACCCGAAAAGTTTGGTCGCGAGGGCGTTGAGGTTAGCTCTTGAGGTGGTTCGTGAGACGGTTGGACATACCTTCCTCGGGCATATCAATTCCTCATCATTGAAGGATGCTTTCAGTTCCTGCTCAAAGGCGCGGCGTGCCGCGGTCGCTTTGCTCGTCAGCCCTCGTACCGGCGCTCCGCCACACCGCATTGCTCGACGACCGAAGTTCGGAACGCGGTCGGAGAGCGCTGATAGACGGGTCAGTACCTCTCTCTTTTTGGTGGCAAGATTCTTGGTCTTACAGAGAGGAGCTTCTCTCTCACCGATGTACTCCTTGTTAATCTGGTCAGTTGAGGTCTTGCCGTCGTAGGCGTCATCTACGCCATTCTCGTTTTCGTCTTCTCCTGAGGATGGTATATCCGAGGTGCCGTCGCCATCAAGGTCGAAAGCCTCAGTACCATCTGGCACGTTGTCGTTGTCAGAGTCGGTGTCAAACACATCAGGCGTTCCGTCACCGTCCTCATCTGAGAGCGTAGTGATGCGACCACTATCGCTGTCATCAATTCCATCCCCGTTATCATCCGTTTGGGATGGCTCCGACCCCGGAGCGTCCGGATCTCCCTCAATTCGGTCTGGCACGTTATCGCCGTCGGAATCTCCATCCTCGAAGTTTGGAACGCCATCTCCATCAGGATCCCCACTTCCTTCAACCTCGTCTGGAATGGAGTCTCCATCGCTGTCACGATCGAGGTAGTTGGGACGCTGGTCGTCGTCGTTGTCATCTACACCTTCGACGGAATCGGGAATGGTATCGCCATCGGTGTCTGCTGGCGGTGTAAAGTTTGGCGAAGGGGTAGGGGTGAGGTAATTCGTTTCGCAGGCCGCCAATAAGACGTGGTAGGATGGCGTCGCGTCCTCTTGCAGCGACTCGTACTCAAAGGAGAGGGTACTGAGGGATGTGTTGGGCTGAAACCACGCGGCTGCCGCCTCGGTGTCGTCGAGGCTCCCCTCTACCGTCGAGCGGAGCGTTTTCGACTTACTCGATGCGCCAATAACGGCGGAGTTCGTTGGATCCCAAGATGGGATGTTCACCCCGTCGACGCTCGGATTGGCGTCAAAGGTTTGAATGAACCATTCGGAGATGTCTTTCCCTGAGACGGGATCTCCGTTTCTATCTGTCGCGCTCACGCGCACCTGATCGACATCCATGTCTATTACTGAGAACCCCCACCCCGACGCCGGTGTGCTCGCGTCGAAACGGAGGGTAAGTATGGCGCTGTGAGGAATCGGCTGACGCGCAGGGGTATTATTTCCCTCAATTCGGATGTTCAGGTTATTCGCGTCGTCCGCTTGCCCATAGAAACCCTTCATGGAGTTTCCCCCACTAAAGGGCTCGTCTCGTCCGATAGAGACTGAACGAGGCTTTCCAGTTACCTCCCACGTAAACGAGGGAAGAACAGCTGCTCTGTTAGAGGATGGATCAAAGGTGCCGGTACCGGTCGCGGATGAGCCCTTGCTCCAGGTGACATACACCCCTTTGAACCCAAATCGACATGGACGGGGATCCGCGTGGGCAAGATCCGCTGAGATGAATGCGCAGGCCGCGAGAGCTGTAATGTTTGAAATCCAGGTCTTTGTCGTCATTGTTCCCCCAGAACGAGAGCGTCTTTCAAGGCTACCTTCAGATATGGGGCAAGTCTACAAATTTAGGTAGGTATGGAAACATCCTTTATTTCGTTTCAAGGGCTTGAGAGATGAGTCGCGCGGCGGTTTGGTGCCCCTGAGAGTTCCAGTGCGAGTCGTCCGTCCACCAGAGCAGCTCTCCCTTTTCCCAAATGGTTTTTGCCTCCTCGGCGAGGGCGGGTCTAAGATCAATCCAGGGTATCTTCTCGCTATCGCAAAAGCTCTGAACGGCGCGCGCCAACCCGGACGATTGACTCAGGTCGTTCTCAAGGGGTTCTTCGCGAAGGATCCATCCATAGATCTCCTCTTTTGTCGGAATGATGACAACCAGTGTGGAAGCGCGGTTTTCGCTCGCTAACGCATGAATGCTCTTGAGCGAGGAGGTGAGTCTTTGAAAATTTGGTTCTTGTTCCACCGTAGCTACCGAAAGGTTGGCGGCCTGTGTGTGGGGTTTATAGAAGAGCATCTGTTTACCGTCGGGTAGCTCGCTCACCGATACCACCGGATCCGCGAAGACCCATCGATAGATGAGACGCATGCCGAGTTGTCTAAGGGGCGATCGTGACCGATAGTCCTGGAGAGCGATACGCAGCGAGCGCCACCCTGAGACTCGCCTCCCCGATATATTTTGTTCCGCAGCCTCCGCGCACTCCTCCAGGTCGTTGCCGATGTAGAGAGGGACTACGATGGTCGCTCCCTCAGAGAGATGAAGGGATTTTATCGTAAGCGAGAGGCGCGCGGCTCCGTGCATGGGGCACGTTGCTGGCATGGAGAGGTTGTAGAGGGGACGCCCCTCTTTTTCAAGCAGGGAGGCCCACGTCTCATCCTGGCTGGAACCGAGCCCCATGCCGAAGGAATCGCCGACGATGACCAGCTTAACAGGAGAGCTTAGAGCGTTGGGTGAATTGCGAAACCCTCGTTCATCGGTCTGAAATATTTCATTTCGAGACGCTCGATGTCTTGGATCCCCTGACATCGCGGCGAGATCCCCAAATGTTAGACGCTCGGATCTCGCATTTGGTACATAGTGAGAAAGCCCGGGATAGTGAACGTCTCGCCGTACCAGTTCAGAGTGCGCCCGGTAATATACGAGGCGCTCGCCAAAGACCCGTAACAACAAATCGGCACCACAGAGAGCCATAGATGTTGATGCCACAAGCATCATGATCTTCAAGGTGGCGCTGAGTCGCTGTGCCGGTACGAGTACGCACAAGGCAGCGAGCGTTAGGGTCGTCGCCGATGTTACCTGCCACGAGAGCGCGTCTCCGAACGCTCCTGATGCCCACAGACAGGGGAAGATTAGTGTGCTCCCCACGCCGAGTGCGCGACTAAACTTGTTTTTTGGGGCGCGCACCGCTCCCCTTCCTGATGCGAGTGTCATAGTGCTTCGTGCCCCCGTGCGTGAGATACCTCCGGCTATGGTATACTTACCGTATTGGCTTGAGCTATCCGCTTTGTCGACGGAGGCGCGAGTATAGAGGACCGCTCTCAGTTCTCTCCGTGAGGAGGCTAGGAGCACCGTCAGATTTTGTGACCAGGCCGCTACAGTTCCTTAAGCCACCCTTCGATGCGGGCTCGAATCTCGTCGCGCACGTCCATGGCAACCCTGAGTTTACGCTCCTCGTCGCCCGAGGCGGCTGAGGGATCGGAGAAGCTCCAGTGCAGCCGCGCTCCCTCTCCTGGAAAGAGAGGGCACCGCTCCGCGGCCTCTTTATCGCATACCGCTATCACGAAATCGAAACGCTTGTTCGCCGCGAGCAGCTGCTCAACGCTTTTGGGGGTGTGGTGGGAGATGTCGATACCGGCTTTCGCCATCGCTTGAACGACGAATGGATTGAGATTACCCGGCTCAAGTCCTGCGCTCTCAACCTCAAAGCGCTCTCCCGCAAGGTATCGAAGCCAAGCCTCGGCCATCTGACTACGAGCGCTATTGTGGATGCATACAAAGAGAACTCTTCTTCGTTCCATGCTACGCTCTACCTCTTTCTTCCCAGCCCCACGAGATTTTCTTGAGCTGGAGGAGTAGGACAGCACAGCTCAGGCGCCAGACACGCCGTGTTTCTTCCTTGAAGCGCGAGTATCATCTCGGTTCCCTCAAGAGTAGCGGTTTGAAGGGGAAATTGGGTAACGAAGCCCATATCGTGCTCGACATCGACCTCAAGGTCTTCATCGCCGAGGACATGACGAGCCTTTTCAAGAATTTTAGCGAGCTTCCCCGCGGTCAATCGGTGGTGGTAGTCGTCGGCCACCCAGGTCTGAAGGCGGCACATCGAATCCTCTCGAAGCGTTCCACCACAATCGATGAATCTTTTGCTGATTCGAGCGACCTCCGTCACGTGCGCGTGCGCGGGTGCCAATTCACCACTCGGAAGACGAAATCGAACGGTGGCATCGGGGGTATTGGTAAGAGCTTGAGAAAGTTCGGATATGCGCATGGGGAGAGTGTATGAAATAATTCTGATTAATCAAGGGAGTCCTCGAATAAGCCTAGTCATTTCGAGGAATCTGGTGAATTGGCGTTAGAGGCGATGGCGGTCCTCATGGTTAGAGTATTATCGCTGACGCGGACGACCACGTTTACCGTATAACGTAAACCGATAGCCGTTGACGGTTCTCGTCTCACGTCACACGTGGCCGTCTACGTCAGCGATTATTCCTCAAAAAATCTTGTGTGCGGAGACTTCTCCGAGGATTCCTCGCGATGCGATGACTATCCTCGTAACAGCTCCTCGATTCGGCGCATTCTCTCTAGGTAGGCGGTTTTTTGGGCCGCAAAATCTAGCTCAGGTCGAAGTTGTTTAAACACCGATTCGATGATGGGTAGAAACTTGAGTCCGTGGTCCTCCGTGTATTCAAGCTCAAGGCGCCGACGCATGAGGTCCTCTAAGGTCTCTACTTGCTCCGTGTCGAGAGCTATCATCGTTTCCAAAGCTATAATTTGCTCACGCGAACCTTCCGCGTAGGCGAGGTAGTGCTCGCCTAGGCGCTTACCATATCGACCGATAAGTCGATTGCTATCCTCAGGGTCGAGTCCGTGCAGCTCCAGCGATCGAGTTAATTCCTCCTGTTCTCCCGCCGCGAAGCTACCGGGGAGTCTTAAAAGGTCTGGGCGCTGAGAGAGGCGTTTGATACCA
>JAULVA010000289.1:0-4147 GCA_032111275.1 Bdellovibrionota bacterium
GTTCGGCACGTGCTTCGCGCAGTACGAGAAGATGTCGGTGACGAGCCGCATCCCGGGACGAGGTGGATAGATATAGGTGCCCCGAGCTATATACTCTTTAAGGATATCGTTCTGTGTTGTACCCCTGAGCGCGGCAAGGGGAACACCCCGACGCTCAGCGAGTACGATAAGGAAGGCCAACAAGGTCGACGCGGTGGCGTTAATGGTCATGGAGATCGACACATCTTCAAGCCTAATCCCCTGGAAGAGCCGATCCATGTCATCTAAGGTCGAGATAGAGACCCCCACTCGTCCTACATCACCAAGAGAGAGGTGATGATCAGTGTCTCGCCCCATCTGAGTCGGGAGATCGAAAGCGACACTTAATCCGGTAATCCCTTGGCGGAGCAAGAAATGATAGCGAGCATTCGTTTCGGCCGCCGATCCGAATCCAGCGTACTGCCGCATCGTCCACACCTTCCCCCGATACATCGCAGGGTGAATGCCGCGAGTAAACGGATACTGCCCGGGAAGCTCAGGTCCGCTCGCTTTGACGTCGGATGGTTCATACACCGCCTTGACCGTCATCCCGGAGGAGGTCTTGTAGCTTCGCTCCTCATCCATACCCTACTGCAGCCTCAAGGAGCGACGAAGCGACGTTGCGACCTTCTCGATCGCTTTTTCTCGATCGACGGGACCGGATATAGAGATGGTGAGTAACCGACCATCGAATGACATCGACATCGTGTATGAAATAGTGGTGCCAGAGGCGGATTCACTTGAAAGGATATGGACGAGCTTTGGGGGCTCCTCATCCGCCGCGACACTGCGCTCCACCCAGGTCAAGCTCGGTACCGAGGACTGATAGGCGGCCTCAAGCTCCTCCTTGAGGATCGAGAGATCCGCTGGCTCGACGGAAACCTCTCCGAAACGAACCGTCACAAAGATCCCCTGAGCGGCATCCTGCCAGGCGACATCGGGATAGGGCCCCTCCTTCCACTTCGCCTTCACGGCGGCACCATCGAGCTGCTCAAAGCTCGACAGACGCGCGAAACTCACGCGCCCACCCGCCATCGACACACGGGCCGAATCCTTCGTTCCCTCACACTCAGGCGGCGCGATGTACACCACCTTTCGATCGATCCCTTGCGCGTTTTTGTAGCGCACCACCAGAAGTATCGCCCGTGGCGAAGATATCTCTGGTGTCAGCATCTCGCCGACCGCGTGGTGTCCCTCTGGAGAGAGACCCTCAAAGTGAATCAGTTCATCCCAGCTCGTAGGCCATCGCTTCTGGTCGCAGTAAAACGAGGACATGGCGTTGAACACCACCTTCTCAACAGGCTCCGGAGTTCGAGGGGACGGAGGAGCCATATCGGAGCATCCCGAGGAGAGAAAAACGGCACCGAGTGCGAGAGATCGAACGAACCAAGAGAAACTCATACTAGAGAAGATAGACCCCCAGGGCGGCGAGAGTAAAGAAGGATTTACACCCGAACGGCATTCTGAACGGAGCGCTCATATGAATCCTTAGGAGGGGTCCCACCAACCGCGCATGATCCAGACCTCTCAGCGTAAAAAGAGATCCTTTCCCATCCCATCTTCCGTGGTAACATCGCCCCACTATGAGTGAACGAAATGAACTTGATCGGCGAAACGCTGAAGCCGAGCGTGGTGGTGGCGCGGAGCGAGTACAACGGCAACACGAGAGTGGCAAGCTGACAGCTCGAGAGCGCATCATAGAACTTCTGGACGCCGATTCGTTCACCGAGTACGACAAATTCGTCACCCACCGATCATCAAATTTTAGACTCGCTGAACAGCGTTACCTCGGAGACGGCGTCGTCACCGGCACCGGCACTATTAACGGTAGGCGAGTGTGCGTGTTCGCGCAGGACTTTACGGTGTTCGGCGGCTCCCTCGCCGCGATGCACGCCAAGAAAATCGTAAAGATCATGGACCTCGCCGAGCGAATCGGATGTCCCGTTATCGGACTCAACGATTCGGGCGGAGCTCGCATTCAAGAGGGGGTAGAAAGCCTCGGCGGATACGCCGACATCTTCCTCCGCAACACACTCCTCTCGGGAGTTGTCCCGCAAATCTCCCTCATCATGGGCCCCTGCGCGGGCGGAGCCGTGTATTCGCCAGCGATCACTGACTTCATCTTGATGGTGAAGGAGAAGAGTCACATGTTCATCACCGGTCCCGATGTGATTAAGACCGTGACCAAGGAGGATGTATCGAAGGAGCTACTGGGAGGCGCAGACACCCACACCTCCATCAGCGGGGTCGCTCACTTCGAAGCTACCGATGATACAGCGTGCATAGCCATGTGCAGGGAGCTCCTATCCTACCTCCCGCAGAACAACCTCGACTCAGCGCCGATGGTGTTCTCCGGAGACCTCGCTCTTCGGGAAGATCCAGCGCTCGATCGATTAATTCCAGAGCAACCCAATCAACCCTACGACATTAAGGAGCTGATCACCTCTCTCGCCGACTCGCAACAGTTCTTTGAGGTACAATCCGCCTACGCGGCAAACATCGTTGTCGGTTTTATACGATTGAACGGACACTCAACGGGTGTCGTAGCGAACCAACCCTCAGTTCTCGCGGGATGCCTCGATATCAACGCAAGCTCGAAGGCCGCCCGATTCGTGCGCTTCTGTGACGCCTTCAACATCCCCCTGCTTACCCTCGTCGACGTGCCAGGATTCCTTCCGGGCCTCCACCAGGAGCATGGCGGTATTATCCGTCACGGCGCGAAATTGCTCTACGCCTTCGCTGAAGCCACCGTGCCGAAGGTTACGGTGATCACACGAAAGGCATATGGTGGAGCTTACGACGTTATGGCCTCCAAGCACATTCGCGCGGATGTTAACTTCGCCTACCCATCAGCCGAGATCGCGGTAATGGGTCCTGATGGCGCGGTGAGCATTATTTTTAGGCGCGAGCTTGAAGAGGCCGCCAAAGCTGGAAAGGAGACGGAGAAGCGCGCACAGCTCGTGAACGAGTACCGAGAGAAGTTCGCCAATCCATGGGAGGCGGCCGAACTCGGATTTATTGACGCGGTAATCAAACCGCGCGAGACGCGCGCTAAGGTGATCGAGGCCTTCGCCACCCTCTCAACGAAGCGCCAGAGTCCGCCAAAGCGCAAACACGGAAATATCCCTCTCTAATATCGTATGAGTAACCTGCGCCCACCCCTTCCGCCCCCGCTCTCGCACGAAGGAATCATCTTCGTACCTGGAGCGGTGCGCTCAGGGGAGCTATCACACGAAACCCTCTCACTGATCGCCTCGGCGCTCGGCAACGCCCTGCCCCCTGGCGATTTCACGGTGGACGCGTCAGGTACCCTTCGTTTCACCACAACTGAATCACCCTCACTATGGCGCAGCACGGGAAGAGTAGAAGCGATCGAAAGGAGTTCCCGATGAGCGCCTATTCCGTAACGGTTGGAGGGAAAACGTTCGAGGTGGTGCTCAAGAGCCGACGTGGCGATACGTTGACCTTCACGGTGAACGAACGCGAATATTCAATACCGGTCACGACAATTCAGCGAGCAGCTGCGGCGCGGGTAGCAATAACCCCCCTTTTCACAGGAAGCTCTCAGCGCGGGTCATCACCATCCAAGGTTGCGCTTCCTCCCGAGATAAAGGCCCCCCTGCCAGGGATCATCTCCGATATCAAAGTAAGCGCTGGAGACATGGTACCGGCCGGAGGCACACTCGTCGTTATCGAAGCGATGAAGATGGAGAATCCTATCAAGGCGCCGACAGACCTTCGAGTGACGCAGGTTCATGTGAAGAAGGGGCAGGAGATTCCGAACGGCGCGGTAATCGTCTCTGTGGAGCCAGCGTAACCCTCCGCCGACCTCCAAGGGAGAAAACGATTATGCCCCAGGAAGCGTAGACGCTGGCGTGCGAAGCAAGAACGCCTCGCGATCCCTATCGTACAGGCAGGACGCCGACACTAGCGTATCGCTAGTGTCGGCATCCTGGCTGTACTCTATCTTACTGAAACACCCATCCCAAGTTGGATGGCCCGCGACACGATGGGTGGAGCAGTCCCTTACACCGTATGGAGCCAGCCCATCGGCCACCTTGGGTAGCGCCGTTTGCCTTGACGAACTCCTTTTGTGCGCTATCCCAATAGATGAGGTAGTTGTCACCGG
>JAULVA010000290.1:0-4961 GCA_032111275.1 Bdellovibrionota bacterium
GCTAAGGCAAAAAGATCGGGATAGTTGAAGAGAAATACCCCTTCCTCCGCTGAGAGACGAGCTCCTTGGGCTACCTTCGTTTCGATCGACTCAAATGTAATCATCGGTCCTGTTTCTTTTTTGGGGGGAGCTACAACCATGCGCACACCGTCATGATAGTCAAAAAGAGGAGGTAAATACCAGCGGCGCCGGTCAGGGTCGTCGATGGAATAGTGGCGTGCCCGTTTGCCCTCCTCAGGACCTGAGTTATCGGTGGGAGCACGAGGCATGTGAGGGCGTAGGAGAGGGGGATCTGATTGGACATCGCCATGGTTGCGATAAGGATCGGGCCGAGGGCGATGGTGGCTCTAAAGAGGGGGGCCGCCCATCGGGTAAACGCCTCTTGAGAGAAGGTATGGGCATACCACGACGCCTCTACCGCCGCGACCGAGGAACCGATCGCGACAGCAACGACCACGCTCTGCCAGTAGAAGGTCGGAGTTATGCAGAGCAGGGCCGCGAGGGCCAGGAGGGAGTTCCCCGCAATCGCCCCTGCAAAGCCCGCCAGGGGGCGGTCGTTCTCCCATCCCGTCCTCGACATCCCTCGAATGGAGAGGGTCGCGAGGGTGAGCAGAAAGATACCTTGCGTTGAGAGGCTTCTCCCGTACTGCAGAAAGGCCACCGTCACGACGCCGCACAAAATGGTAACTAGGAGATACTCACGCACCTTGTCGCTTCCTTGGTTCTTAGCCTTCATCCAGAGGATGGCGGCCCCCTCGGTCATATTCCAAAAGACGAGGGTTACGAGGAGCGCGAGTAGCCGCTTGAGGATCAGGTCAGCTATCGCTGGATCGTCATATACAACGGGCACGATGGTAGCGGGCGCTACTATCGGAGAGAGGCGGATCAGGGAGAAGAGCGTAGACTCCCAAAGGGCTCGGTGTGCGGTCATATCCGCAACCTAGCGCGACTGGCGGGAGTGGCAAAAGGGGCATAACGGGTGTGGATCGGTTCAGATCGGCTCGATCCGCTCCGTGCGGCGTCTCATTATTATTCGGTTCCCATAGTTACTGTATTGAAACGAGGGCATCTTTCCGCATAGTGTAGCGCCATGGAAAACGTTTCGGACATGTCAAGCCTTTCGCGCCCTGTTTCTGTGGGCGATGTGCGAAACATGTTCGATAAGATCGCGCCCACCTACGACAAGCTTAATGGCGTTTTGAGTCTCGGCATCAATCGTCTCTGGGAGCGTCGTTTGGTGAGAAACCTCCCCAAGGTCGGAGGAGGGCTCTGCCTCGACGTCTGCACTGGGACCGGCGCGCTCGTTCCCCGGCTCTCCCCACACTATAGAGGCGTTGTGGCCGTTGATATCTCAACGGAGATGCTCGCTCGTGGTCGCAAGCGGTGTGTCGGTATCCCGCAAACGGCATGGATCGAGTCTGACGCCCAGGACATGCCGTTCGCTGATGATTCCTTCGATGTTATCTCGGTTTCGTACGGAGTGAGAAATTTGCCATCACCGGAAACGGGGCTCCGTGAGATGCATCGTGTATGTCTCCCAGGTGGGACGATCGGTGTGCTCGAGTTCGGGCAGCCAACCAACAAGGTGTGGAGCAAGCTCTACCAGTGGTATTCAAAGAACATCATCCCGCGTATTGGAGCCTACATCTCTGGAGATGGAGGGGCGTATCAGTATCTCCCTCGCACCGCGGCGGCTTTTCCGTGTGGCTCTGAATTTGAGGATCTCCTCAGGACGACCGGTTGGGTGCCACGCAAAACCATATCCTTATGTGGTGGCATAGCGTTTATCTACATCGCTGATAAGCCTGCGCAGTAGTTCATCATCAAGGTTCAATAGCCGATAGCACCTTGCGTTGTCCGGACGTGAACGTGCACCTGAACGTACTCGAGGATCTATCTGCCAGCTCTTAAGAGGGTATGTGAGTCCCCCGTTTTTTCGGATACGTTCACGTTTACGAGCACGAGCACGAGCACGAGCACGTGGTAGTAGTGTGTTTAGTATATGGCACACCCACCTCTCACCTCAGTGGAACAATGGGGAGCGCCGTGATAGCCTTGAGCCCACATGTCATCAACAGCTGAACAGGTTTGGGTTGTCGGGGTAACCGGAGCGAGCGGGGTGCGGTACGCTACCCGTCTGCTTGAGGTTCTCCCGCCATTGGTCAAAGAGGTGCACGTCGTGTTCTCCGACGCGGCGTTGCGGGTTCTCCATGACGAGGAGGAGATCTCAATTAATCCCTCAAACCTTACCCTTGAGCGTCTCACAGGAAAGAGCGCCTCGAACGTCACCTTCTACAATCCCCGAGATATCGGAGCGCGGATCGCGTCGGGTTCGATGCTGACAACCGGGATGGTTGTCATTCCGTGCTCCATGGCGACCCTCGGGGCAATAGCCCACGGTATTCCGAGTCACCTCGTGCATCGCGCTGCCGATGTTCACATGAAGGAGGGGCGCAGGTTAGTGTTGGTGCCACGCGAGACCCCACTCTCGCCGATCCATTTGGAGAATCTACTCACGCTCAGTCGGTACGGAGTTCGAATAGTTCCCGCGATGCCGGGGTTCTATCATAAGCCGAAATCGGTCGATGATATGATCGATCAATTCGTCATGAAGGTTCTCGATTCGATGGGAGTACCGAACTCCCTGGGATCTCGGTGGAAAGAGCCCACCGAGATCGAGTAGGTGCCGTATGATCTTTTTTCAACGCCTTCATGCGTGGGGTAGCCTGGTAAAATTCTCTCACTCGGTGTTCGCGCTCCCTTTCGCGTTGGTGATGATAGTGCTGGTTTCCCTGGAGCGGCCCGTCATGTTCACGCAGGTTCTTCTTCTTGTTGTGTGCGTTGTCGCGGCCCGCACAGCCGCGATGGCTTTTAATCGATATGTAGACGCTGAGGTCGACGCGAGAAATCCTCGCACCGCTCGTCGTGAGATTCCAGCCGGTGTGGTGTCGAAGGGGAGTGCCCTGGCGTTGATAGTCGCGAGTAGCGCGGTGTTCTTTCTTGGGGCTGCGGGTCTAGGCACCCACTGTCTTGTTCTATCCCCACTCGTTTTGTGTCTGCTCTGTGGGTACTCACTCGTGAAGCGATTCTCCTCGTTTTGCCATGTGGTCCTTGGTGTCGCGCTCGCGCTCGCGCCAGGAGGTGTGTGGTACGCCTTAACGGGTGAGTGGTCGTGGAGACCGGTGCCGATGATGGTCGCGGTTACCTTGTGGGTCGCGGGATTCGATATCCTCTACAGCTGTCAGGACGCTGACTTTGATCGAACGAATAAACTGCGCAGCATTCCGAGCGCGCTTGGCATTCAGGGCGCTCAGTGGTGCGCGTGCCTCCTTCATGTTGGAGCGTTGGCGTTTCTCATCGTGAACGGTTTTGTCTTCCCTGTCGGCATGCTGTATTGGATAGGGGTAACGCTCTTTGGTGGGCTGCTGCTAAGCCAGCATATCGCGGTCATGAGGCGAGGGATCTCCTGCGTTGATCAGGTGTTCTTTACCCGCAACGGAGCGGCGAGTATCGCGCTCTTCGCGTGTGTTTTTATCGACGCGGCGCTCCGGTAGGTTGTCGCCTGGTGCCGGTGGGTGATCTGGCGTACGCTCCCCCTGAGTCTCGTCTTTTGCGCGTTGTGGAGTGCTCCGGTCGTGAAGTTCCTCAGAAGTGTCGAATTCTGGTTATGGATGCTCGTGCTCCTTGGAGTCTCCCTACGTTTGCGAGAGTTCTTCGCCTATCGCTCGTTGTGGCTCGATGAGGTAGCGCTCCTCCTCCAGATCAAGCGTCGATCCTATGAGCGGCTCCTCCTCGATGGGCCGGGGGGAAATCAGGGGGCTCCGGCAGCGTACCTCGCGCTCTCCAAGATGGCGCTTCACTACTTCTCTTCACTTGAGGTCGGGGCCCGTATTGTTTCTCTTCTGTGCGGAATCGGAGCGATGTTCCTCACCGCGTGGCTCGTCGTGGTGTCGTTTCGGGACACCCTTACGCGAGTGCTCGGGCTTCTCCTGATAGCCACCTCGCCGTGGCTCGTGTACTACTCGGCGGAGGGCAAGCAGTACATGCAGGAGGTGCTCCTCGCGCTTGCGGTTGTGAGCGTGTCTATCCGGTACGAACAAGGGAGAACATCTCTTGGAATGTTCGCCCTGCTGGGTGTGGTGGCGGTGTGGTTCTCTCATAGCGCGTGCGTCGTGCTGTGCGCGTGTGGAGCGCTGCAGATTGCGCGGGCCCTCTCAGGGGGTGAGCGGAGAAAAGCGATCGCTCTGGTATGCGTGTCGGTTACCTGGGCCGCGAGCTTCGCCCTGCACGCAATGACTTCGATGAAGATGCTCTTCGGAAATCGAGCGCTCACTCTCTATTGGGGGCATGGGCTCGCACCGTGGCGAAAAGGGGTGTCGAGTGTCGCTCTCTGGATACTAGAGAGTTGGGGGAGCCTCATTGAGTACATCTTCATCCCGGCCCGCCTCTTCGCTCCGCGGGACCTGGACGCCTCGTGGTGGGGCGCTATGTGGCAGGGGGCTCTCTGTTGCGTCGTGCTGCTTGGTATCGCGCGCTTGTTTCGGGAGCGCTCGCCGCTCGCACCCTATGTCGCGTTGATTCTCGGCATCGCGTTCACGCTCGCGCTGGTTCGAGTCGCGCCCTTGAGCTCTCGACTCGTCTTGTATACCGCTCCCTTCATCGTGTTGAGCGCTGCTCGCGGGACGGCGTTCCTGGTTGAGAGAGCGCGAGGTGAGGGGACGTTGATGCGGGTCGTAGCTCTCGGAGCGGCTCTCTCCGTTGTCGCTCCATCGGTCGCCTCATCCACCGCGGGAGCGCTAAAGCCCCTCGATCGCAACAACATGAAGGGGGCGCTCCGATACCTCGCTGCTGAGCGCGCTCCCCAGGATCTCGTTGTTATGCGTCGGGCAGACGCCACCGTTGCCGCCCTCTATACTCGGCGTGATCGTTCATTGGCGATGCCCTACCTCATCTAAAACTGG
>JAULVA010000291.1:0-898 GCA_032111275.1 Bdellovibrionota bacterium
GCGATGGGCCCGGAGGGCCCGTCTCCTGACGGGCCGGGTATGTGCCATGCGTGGCATTGGACCGCGACACCGCCCTGTCAGGAGAGAGGCCCTCCGGATACCTGTAACCGTGACTATGCGGTGCCTACACCGCCGTCGCCTCAGCGATCCTAATCAACTCTAACCACTGATCGAGCTTGATGCTCGCGCCGCCGACGAGGGCGCCGTGCACCTCTTTGAGCGCCAAGATCTCGGCGAAGTTGGTTGGGTTCACACTTCCTCCGTAGAGGATAACCGCGGTACCAGGAAGGTTATGGGATGCCCACACCTTTTGAATGTGTTGGTGGGTCTCTTGGATATCCTTGATCGAAGCGACCTTGCCGGTGCCGATAGCCCAAACGGGCTCATACGCGAGGATAACTTTTGCTGCTGTCTCCGCGCTAAGACCCGAGAGGACCGGCTGGAGCTGCTCCTCAAGTACGCGCTCCGTCTTTCCACTGACGCGCTCACTCTCGGTCTCGCCGATGCACACGATTACCTCAAGTCCCGCTTTGAGAGCGGCTTGTGTGCGTTGCGCTGTTGTCTCGGAGGTCTCTCCGAAGAATTGGCGACGCTCTGAGTGTCCGGTGAGAGAGAAGGTCGCGCCGAGATCCTTGAGGAAGAAGGGAGAGGTCTCTCCGGTGAAGGCACCGGACTCGGCCCAGTGGACGTTCTGAGCGCCAACCTGGAGCGAGGTTCCTTTAAGCTCCTCGGCGACAGCAGCCGCGCTGATGGTGGCGGGAGCGACCCACACATCTGTCTTCGAAAGTGGCTTAATCGATTCCTTTAACTGCGTGGCGTACGCGCGAGCCTGGGTTGGCCCGAGGTTCATCTTCCAGTTGCCAGCGAGGAGGTGTTTTGTGCGCATAAGGTCTTCTAT
>JAULVA010000291.1:908-8565 GCA_032111275.1 Bdellovibrionota bacterium
GCTTTGTGAGCGAGCCCCCGCTAGGTCTTGAGCCTTGTCTTAGAGGCTCTTCGCCACCATCTCGGTTACGTCACACATACGCGCCGAGAAGCCCATCTCGTTGTCGTACCACGATACGACCTTCGCCATGCGCTTTCCGACAACCATCGTTGAGAGTGAATCGACGATAGAGGAGTGTGTGTCACCGGTGTAGTCGATCGAAACGAGTGGCTCCTCAGAGAATCCAAGGACTCCCTTGAGCGCGTTCTCGCTCGCGCTCTTGAGGGCACGGTTTATGTCCTCAGCGGTCGCGTCCTGAGCGAGCTCAGCTACGAAATCAACAACCGACACGTCTGGGGTTGGAACGCGAATCGCGAATCCATCCACCTTTCCGACGAGGTCAGGGATGACGAGACCTACAGCCTTGGCGGCACCGGTCGTTGTAGGGATCATCGACATTCCAGCGGCGCGAGCGCGACGGAGGTCCTTGTGAGGAAGGTCGAGGATCGACTGATCGTTCGTGTACGAGTGGATCGTCGTCATCGTTCCACGAACGATTCCGAAGTTCTCAACGAGTACCTTCGCGAGGGGCGCAAGGCAGTTCGTTGTGCACGAAGCGTTGCTGATGATGTGGTGCTCAGCTGCCTTGTATTCGGTGTGGTTAACGCCGTAGGCGAGGGTGATGTCAGGGTTGGTCGCTGGAGCGGAGATGATAACCTTCTTCGCGCCGCCCTGCATATGAAGCTGTGCCTTCTCCTTCGCGGTGAAGATACCGGTACACTCAAGGACGATCGAGGCGCCAAGCGCGCTCCATGGGAGCTTGGCTGGGTCACGCTCGGCGGTGATCTTGATCTGGTTTCCGTTGACGGTGATGAATCCATCGCCAGCCTCAACGGTGCCAGGGAAGCGACCGTGTACGGAGTCGTACTTGAGGAGGTGCGCCATGGTAGCTGGGTCAGTGAGGTCGTTGATTGCGACAACCTTGATGTTGTTTGATTTCTTGGTCGTGTAGAGTTGGCGCAGGATATTGCGTCCGATACTGCCAAATCCGTTGATTCCGATTCCTACGGTCATGGGATTGAACTCCTTAAAGTGGTCTTATGTAAACGGAGGGGTTATAACCCCCCGCCTTTAAAAAAGAAACCTCCCCACCCGAGACTGGTGTGAACGCACTAGGTATGGCATAGTTAGCTCCGTTATTTTCATTAATGGAGATTGCCCCCGTGGAGCCAACAGCAGTGGTAGAAGCCCCAAGCGTTCTCGGAATGATTCTCGGATCCGGGTTCGTCGTTCAGAGCGTCCTTATCATATTGATTCTTCTATCGGTTTGGAGCTGGGCGATCACCATCGCAAAGACCATTCAGTTCAAGAAGGCGAAGCAGTTTTCTGATCAGTTCTCCCAGGTATTTTGGGACAGTCGGAACTTCGCCCGTATCGATGAGTCGACCCGCCGATTAGTTGGAAGTCCTCTTGCGACGGTATTTTCCTCTGGATACCGAGAGCTGTTGCATACCGTTCAGGAAGCTAAGGGGCGAGGAACGCCACTCCCATCGGACCATGAGTCAGACCTCAACACTATCGAGCGCGCGCTTCGCCGAGCGGAGCTTGAGGAGGCCCATCGACTTGAAAGGGGAGTGACCTTTCTCGCAAGCGTCGCGAGCGCCGCTCCGTTCATCGGCCTCTTCGGTACGGTTTGGGGAATCATGAACGCCTTCCACGGACTTTCGCAGGCGAAGAGCACTACCATTCAGGCTGTTGCCCCTGGTATCTCTGAGGCACTCGTCGCGACAGCGATTGGTCTTGCCGCGGCGATTCCGGCGGCTATCGCGTTCAACTACTTTACGGCGTCTGTTCGTAAGTTCCGTCAATCGATGGACAGCTTCTCCGAAGAGTTCATGAACATCGCTCGTCGTCACTTAGTTAAGTAGATAGGCAGCAGTTTAGTAGGTAGAGAGCCATGGCTGGTGGAAACTTTAGTTCAGATGGTGACGGACCGATCGCGGCGATTAACGTAACGCCCCTCGTGGACGTTATGTTGGTGCTCCTCGTTATCTTCATGGTGACCGCACCTATGATGCAGCAGGGTGTGGAGGTGGATCTGCCTAAGGCGACAACCGCTCCCCTTAAGGGATCTACTGAGCAGATCGTGGTGTCGATAGATAAGGCGGGCACTATATTCCTTGGCGCGGGAAATAAGGTTGAGCTTCCGGAGCTTGCCGATAAGGTGAAGGCGATCTTCGCCAATCGCGCCGAAGAGGATCGTAAGATCTACATTAAGGGCGACTCCGCTCTGGGATACGGTAGGATCATGGAAGTAATGGCTGCGTTGCATGCTGGTGGCATCACGCAGATAGGATTGGTTTCCGCTGCCCCCGAGGGTAAAGGCGCGTAAGGGAGAAGCCGAGGTTGGCTCAGAGCGTGGCACACAACGATCCGGATAGCTGCTGGCGAATCGGGCTCTACTCGTCCATAGCTGGTCATGTAGCTGTAGCTGTGGTTGCTATCTTTGGTCTGGTCGGGGGCTTTGGCGATCTTCCCGAGCCGGTGATCTACTCCGTTACCGTTGAGCCTGGAAAGAATCTTGGTGGTAAATCGCAGCTCGCCAAGGACGATAAGCCGAGTCCGATAGCTCCCGTTAAAAATATTAAGGCAGACTCCGCCCCCGAGGAGAAGCAGGATAAGCCCGACGAGAAGCCGGTGGAGGAGAAGCCTGTTGAGGACGCTGAGGTGAGCGTCGCGGACCCGAAACCGACCCCTAAACCCACTCCGAAGGCGACCCCAAAAGCAACGCCAAAGGCCACTCCAAAGCCGAATACGGCATCCACGAAGAGCGATTCGAAGACCAAGGAGAAGAGCGAGGGCGATGAGGTCGACAAGCGTCTCCAGGCCGCAATGCAGCGGTACCTTGGGGACTCTACCGACGCCGGTGGTAAGGGATTCGGCGCGGGTAGGGTAGGTGGTTCCGGCATGGGGGGAGGAGAGGTCCGTCCTCCAGAGTTCTTTAGATATCGGGATCTCCTTCTGGCTCGCATTAAGGAAGCGTGGCGTTGGTATGATGTGAACGCCGCGTTCATTACCCAGATAGCGTTTGAGTTAGCGCCAGACGGAACCGCTCGTAATGTACGGGTTGTCCGTAGCTCAGGGAATTCCGCCTTTGATGAGTCCGTTGTTCGGGCCGTGATGAAAGCGAGTCCATTCCCAGCGCCGCCGGTAAGCGTGTACGAGAAGTACTTCAAGAGCGTGACCACGACCTTCGACCCGAGGGAGTAGAAGCTGGACCTACCGCCGTATCGTTCGCCTAACGATGAAGCCTTGATGTCTTCGCATACCATACCTTCCATACCCCAACCGAAAGATCACGACCTCCGTTGCGTGTCGTACGCTAGTAAGGCATGTATTGAAGAACGCCGCGTTAGGCAGCATCGAAATCGCCCAAAGGGAATGGAATGAAAAAGTTTTTAGCACTCATCTCTCTCGTCCTCGTATCCGCTGGACACGCATCCGCGCAAACCGACCTCTACGTGCGTGGAGCCGGTCGCCTTATTCCGATTGCGATTCCGCAGTTGTGTAACCAAGGGGAGCAGGGTGAGCCCGCTGTTGAGATTCCCGCTACGATGCGGAGAGATCTCGATATCTCCGGGTATTTCGAGGTGCTGGACCCGAAGGGGTTCATCGAATCGGCCGGTAAGTGCGGTGCTCCCGAGGCAACGGCTTTCTCCGATTGGAGCGCTATCGGCTCTGAGGGGTTGGTAAAAGGAAGGGTGAGTGTACAGGGAGGGCGTGTCGTAGCGCAGCTCTATCTCCTCGATGTGCAAAAGCAGCAGATCGTTTTAGCCAAGGAATATCAGGGAGATCTCGCTCAGGCTCGGATGATCGCCCACCGTTTCGCTAACGATATCCTCAAGTACTACACAGGATTCGCTGGGGTGTTCGGCACCGAGATCGCGTTCTCAGGTCGAATCGGACGCTTCAAAGAGCTCTTCGTGATGGACATGGATGGCAGTAATCTGCGCCAGCTCACGAATGACCGTGGACTTTCGATGTCCGCTTCGTGGGATCCATCCGGTTCCCGTCTCGTTTATACATCATTCCGCAACCGGATTCCTGATCTCTTCATCATGAATGTTGCCTCAAAGTCCCCTAAGCAGGTCACTCGAACAACGGAGCTTGAGATAGGCGCGCACTTCCTCGGAAACGATAAAATTATCACCTCCCGAACCGAGGGAGCGGATAGCGATATCGTTATCATGTCGACCGACGGTACGATTGAGCGCCGCCTGACCCCTCCGAACCGGGCTATTGATGTCTCTCACGTTCCATCTCCGGATGGTCGGCAGGTGGTCTTCTGCTCAAACCGGGGCGGTGGTCCGCAGATTTACACCATGGGGATAGATGGCTCGAACCCCAAGCGTATTAGCTTTGTAACCTCGAACTACTGCACCTCGCCGGCGTGGTCTCCCACAGGCGATAAAATCGCGTTTGTATGTAGGGCGGATGGAAATTTCCAGACGTTTATCAGCGACCCCAACGGGGAGAACGCCCTTCAGCTGACGAGCTCCGGTAGTAACGAAGATCCTGATTTCTCTCCAGATGGCCGCTATGTAACCTTCGCCTCCACCTACTTTGGGGGCGGATACAACATCGCTATCATGCGGGCCGATGGAACGAGCATAAAGCAGATCTCAAAGGCTCGCGGGGGTGACTTCGAGCCTACCTGGGGCCCACTCCCGGAGTAGGAACGAGGCTTTCCTGAGCAAAGTCATTTCAACTTCGTTAACTTGAAGGTTAAGTGCTTGCCAGGCGAGGAGTTGTCGAGTATCAAGTAGTCACCGCATTCAACAGCGTATGGGGGGACAGATGTTCACATGAACAGAATGTTTTCCTGGGTTTAATCACCTACGTTTGATGGATGGCGGTCGGAAAGGCCTCTGGGAGATCTGTTGCAGAACCGAACCCCGTAACTAAGGGTGTATGGGGTTGCAGCGTTCAAACGGGTTCCGAGTGTCGAAGGTCAGCTAAATCGGCGCCACGGTTTCAGTGAGCGGTGGAAAACTGGTCTTTACATGTTTTAATCCACTTTTGAGGAGATAGAGATATGCGAAGTTTGAAGGTATTAGCCGTTTGCGCTATTGCTCTCTTGGTAACTGGATGTTCGTGCCGCACGAACACTGGTGAGGGAAATATCGGTGGTGGAGATGGAGGACCTCTTAAGGACATCCACTTCTCATTCGATTCATACAAGGTTGATGCTACTGCTAAGAGCATCGTTGCCGCTAACGCTGAGTGGCTCAAGGCCAACCCTGGCAAGGCTGTTCAAGTAGAAGGTCACTGTGACGAGCGTGGAACTGCTGAGTACAACATGGTGCTTGGTTCAAACCGAGCTCGTGCTGCTGCTGACGCGCTCCGCACTGAGGGAGTCGATGGTTCAAGCCTCAGCACCGTTAGCTACGGTGAGGAGCTTCCAGTAGACCCACGCCACAACGAAGAGGCATGGGCTAAGAACCGCCGTGCTCACTTCAAGGTGAACTAAATAAGTCTCGCTGAGTAGGTGTCGCAAGTTACGTCTTGCGGCGAAAACGAGGCGGATTTATATGGACCCTAGGGCGAAGGATTCCTTCCCCTAGGGTCTTTTCTTTTGGGATGTTTCAAACTATGCGCATAGTTGTTTTGGTTGGCGTTGTCGCTCTCTTTTCTGGGTGTTCGGCTAGTGGTGGCGGTATGAAGTCACTTGAACGGAGTGTCGCTGACCTTAGAGCGATGCAGGTGGAGCAAACCGAAGCGCTTAACTCCCTTGATTCTCAATTGAGGACCTTGGCAGGTCGCGTAGAGGAGCTTGAGTTCTCGCAAAATAAACGGATCGGCTCAGAGGTATCCGCGTTGAAGGAGGACCTCTCTAACCTTAAGCGACTTGTGCCACCTCCAGCCGCCGTTCCCGTTCCGGAGCTTGAGGCGGATGAGGCGTGGGCGTCGAATCTCCCCGCTGAGCAAGCGCAGATCTTCGTCGATGGCCTCGGCTTTATCCGTGAGGGGAAATTCGCTGACGCGCTTCCTCTCTTGAAGGAGGTTTCAGAGCGTACCGAGGGTACTCCTAAGTCAGCCGTGCCCATTTTCTGGCAGGGGATTGCTCACGATGGGTTGGCGGACAATAGAGGGGCGTTGAGAGCCTACTCAGAGGTCGCTGCTCGGTTTCCTAAGAGCAATCGGGCTCCGACAGCTCTCTACCGTCAGGCGCTCGTACTGGCTCGTTTAGGGGACCGAAAGACGGCCACCCTAAGCCTCAGGAAGCTCGTGGACGACTATCCGAAGTCCCCGGAGGCTTCGATGGCCAAAGAAAAGATAAAAGAGCTAAAGTAACCCCTACGCGGCGCCCCTGCTGGTCTGTAGTGTGGATGTATCGCCGAGCGGACGAGCTTGCATGAACCGATCTACCGTACCCCATCTCCTTCGTTTTCCCGCTCGGGTTCCCTCGCGGCTCAAGGGCGGAGTGGTTACCCTTGGAAATTTTGATGGAGTGCATCTCGGCCACCGTCATGTGATTAAGGCGCTCCACGATGTGGGGGGTAACCTTCCCCGTGTTGTGGTCTCCTTCTATCCGCATCCCGTTCGAGTGTTGCGGGGGGATAGGGAGCCACGAGCCCTCAGTAGTTTTCGGGAGAAGTGGGAACAACTGGGAGATCTCGGTATTGAGCTCCTCTACGGCATTCATTTCACCAAGGAGTTCTCAAAGGTCACGGCGAAGGACTTCATTGAACGAGTTCTCGTTGACGCGCTCGGCGCCAAGATTCTGGTGGTCGGGGAAGATGTCGCGGTAGGGCACAAGCGAGAGGGAGACCTCACCTACCTTCAGCGAGTGCTGCCGACCTATGGGATTACACTTCACGTAGTGCCGAAGCTTCTTGAGCGTGGAGAGCGGCCGAGCTCTCGAAGGATTCGTGAGTTGCTCCTCGCCGGAGATGCTCGGGGCGCCGCGGCTCTCCTGGGGGCTCCATTTACCGTGTCAGCGCGTGTAGGTCACGGTGACAAGCGTGGACGACAGATCGGTTTTTCGACCGCGAACATCATGTGTGGTGGACGCCTCCTACCGAAGCGCGGGGTCTACGCATGTCGGGTCAATATTGAGGGACGCGACTACGATGGCGTCGCCAACATAGGACTTCGACCGACCTTTAACGGGTCTGGCGAGCGCCTTGAGGTGCATATTCTCGACGAGCACTTTCCAAGCCTCTACGGACGACGACTCCATGTGAGCTTCATCGACCGATTGCGTGATGAGCTGAAATTTAACTCCGTGGATGAGCTTAAAGCGCAGATAGCGCGGGACATCGTCGACGCTAGGAGGAGGTTGCGCGATGGGCACTAACGTTCACGTTATCGAACATAATGGAGAAGACGCTCGACTCGACAAGATTATCGTTGAGCGCCTCGCGCCTACGTTGATGTGCAGTCGGTCGCAGGTCGAGCGATGGATTGAGGATGGCGCGGTCTTGGTGAATGGCAAGGTCGTTGTGAAACCGGCCTTGAAGGTGAGCGATGGCGCTCGGATTCAGGTTTCCGTTCCGAGCGAGGAGAAAACCCATCTTGCGCCGCTCGATTTTCCCCTCGAGATCCTCTTCGAGGACGCGCACCTTATCGTTCTCAATAAACCGGCGGGAATCTCCATGCACCCGGGAGCGGGAAA
>JAULVA010000292.1:0-8004 GCA_032111275.1 Bdellovibrionota bacterium
TTCTATACCCTCGATGGAACCGCCTTCCTACCCGAGTTGCCTCAGGCGCGCGAGGACGCGCAGGTTATAGCGTGGCTCAACAAAAATGTTGATGGTATGGCCACGGTGCTGGAGGCTCACGGAGACGCCTATCGGGAATTCACCCGAATCTCGATGAATACGGGACTCCCAACTGTGCTGGGCTGGGAGCACCATACTCGGCAACGAGGCCTTACCGACCAGGCTTTAAGTGAGCGTAAAAAAGCGATTCGGGCGATCTATACGAGTGACGATCTTGAGCTCACTAAGGAGCTCATCGCCAAGTATAAGATCGACTACATAGTCATCGGTCAACTGGAGCGCGCGAATAATAGACCTTTCTATCCCGAGAAATTCGATGGACATCCGGAGATATTCACCAAGGTCGCGAGCTTCGGAAATACGCACATCTACGTAACCTATCTCTCGAAATTCAATCCAAACTATAAGGCTGGTTCACCATCATGACACTATTACTTCTTGTCGCGCTCCTCACGGTAGTAGGCACCACTATAGCCGCGCCGCTCTTTGAGTTCGTTTTCGGCGCCTTGCTTCTCATCCCCGTTGTGCGATTCCTTCTGGCATGGGCCCTCTTGCAAGTTGGGTATGAGGCTCCATCGACGATGGTGTCGGCGCTCCTCTACCTTGTCTCGTTCGGCGCCGTGGCGGGGTTCGCTTACAAGGTCTTCGGTAAGAGAGCTGGCAAAGTTCAAAGAACCGACCTCTATCCAGTTATATTCTTTGCGGTTGTTTTTTGTGTCGCTTACGCGTTGTGCATGCAATGGCCCGACTTCATCGACCTCGGGGAGCGATTGCGCGATTACTCGATGTTAGCCTCCTCTATCGACTCCCCTGTGATACCGAAAGAGCCGTGGATGGATGGCATCAAGCTTAACTATTACGTGTATTGGTACCGTTTTGGTAATCTCTTGAGCACAGTGCTGGGTATGGCGCCGTGGGAGGCGTACCACGCGCTTATCTCCTTCTCGATGGCGCTCTATGCCGCCGTAATCTTCCAGATAGTGCGTGTAATTCTTCGTGGCGGAGTGGGCGTGGCGACCATGGCCGGGTTCTTTATTCCGTTCGGGGCGAACGTCGCTGGTATCCTCTGCCTCAAGCGAAGCGAGCAAGGTTTCGGATGGGAGCCAGATAACGGCTGGTGGGGACCCTCCCGAGTTATTAAGGGTGCCATCGATGAGTTCCCGGCCTGGTCGTTTGTGCTCGGAGACGCTCATCCTCATTTCTTAAATATCGCGGCGCTTCCCTTCTTCGTGTTGCTCCTCTACCGAATCGTAACGAGCGCGCAACCGACCGTATTCCGAATGTCTCAAGCTGGACTCTTTGTTCTTGGTGCTGCGCTGTTCCTCAAGGCGAGTAACGCCTGGGAGGTGCCGATGTGGCTTGGTACCGTTGGGTGTATCGGAGTTCTCGCGGGATTCTTCTTTCTCGGGTCGAGTAACCCGCTCAAGACGAGCTACCTCAAAGATGTCGCAACCTCTCAATTGGTCAAGGCGGGACTTGGCATGCTCGTCCTTGTGGCGTGCCTTATCGGGCTCTTAAAGTACCATAATCCGGAGAAGCCTCTCGCGAGTGTCGTCGTGCTTGTTATTGGTCTCGGCTTCTTCTTGCTCAGCTTTCCGGCGACTCTCATACCACCCGGATTGCTATCTCGCGTAAAGGGCGTTCGTCCGAACGTGATGTGGAGCGCCTTCTGGATAGTTGTCTTTGGCACCCTATGGCTCTCCGGCCATCATATCGTTCCGCCGGAGCAGATTCCTCCACGATTTGTGAGACAGCCAACTCAAGTGACGACAACAGCGGAGCTGTTCATGCACTGGGGGATTCAAATGGGCTTCTTGGCCCTTGGTTCGCTCCTCCTTCTTCGTCTTTCAGCGCAGACCGTTGTCTTGGCAGGGTTCTTAGGGCTCTCGATGCTCTACGATAAAGCGGCGTTGTTTATCTACTGTATCATGGCCCTCCAGGTCGTTCGGTTTCTCGCGGACAAAGAGAGCGGACATGACGGTGGGTGGGGGCGAGTTTTCGAAGACGCGCTGATCGTGTCCGGATTAGTGCTCATTTTAACCCCGGAGATCGTCTTCCTCGATGACTCATACGGCCCCGAGATCGACCGCATGAACACCATATTCAAGCTCTACACGACAGCGTGGGGCCTTCTTGGGATAGGCGCCGTTAGTGTTATGATACGGGCTCTGAAAAAGTATGAGCCATTTGTTGTTGACTACGGAAAGGCCTTTCCGATCGCAGTTGGTGGTGTGATCGCGGTTGGATTGTGTTTCGGTTTTAGTAAATTTTATTTGCACACCGTGCCGATGCGGAAAAACGGCAGCCAAGACCCAACCTTTGAAGCGAAGCTTGAGGGACTGGGCGAGGCAAATCGGTGGCATCGTGGTTCGGCAGATGCGATCCGAGCACTTCGTCAACTTCCTAAGGGAAGGGTGCTTGAGGCTCAAGGTCGGGCATACAGCTACACCGCTTTCGTCTCTACGCTCTCCTCACAACCAAGTTACTTAGGATGGACTAATCACATTAACCTCCTCAACAAGGTGTACGGTGAATCGGGGCGCCGAGAGTCCGTTACCAAGCAGTTTTACAACGAGAACGATTGCGCGGCTCGCAAGGAGATCGCGCGTAAAGAGCAGATCAGCTACATCGTGGTTGGAACGCTTGAAGAGAAAGCGTATCCCGGGGCTCGTGGGCGGGATTATTCCTGCTTCGCCCCGGTGATTAAGAGTGGTGACTACGCCCTCTACCAGATTCCCCTATCCTAGCAGGCTAAAAAAGTCGTGGTAAGGCAGTGGCTTGGGTACCCGCCGCGGCATCGGTACAGATTGTGGCTCGTAAGGACACATGGGCCTCTCTTCGTGCCATAACCCTCTCGTATGGATGGTCCTCGCACCACACCGCCGAACAACCCTTCGAATCCATCTTCCGCCATGGAGGCGAAGCCGTGGGGCCAGGGCATGCATCTTCCCAACGCTCCGCGCGACGAATCTCCTCTTCGACCTGATGCGGATAGCATCGTCCAGCTCTCGGAGACCGAATCTCGACACGTAATGAATCGACTCACCGCTATCGCCGCTCAGCTAGGGTGTGGAGAGATCGTTCTGCCTGAAGCCGTAGAGTCAGCGTCGGTGAGTGCGTTGGTTAAGCAGTGGAATAGTGATGGTCGCGTCACCGTCGGGAGAACCTCACAGGGGGAGATCCTCGTCAGATCCCACCCTAGTGTGGACCAACAGGGTGGGCACTTCGCGCGTATCTCATCGAACTTTTTAGTGGTCTTCGCTGGGCCGATTACTCCTTAAACCGATCACGGTCCTTCGCCATGAGGAAGGTCGTGTAGGTGAAGCCAGAGGGACTCCATGGATAGTGATTGATGGAGTAACGCAGGAACTTCTTAAGCGTTAGCAGCTTGAAGTCCGGAACCCACCACCCACGTAAGTTAACCTTGCGGGCGGTATACCCCTCAGGAATCTCCCCAGGTTCGCGTTTATCCTTCTCCTTCCAATCGATGAAGAGATAGGTGTACTTGCTACGCTCCTCAAGCTTCGATGTAAACTTGTACTCCTCCTTCAAGTGCCGGAAATACCAGGCTAGCGGCCATGTGGCCTCGCCGGTGGCGAACACAAGGGGCTTGTAGCCGTTACGTTGATTTCGCACATCATCGATGATACCGAGCGCTATTTCGTGCACGTCGTGTGTCGAATGCACTTGGGATAGATACTCAGTCTCCCGACCAGCGTAGAGGAAATTAGTTTGAACCGAAGCGCGTAACGTGAACAGGATAGTGACGACCGTGATCCAACGTCCCACGTTAAAGCGCCCAAGGTACTTACCGAATTCATCGCCGAGCGCGATTGCTATCAAGAGGATCCCTGTGCACAGGAAGAGGATGTCCTCGTTGGTTTTCGGATCGTTCGGTTTACGTTCAAAGATGAAGATAAGAGCCAAAACCGCGAGGGTTGAGCCCGCGTACAGGAGGGCTCGCTTGACCGGATAGTGTTTGTAGTCGACAGGATACTTCTTGAAGTAGTCCTGATAGAAGAGGGTGAGGTACGGCAGTAGGAATATCAAAGGATACACGGAGAGCCACGGAACCTTCTCGCCGAGGTAACTGTAGACGAAAAAGGTAGCGGTAGCGAAATACCCTGTAGCCGCCAATCCGTCCTCTTTCTTGAGAAGGTGGTGGATCGTTACCAATGGGGCGTGGAAGAGCAGCACGAAGAGCCCGATGATGTCGAGAGTGTCCTTGAGCTTAAACGGCTTCCAGAGGGCGTTCTCGCGGATAGTGGCGGGATCCGTCGTGAAGCACGCGAGCGTAATGAGCGCCACTACAAAGAGACCCGCATACCGGATCTCGCTCGTCGTTCTCCTATAGAAAAGGACGAGGTGCGTAAGGAAGGCTAAGAAAACTGGAAGCTCGTACCAGCCAAGCACGTACACGTGAAAGTTGAATGGCCCCTGGATTCGCTCCATGGCGTGGTGCGCCGCCCAGTAATCATAGGCCTTCTTTCCAAGACCCGCCGTAATTCCCTCTGGGTACCGGAAGCCAGCGCTATAGAACCAGGCGTAGATCAGGAAGCACACGACAACTGCCCACGCCGTGTTCCACGGGTAGCTTTTGATGTAGTTCCAGATTCTGCCGGCGAGGGTATCCCAGGTCTTAAGAACAAAAACCTTGAAGAACGCTTCAAATACTATGTAACCGAGAAGAACGGCGATTGAGACGATGGCGCTCTCTTTCGTGCACCATTGGACCGTGAGTCCCAAGAGAACAAAAAATGCCTTCCACGGATTAGACGCGATGGTAAATCCGATCAGCGTAAAGAGCATACCGGAAATTACCCACGAATCCTCACGCAGGAACCGCGCCCAGTATACAAGCGTAGGAGAGAGGGCCACGGCGGCGGTAAGGATGAGAACGGAGCTCTGCAGGAAGTATCTCCTAAAGAGGAAGGGAACAAGCATGAAGAGAGAGCCCATGATGCAGGTCGGAGTGCGCGCGGCCCACAGTGAGTCGCCGAACCAGGCGTAAATGAAGCGCATGCTATTATAGAGCATGGGTCCATGCAGCATCGGGTCGTACTTATAGTAGTTGTTCTCTGGGAAGTCGTAGAAATATCGGCCGTACATGCCGTGAAGTGACTCGTCGTGATGGTACGGTCGGGCGTCGAGCAGGGTCCATCGAAGGAGGAGGCCCACCACGATGAAGAGCCCATACGCGAGCCATTGGGGTCCCGTAAAAAAGCTCTTCCAACAGCTCTGCTCGCGGCAGGATACCTCTCCCGCCTCCGTGGTTACATCTCTTTGTTTCATACGTAGCTCCTCTATCAGAATGCTGTTAAGCGCAGTCCGACATAGTTATACAAATTGGAAAGTCGCTCCCGGGATTCCTCCTGGGCGAGGCTCTCTCCTTACTGCGATACCGCTTTACCTACTACCTGCTCAGACGACTCAGACTCGCCGTGCGTCGTTGAGATGCTATCTAGTATCTCCCGCGCTACTTTGCGACCATACCTTACCGCATAGTTGGTTCCGCGATCTTCCGGATAGATCTGCGCCATGGTGTTGAGCCACAACGACTTGATCGGGGTCTGGAAGCCTGGAATGTTTTGGGAGTAGCGCTTGGTGATAACGGGTTGACTGTAACGAGCCTTCCATACGTGGAAGGCGTTGACCCACGACCGATTGAAGTCAGGGAAGATTCGCTGAATGAAGGGCTCGCAGTACTGGTAGGTCTCCTCGGCGTTCATCGAGAAGAGAGCCTCCGTTGTCGGAAGATACTTAGAGAGATACACAATGTGCTCTCCGTTGTAGTTCGCTTTATCGTCGAGGTTTGTATGCTCGATGATTCCAACAAATGGGAATGATGGGTCCGCGACATTGAGCCAGTATGTGCTTGAAAGCGAGCGATTAAGCCGGAGCACCAAGCAGGTGTTCCCTAGGAATCTTATCTGCTGGCACTTGTCGACGTAGGAAGCGGGGAGACCTGGTGTCATCTCTAAGAATTGAGGGAGGGCCGCGGTACACAGAACGACATCAGCTGCGTGCCGTCCTGTGGATGTTTCAACCCCGACCGCTCGACCGTTATCAACGACGATCGATTTTACGCTGGTTGAAGTCTTTATGGTTACCCCGGCCGTCTCAAGAGCGGCCCGAATGCCGTCCGTCAGTGCTCCGAAGCTTCCGCCGAAGTAAACGAGGCTCTCGCCGCCTTTCTTGTTGCGGCTTGAGCCGCGAAGTTTCAGTTTGTTCCAGATCCACACAGCCGACACGTTCTTCGCCTCAGCACCGAATTTGCCCTGCATAAGGGGATTCCAGATCACGTCATACGCTTTCTTGCCCCCATACTTGATCATCCACTCTTCGGCGGAGATATCCTCAAGTTCGCGCCACGAATTAATCCGTCGCGCGATGAGCGCCATGAAGCCGGTGCGGATACGATCAAGGAGTGGAATCGGGTGGAATTTCAAAAGATCGAGTGGGCTCGCGAGTCGAAAGATCGAATTGGTGTAGTAGAGCCCAGTGTTTGAGGATACGTACCGTTTCAGGTGTGAGAGCCCAAGGTCGTCGATGAGCTGTAACACATCCACGTCAGAGGTAAACCAGTGGTGATAAAAATTCTCCACTCGAACGCCAGGCGAGAGTTCAAACGTTCCAGCGAGCCCGCCGATGTCGGCATCGTGCTCGAAGATCGTCACGTCGCATCCAGCTTTGCAGAGGTCGTACGCCGCGGAGAGACCAGTGAATCCTCCACCAATTATCGCTACTCGGGGCTTAATCATATGTGCTCTCCTACGTTGAAGTGGCGTGTACCTGCCTTAGCCGTGCGCATACTTTGATGGCGCCGCGGCGTGAGCTAGTGGCTCGCCTTGAACTTGATCGATGAGATAGAGGGGACGGGACTGTCCTTGTTCGAAGATTCGTCCCACGTACTCACCGAGAATTCCTAAAACCGTTAATTGAACCCCGCCAAGCAGCAGGATAGCGGCCATGATCGAGGTGTAACCAGGGAAGTTGATGCCGACGAGTTTGAGCGCTACGACCACAACTATGTAGAGGAACGCCAAGGCAGAGGTCGCGAGGCCGAGATACGAAGCGAGGCGAAGGGGCGCGTAGGTGAACGACGTAATGGCGTCGATGGCGAGAAAGAGAGACTTCCGGAAGGGATACTTCGTCACTCCCGCGAAGCGCTCAGGTCGGTCATATTGAACAGCTTTTTGATGATGTCCGATCCATGAGACCATTCCACGAACGAATCGGTGGCGTTCGCGCAGTGATTGCAACGCGTCAACGGCCCTTCGATCCATTAATCGAAAATCCCCAGTGTCGCGGGGAACCTTGAGGCCAGCGATCTGCTCAAAGATCCGGTAGAAGGCGAACGCGAAGAATTTCTTCGAAGCTGACTCACCGGCTCGTTTGCGGCGTTGCCCGTAGACTACGTCGTAGCCATCGCTCCACTCGTTTAACATTTCAGGGATAAGTTCGGGCGGATCCTGGAGATCGGCGTCGAGGATAACAACCACTTCACCACGCGTCTGATCGAGTCCACATGTGATAGCGGTTTGGTGTCCAAAGTTTCTCGCGAGACGAACCGCTTTGATAAATCCGTCCTCCTGAGAGTACTGCTGAATCATCGGCCAGGTTTTGTCCTTGCTGCCGTCATCGATCAGCACGACCTCGATCGGAAAAGAATATTTGGAGACGAGGTCTTTCAGGCGCCTACGTAATTCGGGCAGGACATCCTCCTCGTTGTAGCAGGGAATAACCAACGACATGCTGAGAGGAGCTCGGTTGCGAGGTGTTCTGATGGTGTACTGAGGGGTCGTGGTGCTCACATCAATCCTTGAAAAAACCTGGCCAAGGCCTAAATATCACGGGACTTTTCGAGCGACAATTCATTAACCGCTCGGACCGTCCTATGAGAGGTGAGGTCATAACCTCGTTCCTCAAAGCCTCGCCGCGACA
>JAULVA010000292.1:8014-24637 GCA_032111275.1 Bdellovibrionota bacterium
CCGGTCATCCCCACCAAAAATGGCGCGGCAGCGCCCGGTAGGGACACGCGTCCCGCGTGTCTGGTGGTTCGGTGGCAGGGGACCAAAAACTCTACGGATCTCCTCACCTTACTTACTAAGTGATGCGTTCTCGCCGCACGGCGGTGCAAAGCTGGATCTTTGACGCTAGATAGTTGATCATCGGCGACGTAACCGTTGGAGAAAACAGATGAGTTTGAATATAACAGTGTGTTCGCGATGTAGTGGTCCGGTAACCGACGCGATGAGGTTCTGTCCGTCGTGCGGAAAGCGTTTTACGCGACGAACCGGCTCGTTTCCTCTCGTGCTTGGTGGGTCGGCTGTTGTTCTGTTCGGGCTCGGTTTCGCTCTCCAGAGTTTCCTCATCCCTCCTAAAAACGAGCAGATAGCAAAACAGCATTCTGAGCCTGAGGCTCAAACGACCATCGATGACCCTCAGGTGGCGCTCCTCAGGGAGCAGCTGGAAAAAGAACCTCAGAACCTGGACAAGTTGAAGATACTCGCTGGGATCCTCGGTGACAAATTGCGAGAAAATCCGCATTCATCGAACGCGATGGTGTTTGAGATGATCGATGTATTGAGCCGTATCCTGGCTATGGAGCCTAACGATCCCGCGGCCCTCGTGATGATGGCTGACGTGTCGTTCGATCAGAAGGCTTTCACGAAAGCTCAGGAGTTCTACGAGCGCTACCTCAAGCTTGAGCCTGATAACCACGGCGCGCGAGCGCGTTACGCTAGCACTCTCACATTTCTCGGGCAGTACGATAAGTCAGTCGCTGAGCTGAATTCCGTGCTCAAGCAGGATCCAAAGAACTTCCCGGCGATGGCGTACCTTGCTATCACCTACGCTCAGCAGGGCGATCTTTCAAAGGCCAAAGAGACCGGAACCTCCGCGCTTACGTTGGCTCCCTCGGACGAGGCTCGCGCGCGATTCTCCGCCTTTATGACGACACTTGAATCCCAATCCGGTGCGAGCACCTCACCGGTTCGTGGCAACGTACCAAATTTAGACAACGCTCCAGCAGACTCTCCGGCGTTGACCGGAGTCGCGGGCTTCGTCGCCCAGCTCAAGAGTAACCCCGTCGCTGGTCCGAAGTTTGTTGGGCATGAGGAGGTCAAGGATGAGCTTCGACTTACCTTTAAGGACTTCCCGATGAGCCAGATGCCTCCATTCGCCAAGGAGAAGTTCTACGGTTCGCTCAAGAAGGCCGCTGAAGAGGCGAAAATTTCGCAGGTGAAGAGTATATCCTTCATAGATCTCGCTTCTGGGAAGGTTATGGACCAGATGACGCTGGCGAAGTAGCTCTCCGCTGACATACGATTCCGGTGTAAGTGATGGTATGAGACTGAAGGCGCGGCCTTTGGTGTCGGCATTCTAGGGGGGAGTGTATGAAGATAGCGTTGGTCGCAGGGTGTGTAGTGTTGAGCGTCTTTTCGTTTTCAATCGGAGCGTTTGCGCAGTCCTCCCTCTACGAGATGCAGGCGACCCGAATCGACGGCTCTCGCGCGAATCTCTCCGATTTCAAAGGGAAGGTGGCTCTCGTTGTTAACACGGCTTCGCAATGCGGGTATACGTCGCAGTACACCGAACTTCAGGATTTGTATGAGCGCTACAAGGATCGCGGTTTCGTGGTGCTTGGCTTTCCGAGCAACGACTTCGGCGGGCAGGAGCCTGGCACTGAGGCTGAGATTCAAAAGTTCTGTTCCTCAAAATTCGGTGTGTCGTTTCCGTTGTTCTCAAAGACAAAGGTGCTCGGCGAGGCTAAGGATCCAATCTATCGATTTTTAATCACGAGCACCGGGGGGAAGGAGGTTGGCTGGAACTTTGAGAAGTTCCTCGTGAGTAAGGACGGCCTTGTGCTCGAACGCTTCCCCTCCTCTGTGAAGCCGCTCAGTTCGACCATTACGGCGGCTGTCGAGGCAGCAATCACGAAGTAACCCATCTGCCGGCCTCTGCCTGGTGCCCCCTCATCCTCGGTTCAAGGTGTTGGAACTCGTTTTTGAATTTTTAACCCTAAAATGCCGTTATGAAGTGTAATTTTCTAGGAGCTAAGCGTAATTCGATGGTACATAAGCATAAAACTAACCTTACTTATCTTAAGGGCTTATGGAGATACAACTACGCAACTTCCTTGAAATTCCTTACGACGAACTTGAACAGCTGAACCTTGAGGCGAAGGAGCGGGTCGCCAAGCGTAGTTCAGACGAGGAGTTGCGGGAGCACTATCTCAGATATTTGCACGAGGAGAAGCGTATCAAGGCCGTGACCGTTTGTTTCACGGACATTGAGGGGCGCCTCCACATGTTGGACTACGATAAAAAATTTCTTCTCAAGTCGTACGACAACCTCACCTTCGATGGATCTTCGATTCGTGGGTTCTCTGTCGTCAAGGAGTCTGATCTTCGCCTTGCTATCGACTGGGGCTCCTTTCGATGGTTGCCCAGCGACGTGTTCGGACCGGGTAAGGTGCTCGTCTTCGGCCTTATCAAAGATCGCGACGGGCGCGGGTACAGCTCTGATATGCGAGGTCGCTTGAAGGATTTCGTTGATGAGCTCCATCAACGGGAGAAGATAACCGCGCAGATCTCGGTAGAGTGTGAGGGCTTTCTCTTTGAGGGACGTGACGCCGAGCAAACATTCTCTGATAGCGTCGGTTTCAAGTTAGTTTCGAGTGGCGGGTATTACAACTCGTTGCCGAAGGATCCGCTCAAGATATTTATCGACTCTCTCGCCGAAGCTCAGCGCGCTATGGCGTTCGAAAATGAGAAGGATCACCCTGAGGTCGCGCCATCTCAGTTCGAGTTGAATTACACCTACTGCGACGCGTTGCTGGCGGCGGATCAGGTGCAGCTCTACAAGTTGACCGCGCGTCAAATAGCGGCGAACTCCGGTTTGACCGCGTGCTTCCTGCCGAAGCCGATCGCTGGAATCAACGGCAGCGGTATGCACACGAACCTTTCACTCTCAAAGGGTGGGAAGAATCTTTTCTATGACGCCGCGGGCGAGGATGGTCTCTCTCCAGCGGCTTGGGATTTTATCGATCGCCTTCTCAACAACGCGAACGATATGTGCTTACTGATTAACTCCAGTGTGAATGCGTACCGAAGACTCGATCCGCACTTCGAGGCCCCGAACCAGATCCGCTCGTCCGCTGTGGACCGTACGTCGATGGTTCGAATTCCGCTTGGAAACGAAAAGTCCGCTCGAATCGAGGTTAGAACGGTGGCGCCTGACGCCAATCCGTATCTCACCTTCCTCTCGATCCTCTATACCGGGTTGCGAGGGCCGAAGAATGAGCAGCAGGTAACAGAGAATCGCCGATCGCGTACCCGTGTTCTTCCAGGGAACATCTACGACGCGATTCGGTTGTGCAAGTCGAGTGAGTTCGTCTCCGAGATGCTCGGAGAGCTCGCGAAGGACAAGTTCATCGAGCGGAAGGTCGCTACCGCTGACAGGTGTCCTCGTGAGTTAGGAACCGCCGTTAAGAGCGGGGAGGTTCGCTTCCACCACGAGGTGACGAACCAGCACATCTGGAACAATTTTTAATTAGTTCTCTTCAAACTAATTATCTCCTGGGCCGGAGCGGGAAACCGCTCCGGTTTTTTTGTGGGAAGAGATGGATGGTGATAGTTCCGGAGGGCCCGTCTCCCGACGGGTCGGCTACGTATGAATGCGTCAAATTGAATGGCAACAAATGTCGCGATGTGAAGCGGGGTCCGCCATTCCGGCCCGTCAGGAGACGGGCCCTCCGGATGTAATGCAAGCGGGTGCAAACCTCGATCTTGTCCGAACGTCTCCACCCTCCCATGCACACCCACCGGCGAGGACCCTCATGCGGGTGTCCCCCTCAGCACACCTATGACATACTGCCTCAATACGCCCCTATAAGGCCCTTTCTATGACCACGCCCGCTCAACAAATGCCCTCGGAGAACCCACGAAGGAACATCCCATGGGTGACGACCACCTATTTCGCCGAGGGACTCCCATACATGATTGTGCGGATCCTCTCTGGGGTGTTCTTCACGCAGCTTGGGGTCAAGGAGCGTTACCTCGGGTATCTGAATTATCTTGGACTTCCATGGAACATTAAGTTTTTGTGGGCTCCCCTTGTCGACGGTTGGGGTACCAAACGTGGCTGGCAGATCGCGTTGCAGGGGATTCTCGCCGCGCTGACTGGACTTGTCGCGCTTCTTTCGCACTACGCCGCGGCGGCCGAAGGTGGCGCGTACCTTGAATTAATCGCCGGTGTCTTTGTGATTATGGCGATAGTCGCCGCGACGAACGATATCGCTATCGACGGCTACTATCTTGAGGCGATTCCGAAGCGAGAGGACCAGGCTCTTCTTTCGGGATATCGGGTTCTCGCGTATCGAATGTCGATGGTATTCGCGCGAAGTGGACTTGTCGCGTTCGCCGCGTGGGCGATAAGCTCCGCTACGGCCGGTACCGCGTATCACGCCTGGGCGCTCGCGTTTTCGGTTGGAGCGGCCGTTCTGGCGACCCTCGCTGTGGGGCACCTCTTTTTACTTCCCAAGGTAGGCACGCCGGTCGCGGATGTTGAAACCCAATTCGCGAAAGCGAAACGTGTCTTCGTTGAGGGATTTTTAACCTACCTCGCGCAGCCTAAGGTGTCGCTCGTCTTAGCGTTCATCGTACTCTACAAGATGGGAGATGAGCTTCTCTTCTCGATGGTCACTCCCTTTATGCTACGGGAGCTTAAGATTACCGGAGAGCAGTACGCGTGGATCGCCGGTATCGTTGGAGCCGCGGGCACTATCATCGGCGCGATGTGGGGTGGATACCTGATTAAAAAGATGGGGCTTCGAAAGGCGATGTGGCCCCTCACGATCGCGATGAACCTTAATATTTGGCTCTATGTGTGGCTCTCGGTCGCCAAACCTGATCCCTCGACGTTCAGTGGTATCTCCTTGATAGCCACCATTCACGGTATCGAACAGATAGCGGCTGGCCTCGGTAGCGCCGCGCTTCTTGTCTTTCTTTTGACGACCTGTTCGCAGCAGTACAAAGCAACGCACTACGCAGTTGGAAGCGCGATTATGTCGATTCCGGGAACCCTGGTCGGTGGACAGGCGGGAGCGATCGTTGAGGCGATTGGGTACACCAATCTTTATATTCTCGCCTTCGTGGCGGCTCTCCCTGGTATGGCGCTCATACCTTTTGTGCCGATGCGGGAAGAGTAGGAGTCGAAGCCGCTCGGCGTCTCCCGGAGTTTTCTATCAGGACGGACGGTTACTTAGAGCTCTCGATAAACACATCCACGAGCTGTCCGACAAAGATCGGGAGATCTTTCTTGTCGAATGAGTAAACAACCTGCAGCACGCGGGTGTCGACGCGCTCGGTGCTCTCTCCGGTAAGGGATCGTTTCGGCACAACGTAGGGCTCAAAGCGAACAAAGGTAAGGGGAAAGCTCACCTGCGTGTTGCCACGAAGAACGCCTTGCGCGGGCTTTCCCGCCTCGACGCGCCACGCGTCATTCTCATCCACGTCGACTCGTACCGCCAACGGGGATGTGGTTCCGATAATCATGAGTGGACTCGTCATAACCTGCGCTGGAGCGAACTCCCCTATGCGGGCTTTGGACTGAAGCACCGTTCCATTGAGCGGAGAGCGAATAGTCATCCGTTCAAGGGTCGTTTGTATGGCGTTTGCTTGAGACTTCGCCTCCTCGACGGTTGTTTTCGCTATCGCCAGAGTGCTTTCACGCTTTAATAACTCGCCTCGCATGATAGCCCTGGGGTCTGTCACGCTTTTATAGAGGGAGAGTTGGGTTTCAGCGTCGGCGAGTTGCGCCCGCGCGCCCTCTACCTGCGCTTGTCTGACCTGTAATTCGGCCAGCGCGTCTCGGTCGTCTAAGGAGAAGAGGGGCTGGCCTGTCTCCACTGCGTCGCCGGCCTTAACATGCACCGCCTTAATAACGCCGGCGAGCGGCGATGCGATGGCGATATTCTCCGAGATCGATTCGATGATGCCTGAGCCGGCGACGAAGGAGTTATATGGAGGACGGGCGGGTTCGACAACGGGTGGAGCGACCGGCGGAGGAACGCTCCCAGCGATGACCGTACGGATGACGAAGATGATGCCAAAGAGAGAGGCGACCGGAAGGATATAAAATCGAACCGTCGAGAACTTCGGGAGGGATATGTTTGCTGGTAGCTGTAGCTTCATAGTTCGCTCGGTGAGTTTACGACACGGGTGATACGTCCGTCATCCATGACGCCAATACGGTCCGCGTACTGAAAGATGCGGGCGTCGTGCGTTACGATAACGAGGGTTCTTCCCCCCTTCAATGCCTCTTGGCGGAAGAGCTCCATAATCTCGCCGCCCGTCGTGTGGTCTAGGGCGCTTGTTGGTTCGTCGCACACGATGAGCTTTGGATTATGAACCAGAGCTCGAGCGATAGCGACCCGTTGCTGCTGACCTCCTGACAGTTCGGTGGGGAGGGTGTCCAGTTTGGCGCCGAGGCCAACCTGCTTGAGCATCTCACGGGAGCGCTCGGTCGCTTCGCGTCGCGATACGCCGTTCAGGATAAGCGGAATGCTAGTGTTCTCCGTTGTTGTGAGGGTGGGAATGAGGTTGTAGGCCTGGAAAACAAACCCCACGTTCTTTCCCCGGAATGAGGTGCGATCGGCGTCCTCCATGGCGTCGAGATTGTGAGAAAATATCTCACAGGTCCCCTCGTCATGGTTTAAGATTCCCGCTATCACCGAGATAAGTGTAGTCTTTCCGCATCCCGATGGTCCCACGAGCATAAATAGCTCTCCGGGATTGACGGTAAGGTTGATGCCTCGTAACGCCTGAGTCAGGTTCCCTTTCGTGCCGTAGCTCTTCGTGACATTTTCGCAGACGATTGCTGGTTCCATCTTCGCTACCCTCTGAAAACGATGCCAGGCTCGAGACGGATCACCTTCCACAAACTAAAGATCGTCGTCAGAAGGGTTATCAAGGTTGTGGCGAGCACAGTAACCATCGGAATCTGCCACGGCATATAGAAGGCGAGCTCAGAATTTTTCGAGATGATGCTCGTAAGGGACGCTATGCCCATACCGATACCACTTCCTAACGCGCCAACAAGGAATGTTTGGAGCACTATCATGGTGAACAGCACGTTATTTCGCGCCCCCATCGCTTTGAGAATTCCTAGGTAGCGCATGTTATCGGTGATGAAGCTGTAGAAGGTTTGACCCACAATAGCCACCCCGACGAGGAAGCCGAGGCCGACGGCGATACCGAAGTTGATCGGTATTCCGGTATTTTTCATGAAGTAACGAATAGTGAGCCCTTTCAGTTGAGGGCCCGTGTAGGCGGCAAGACCGGTTTGCGCGTTAATTCGTCGCGCCACCTCCGTAAAATTCTCACCGGGCCGTACCTTGGCGAGAATGAATGAGAGAAGCTTTCGCTCTCGAGGGGCGAATCGGGTGGCTCGTGAGTAGGTAGTATACACAACGGGCTGCGATTGAAAGGTGCGGGTCGTGCGAGCGATGCCAACAACCACGGCTCGATTATCATTCAGCTCAAGGATATCTCCGATCTTAATCGGTACCTTGGGACTCTGCGGAGTTGGTCCTGGCTTCGCTAACTTCCCGAAAGCGCCCGCTTCATCAACGATGACCGAATCCGCGAGTCGGAGATCGGCTACTCGCCCGGCTATCATGGTCGGGGGGCCTCCAACCAGGGTCGCGTCATCGAGTCCTATTACGTTACACGTTTGAAAGGTGCCGTTCGCCAAACGGGCGCGAATTGATCCCTTATAGAGGGGCACTGCCCACTCGACACCTTGTACTCCTCGTACTTGAAGGAGCTTGGTGTCCTGCATCGGTTTAATGTCATCCACAAACTGAACCTTGGGATCCATCACCCAGAGATCCGGAAGAGGGGTGTCGAAGATGAATCCGACGGTCCGGGACATGAGTCCCACAAAGATCGATGACTGCTGGGTGATGATCAGTGAGGTAAGGGCAACGCCGAATATCATGGCGAAGAACTTGCCCTTGTTTCCGACCAGCATTTTGAGCGCTATGAGGTACACGGGGTGAGTGTACTTTGTATTCGGGGTCAGGGGAACCCGGGGATGAGCTGTCGTGCGCCACTTATGAGCTATCTTTGGGCGGCCGGTAGACCTTCCCGCGCGCTCACTATTCCGGTCGAATCATGCCGTGAGCGAGGAGATCCTGAATGTCGATAAGCCCAACTGGGACGTTGTCGCTATTCACGACCATGAGTTGGTCGATCTTTCGCTCCTGAATGATCCGGGCGGCCTCAGTGGCGAGCTTTTCGAGGGTGATGGTGATGGGGGTTCGGGAGCAGAGCGTGCCGATAGGCTTATTGAGAAACTCAATGTCGCGCTCAAGGCAGCGCCGAAGATTTCCGTCCGTGAAAACGCCGACGAGCACACCCGCGTCGTTTACGATACTTGCGGCGCCCGGTCGACCCTTGGTCTCGGTGATAAGGTGCAGGGCCTTCTTCGTGTCGACAGACTCGTGAACGATACAGCAGCTCTCGCCGGTTCTCATGATGTCGGAGACGAGCATGAGGGAACGGCCGAGATCCCCTCCAGGATGAAATGCGGCGAAATCCTCTTTGGAGAATCCCCGGCGGTGAACCAGCGTCATGGCGAGCGCGTCTCCAAGCGCCATCATCACCGTGGTGCTCGTGGTTGGAGCGAGTCCGAGAGGGCCTGCCTCCGTGAGACGACCCGTGACGATCACCACGTCGCTATGTTTTCCGAGTGTTGAACTTGATGAACTCGTGATCGAGATGATGTGGCTTCCTCGTTGCTTGAGGGTCGGAAGGAGTCGCACAACCTCAGAGGTCTCGCCCGAATTAGATAGGAGGAGCGCGAGATCGTGAGAGCTAAATCTTCCGAGATCTCCGTGTACCGCCTCCGCGGGGTGAAGATACAAGCTTGGAAACCCGATACTTGAGAGCATCGCGGAGATCTTCTGAGCGACGAATCCAGCCTTTCCCATTCCGGAGACAACGATGCGAGCGCCCGCTGGAAGGGAGAGTATCGTCTCAACGGCGTGAGCGAACGATTCATCAAGGAGATCCGCTACCTGTTTGAGTGCGGTGATCTCCTCCGTGATGATAGAGCGGCCGTACGCGATATCCGCGGCATTGATCGATTTTGTTCGAATAGGATCGCCCATACCCTCGATAGTATAGCCTGTTCAGAGAGGTTAATCTAACTCACTGGAAACTATCCCGAAATAGGCCCTCTTTTCTTTAGGCGATGGAGCGGTACTTAATCCGAAGCGAATTTCCCACGATGATCAGGTCTGAGAAGGTCATCAAGAGGGCTCCCGAAAGCGGAGAGATATACCCACTCGCCGCAAGAGGAACGGTGGCTACGTTGTACGCCAACGCCCAGAACAGATTCTGTTTAATCGTTCGAACGGTGAGACGTGAGAGCCTAATCGCCGCAGGAAGGGTCGCGATCGTTCCTCCAGTGAGCAGGACCTGCGCTGACTGCATCGCGATATCTGAGCCCGAACTTAGGGAGATTCCAACGGCCGCTTCCGCAAGGGTTGGGGCGTCGTTGATTCCATCTCCAACGTAGGCGACCGCCTGCTTGTTTTGCAGGGCGCGGACGAGGTCAAGCTTCTGCTCGGGGAGTTGTTGAGCGTACACGTTGTGAATGCCCACCGCCACCGATACCTCGCGGCATTTCTCGGTTGTATCGCCACTGATAAGCGAGGTGCCGCACGTGAGCGCGTCGAGCTGTTTAATTACTGAGGATGCCTCTGGTCGCAGTTGATCCTGCAACGTGAGCGAGGCGATAAGGTGTCCATCCCTCACGAGGATAATGTCGTCGAAAAGTTGAATGTTGAGCTGGTTCGCGAGGTTTCGGCCGCCACATTGATAGAGCGCGCCATCGTCTCCCTTCGCTGACAGTCCAATCCCTTTCGTCTCAACGATATCGGATAAGTGAATAGTATTAAGTTCGGTTGACTGTAGGTCGCGCACGATCGCCTGGGCTATCGGATGGGATGAGGCTCTTTGCAGGGATACCAATACCGAGCGGGCGGAGCGTTGATCCTCATCGTTGTGCGTTCGGAACTTCTTAACGCTCAAGGTCCCCTTGGTAAGTGTTCCTGTTTTATCAAAGGCGACGTGGGAGATCTGGCCAAGTCGCTCAAGTGTATCTCCTCCTCGGATGAGGATGCCGGAACGGGCGGCCCGCCCGATCGCGACCATAATAGCGCTCGGAGTCGCGAGTCCCATAGCGCATGGGCACGCCACGACAACGATCGCGAGGGACCGGACTATCGCTTGAGCCATTGAGACATCGAAGAAAAGGGTGCTGACCAGGAATGTGGCGATAGCGATCACCAAAACAGAGGGCACGAACACGGCGCTTACCGCGTCGCCAATTCTTTGAATCGAGGGCTTCCGTCGCTGAGCGTCGCGCACGAGGCGGATGATGCCCGCAAGGGTCGTGTCATCGCCCACGGCCGTGGTTTGGACGACAACCGATCCCTCAACCAGCACGGTCCCACCGATGACCTTCTCTCCCTCCTTGTGGTCGACAGGAAGTGATTCGCCGGTGAGCATTGATTCATCAAAACTTCCCACCCCTCGTACGATAACGCCATCTGTTGGGCTTCGGTCTCCAGTGTTTACTTGGATGAGATCCCCAACCTTGAGCTCCGCGAGGGAAATCGTCTCAAGAAGGTCGAGGCCGGACCCTTGCGTGCGTAGACGGCGAACCTCTTGTGGTTGAAGCTGGGAAAGCTCCTCAATAGCCGATGTTGTCTTTTTGACTGCGAGCTCCTCAAGGAGGTGTCCGATCAACACGAAGGTAACGATCGATCCAACGGCCTCAAAAAAGAGAAGCTCATGGGAAAGGCCGAATAGCATCGTGACCATGCTCGCGACGTACGCGGCCAGTATCCCCGCGGTGATGAGCACGTCCATATTCGCGACGCCGGCCCGCAGGGAGCGAAGGCCACTACTTCCAAAGTGGAACAGTCCGATGATGAATACCGGTGTGGCTAAGATCGCCTGAGTCATGGGGTCGTGCAGTGCGTGGATCGAAAAAAACATTCCTACCAGCATCGGCAAGGTGAGGATCGCACTGATAATGGTTTTGATATAGAGAACGGTGTCCCGTCCGTGATGGGAATGGTCTGTAGCGCTCTCCTCCACGGAGTAGCCGAGCTTCTTGATGCTTTGGATAATGTCCGGAAGTTTAGCCGGATCCTCAAGGGTAAAGCTTGCGCGGCCACTCGCAAAGTCAACTGAGGGCTTTTCAACACCGACACGATGGAGGTGCTTCTCTATTGAGAGCGCGCAGTTTGTGCAGTGCAATCCTGTCACATGGAGGGTTACCTCTTGAGAGGGGCGTCGAGGGTCGAAATGGCCGTCTGTCATGGGCATCATGGTAGCACGACGTGGGGGTGCTGAACCACTATGGCAGTACGGTGTCGGAAGCCTTGATGTTCTGCCTGCAACGAGCTCCTGGCACGATCCTAGTCCTAGTCCTCGTCCTAATCCTCCTCCTTCTCATCATCCTGCACCTGCACCGGATTCGTCCTTTTCGTCCTACTATCTCGCTGAGCAGACCGTTGAAAGAATATTGACGATTGACTTGAGTGTGGCTTTGGCAACTTCAGCCTTGGAGCGCAAGGGCGGATGGATCATCGCTAGAATAAGGCTAATCGCCAGAACCTTCTGAAAGTTTCTTGATGATGACGAGGAAACCGGTGCAGGTGCAGGATGATGAGAAGGACAAGGAATAGGAGAAGGAGTTCCGCCCATGGGCTCTACTAATTTTGAAACCCTCCAGAGGCCCACAATCCGCGATTTTCTCGCTGGCTCTTGTTGAGGGCCTTCTTAAAGCGATCGACGTACCGAACATTAGGGGGGATGGTAAGGAGCTGGGCGTATCCTCGTGAGACCATCTCCTCGTTTATCATAACGTTATCGGTCCGGTAGACGTAGGCGAGGAGCCTTCCATACTTATCGCGTTTCTGGACATCGTATTCTATTCGCAACTCAGTTCCTTTAGGTAGGAGGCCTTTAAGGGTTTCCTTGGCTCGGCGTCCGAACTCCATAATCGTCTTGATGTCTTGGTGGCTGCGTTCGGCTTGAAGGGCCGCCCGGTCGTTCTTTCGAGATTCCGGTGTGTCGATGCCGATAAGCCGCACCTTTTCAACAGCTCGATCGATGTGGATAGCGATGGTGTCACCATCAACGACGTACGCGACGACCGGCCTCTTGGTCGGCAGGAGAGGTCTGAACTCAGCCGCTGCGGAATGGACTGAGAGAGAAATGATGGTGATGAGACAGAGGACGAATCGAACCATAGCACCACGAGCGTAGCACTCGAACTCGGTTTGGCGAAGGGGGTGTTCTGGTGTGAAATATACTCTTTTTATGGGATCGGGGGGCGCTCGACCGGCTCGACTATGGTAGAACAGCCATCGCTATGGGTGTTATCGCCGCTCTTATCTGTGCTTGTACATCGACGGCTAAAGACCTGGTCAGTAAGGCTGTTGCCAGCAAGGTGCATGCCGACATCTCTACCTTCGCGTCCTTTCTCTACGCGCTTCCCTTCTACGCGCTCATATTTATCGTCCTCTATTTTTGTGGTGATGAGGGGATTGTTCTTTCTCAGACCTTTCTGCTCTTGGTTCTTATGCGGGGCATCTCGGATGTCTTCGCTGAGGGATGTAAGATGCGCGCGTTCGACACCGGAGATGTCTCCCTTGTCAGCGGACTTCTGTCGCTCTCTCCGCTCATTCTAACGGTGATCTCACCTTTTATCACGGGGGACCGAGTCGAGCCCTCTGAAGCGGTGGGAATCGTTTTTATAGTGATTGGTGGGTTGGTGCTCGTGCGTCGCGACAGGACCACCGGTAAGGTGGCGCAACCGCTCGCGGTGCTCTATGCGCTCGGTGGTTCCCTGGCTTTCGCGCTCAACAGCGCGCTCGATCGTCTCGCTGTCGGGCATGCTGGCCCGGTGACATCCGCCTTCTCGGTAACATTGTGCGCGGCCCTCCTGACGATGCCCGCGTTACTCCGAGTCCCCTCAGCGAAGCCAGAGCTGGTACACAATTCACGAGCGTTCCTTCTTCGTGGACTTTTCGAGACCATCTTTATGGTGGCCAAGATGGCCGCGCTCATGACGCTCCCAGCTCATATCGTTGTCGGAATCATGCGCGTTTCCATGATCTTCACCGTGGTTGTGGGCGGCGCGTGGTTTAAGGAACAAGACAGAAAGCGACGTATCATCGGTACGCTCATCATGTACGTGGGTTTGATGTTCCTTTTGCTGTAGTGGGGACTACGCCGCGCTGATAGCGGAGAGGTTCGCGCGGTGGGCCTCGTTCCAAGGTACATCCCTGAATCCATCCTCTCCAAGGATGGCCCGTTGTAACATCGCGAGGTACGCCGGCACGCGGTCAGCCCATGTATGTCGCGCCGCGCGAGCGTTGGCGACGAGGATGCCGTATACCGCTGGATCGGTGCTCTCTCTGAGTGCCCAGTGAGCTGTGTTGGCGAACGCGGTAGGGGTGTACTCGTTAAAGAGGAAGCCGTTGCCGCGTGTCTCTTCCTTGTTGAAGTTCTCGACCGTCGCGGAGATCCCTCCGATATTTCGCCCGATAACGAGCGTTCCGACAGCGAGTGCCTCTAATTGGGTGATTCCTCCTGGCTCAAACCGAGAGGGCATCAGAAAGAAAGCGCTGCCGAATATGATCTCAAGAGCCTTAGCATGCGGGATGTAGTCAAAGTAGGTGGCGACCCTACCTGGGTACTTTCGGGCAAGATAGTCGAGCGCGTGACGCAGATCGAGAGAGTTCTTGTCCCCCTCCGTTGTCGGTCCCGCGACAAGTATTTGGACCCCGTCGTGGTGTATGAGCAGGTCCTCAAGCACGGAGTGTCCGCCGGCAACCAATCCCGAGAGAAGAGAGAGCCCCTTCTGTTCCGCTAACCGCCCAACGAAACTGATGAGCCGAGCGTCCTTTCGTTGAGCGAGTCCGAACCGAACCTGAAGTGAACGCCGAGTCTCTGCCTTCGCGGTGAGGAGGTTTTCTGGGCGGCTCAGCTCCTCCGCCGACATGCCACAAAGGGACGAGAGGTAGCGATCGATATCGGCGCGGTTGATGCCGTTACTAATGCCGAATATCGATCCTCGTTTATGTTGAAGCACGTAGTCGATGCCGTCACCTCCACCGAGGCGTGAGATCTGTTGAGCGTACGGCTGGCTCACGGTAAGAACAGCGCCTGAGACGTGGTGAGATGCCGCCATCGTCAGGTTGATCAGCCCATAATGGTGCGGATCCCGAAAACCAAAGAAATGCTCAGGCGCTAGGTTTAAGAGTGGCCAGAGGTCCTCGTTGTGAACGTTGGTCGGCAATCGACCATGGTAATCGGCGCCACCGTTATGGATCATATGAATAGTTTTCGCCGCTTTCAGCCATGGAACGGCGCGGTAGTGGGGATCAAGGGCGGCGAAGGCCGGCACGCATGCGGTCATCCAATCATTCGATATGATAGCCGATGGGCGTATTCCAAAATGGCTCGCTGCAATCGTCTCCAGCGTAGCACGGGAAAAGACGACGGCGCGCCGTAGTTGTTCATCCGCGTAGACCGGTTGATAGAGCCGGTCAAAGACGGAGGGATTGGAGAGCATAAAGACGCGCAGGCTTCCCGACTGTGCCAGGTAGACCTTCAAGGGAACAGCGGACGGGGCGCGGCGGTGGTGCTGAGTTCCTGAGTGATAGGTTGGTCCAAGATTAACGGTGACTGAGCCGAGGTAGGTAGGAATCACTTTTTTGTCACCGATCTGGATTCCGTTGCGCAAAACGTGGTGACCAGCTTGGTGCTTGTGCCCGTTTTCGTACGCGTACAGCGGAGTAATAAGAGTGACTGGCACGCCAGCGTTTCGTAGTTCGAGCGGGAGCCCGGAGATAACTTGCGCGAGTCCTCCGGCCGCGGCGTGTGGCCCTTCAGGGGTCGTGAACACCACCTCTCCAACGCCGTAGGCCGCCAAGAGATATTTGACCTCATCGGTCACGCCTGTTCTTTGAAGTGAGTCGTAAAGATCGCGTGCATGTGGTTCGCCACCATGACCATCGACAATCTCTTTGAGGAGCGCCCCTATCCCGAGGTGTGGAGCGTAGGAGCGGATGGTCTTGATCTGTTCATCGAGGGTATGCGGGTGTTGAGCGCTCAGGGTGAGCATGCTTACCGCGATCTCTCGCATCTCAGCGAGCATGGAATCCCGCTCTCTCATGATAGCGAAGTCGTCTTGAGCGATGGTGAAGCGAGCGTCATCAGAGCGCAGCCGACCTAACCAGATGGTTTCCCGAGTTCCACGCGGGCGCACAAAGAGGGTGGCTCCGTAGTGACCTTGGTGGGGAATGTAGAGTTGATGAGAGATCGACAGCTCTCCGTTTGAGGAGCACTGTGACGAGCCGATGAGTTCGTCCTGCCACGCGGGAGCGACATCGTCGTAGCTTCCCCAGTGAAGGTAGATGTCGACCGTCGTGTCAGGGAGGGCCGGAAGGAATACTGAGCATGAGATCTCAAGGGTATTGGCGTGCGCTTTAGCCCGGAGGGGGGTGACGAAAGCCGCATCTCGTTGAAGGGTGGTGAGAACGGACTGCAGCTCCCCCTCAGCCTGCTCGGGAATGATAAGGGTAGGGGACTCGTCATTCTCAAGAAGGATGGTCGGCGCGATCGTGCCGAGGATCTCAACGGTTTGAACGCTGCGGTGGCTTAGCCGAGCTGGGTCGGTAGCTTGAAACTCAAGGTCACCTCGGTAGACGCTGAGACTCCCGCCATCTACATGAGGGGTAGCGTCGATAATATGCTGAATCATCTCGATAAGATCGGCCGCTTGCTGCTCCTTAAGCGAGGTGGCGAGAAGGCCGCTAATGTTACGGTGTGTGCGGCTTCCTGGACGAACCGCCATGGTCTTGGGGAGTCTGTGGTTTCCGAGGGAGCTTACCGAGTAGCTCCCGGACGCGAGATCGAGATCAATCGCCGCTTTGACAGGCCGCGTATGGTGTCGGATTGCATAGGGTTGTGACCCTTCCTCTCGAAGGTTCGCGACGAGTGACCTGTAGGCCCCTCCGTTAACCGCTATTTCGAACCGAAGAACCTCGGTTCTCTCCATCTGAGTACTCATTACACTTCCCTGTGAAAGGTGGATGTCACTAGGGTCTCAAAGGGTGCTTGAAATTAAAGGTGGGGCAAAAATGTACAGGAGCGGTACAAGGGTGAGGAAGCGATGCAAAACATCAAGGACACGGCGCCACGGGAGCTGCTGCCCCCGTGGCGCCCTGGTTCATCAACACCTTGACGGCATCTTTAGCAGCTCTGCCCTTGCGCTATCCGCTAAGCTCTTAGCGGCCAGAAACTCCAGGTAGAGGCTGTACGCACGTTGATATTGGCGCTGCGCCTGCGCATAAGAGCATATCTCGGGCAGATATGCTTCAGGAGGCGCAATATTTAGTGGGCGATAGGGACCTTATGTATCCCGACCATCTCACCAAATGGCAACAAGACCACACATTCACAGCTGTAGCGACCACTACCCAGCGGATTCATATCAACGGGCACGTTGAGGGCGGT
>JAULVA010000293.1:0-4410 GCA_032111275.1 Bdellovibrionota bacterium
GGAGACGTTCAATGCTCCGAAGCGCACTTGTGCTAGGGCCCGTACGAACTGTCTCCCCGGCGGGCACCTTCTCCCTGCCGTGCTCCTTTCAAACTACAAAAAGAAGGTTCTGGGAACATACAAGGGGCCTGTGTCATTTATTCGAAGGGGTTTTTTAGCGTTCGAAAAGTTACATTGTCCAATCAGCGAAAAGCGGTCCTGCTTCAGGCATGGAGGTTAGGCTGCCTAAAGAGTCTCGTTTATCAAAGTGACACGTAAGGCCTTGACCGAAGATTGCCCTTGCGCTCGTTCCGGGGTAGGAGTTTGCGTATGCGGTACAAGCTCGGCATCTCAACCTGTCCTAACGATACCTTCATGTTTCACGCGCTGCTCGAGAAGCGGGTGAGATGTGATGGCTTTGAACTCGATATCGAGTTGATGGATGTGCAGCAGCTCAATGAAGGGTTAGCTCGGGGGGAGTTCGATTTTTCCAAGGCGAGTTGCTTCGCGGCCGCTACACTGAAAGATCGTTATGAGCTATCCCGCTCAGGCGCCGCTCTGGGGTACGGAGTAGGGCCCCTCGTGTTGGCACGTCAGGGTATGTCCCACGAGATTACTGACGGACGGGTGCTCGCCCCTGGAAACATGACCACGGCGTATCTGCTCTTTCAGCATTTCTTCCCGAATGCGACCACGATCAATCACGTTGTCTTTTCAGAGATTATGCCGGCGCTTGAGCGTGGTGAGGCCGACTACGGTGTCGTCATTCACGAAGGTCGTTTCACCTACCACGAGAGTGGACTCTCGCTCGTCGCTGATCTCGGGGCGTTGTGGGAGCAAGAGTTCTCACTTCCGTTGCCGCTTGGGTGTATCGTCGCGGATCGCTCACTCCCTGAAGAAAGTCGAGCGGCGTTCTCTCGGGCGGTGAAGGAGTCGATTGAGTACGGCTACGCTCACAAAGAGGAAGCGCTTCACACCATGAAGCGATATGCGCTGGAGTTAGAGGATAGTGTTATCTGGAAACACGTCGATCTCTACGTCAATCAGTGGAGCCTTGATCTTGGCGTTGAAGGAGCGAGGGCGTTCGAGTGCTTTGAGCGGTTGGTGGATGACAGTCGCGCGAAGAGAGAGGTCCCGGAGACCAGGTGACGTTCGGGTAATCTTCCCTGATCTGAATGCGGAATGTCCTCATCTTTCTCCTCATCTTCATCTTCCTCCTTCTCTTGCACCTGCACCGGTCTCTTCCATCTCCTCCTTGTTCAAGCGGGACGGATTAAGAAGCCGGTGCAGGTGCAGGATAAAGAGGAAGAGGAGGATGAGGGGGAGGAGCAAGGAGGCTCGGGCTCTCTTACCCCCACGGGCTATGCCTTAATCGTAATCACCGAACCAGGTCGTGGCTTACGGTAGGTATGCCACGCCGATCCTCCACGCTGGAAGATCTCCCAGAACTTTCTTTCGTGTCCACTTGATCCAGGTGAGAAGGCGATATCTCCCTCCTGCACGTTGAAGCTTCCAGCCGCGACGGTGGCCGCCATCTCAACATCGTTGATGACGACTCGCACTCGTTGTCCCGGCTCAAGCTTTGCCAGTACCGGGTCTCCATCTCTGATGGTGGTCTTCAGGTTGCCGAACGAATCAACGTATCCGACCGCCGACGGCGGTGGCGGGGCGATCACCTTCATCGGGTCGAGACGTTCAATGAGGAAGTCCTTCTCTCCGCGGGCCGCCATGCCGACGAGCTTCGGGAAGTTGTCGCGGGAGCGGAACTGGGAGCCTCCGACATCAACCTTGATAGCCCAAAGCTCTTGGAGCTCTTCGCGCACGAAGGAGAGAGAGTAGCCGGAGTTCACGGCCATCACGCCGACACCACTCTTGAGGATACCGTAGAGGAAGCCCTCTCCCTCGTTGTTCGTTCGGGCCTCTCGTCGGTCCTTACGAGGGGCGCAGTTAGCGTAGATGAGGGTGTCCTTGGGGCGACGGGCCTCGCACTGGATGCCGAGCTGAGCCACAACGAACCCCGTTGAAACGGTGTCAAAGCTATTCACGGAGGTAATGTGCCAGTGGTAATCGGCTGGAATCTGGGCGGCGAGGGCTGATACCACCTCCGCGCAGGCGAGGTCCCCCGGGGCATAGTCCATAACAAGGTGAATGAGCTTTTGCATATAACTACCTACAATCGCAAGCTAAAGTTGTTTCTGGCCAAGGCGCGCCCTCAAGAAAAATAGCCCAGAAACGTGTAGAGATGCGCGCCGAACGCCGACAATCCGAGGGATTTTACCAGCTCTCGGATCCTTAGTCTCATCTGGACGGCAGGTTGTTGTAAGGAAAAGAGGGGGGATAGTTGGCAGCATGAGGCCAAAGATGGTATACCGTGCCGCTAACTTATCGCACCCGCATCGGTCTTAGTGCTTGAGGGCGAGAGGCAATTCTCTGAAAAGAGGTGGTCTTTTGCTCTCGGTATATCGGGCGGGGAGGTCAAACTAAGACGTAAAGGATATAATGAGTACCACAAATACTGCTACAGCCACGCCTGCGGCTATCGAGCCAGGCACCCCAGTAACCATCCGCAGCCTTATGGACGCGGGCGCTCACTACGGTCACCAGACCCAGCGCTGGAACCCAAAGATGCTTCCGTATATCTACGGCGCGCGCAACGGAGTTCACATCATCAACCTCGACCTTACCCTCAAGAAGTGGGAGGTCGCTCGCAAGTACATCGTTGACCGTGTGGCTCTCGGTGGAAACGTTCTCTTCGTCGCTACGAAGCAGCAAGCAAAAGATATCGTTAAGGAAGAGGCTTCACGTTGTGGCGCTTTCTACATCGCTTCCCGTTGGCTTGGTGGTTGCTTGAGCAACTTCCAAACAATCAAGAACTCCATTGAGCGCATGCGCAAGATGGAGAACCTGCTCGCTGAGTCAGCTCAGGAAGGTTCCAAGATCCGCATCACTAAGAAGGAGCGTCTCGATATCAGCCGTCAGGTTGAGAAGCTTGAGGCTAACCTCGGTGGTATCCGCAACATGAAGAAGGTTCCAGACGTTATCTTCCTCATAGACGTTGTGAAGGAGCAGATCGCGATCGCTGAGGCTAACCGCCTTCATATCCCGGTTGTAGCGCTCGTTGATACGAACGCTGATCCAGGAGCTGTCAACTTCCCAATTCCTTCGAACGACGATGCCGCTCGTACATTGAAGCTCTTCCTCTCGGCAGCCGCTGACGCTGTTCTTGAGGGGCGCGCGATCTACAAGGCTCGTGTTCCAGGCGCTGATCAACAGAACGGCGCTGACGCTGGAAAGCGCGCAGAGGCTAAGCACGTTGGTAACGTAACTGAGGGTGGTGCTGCCGTAGCGTAAGCACATTCCTCGAGCTCGCGCGCACCTTTGTTCCAGTTTCCCCGGTGATCCAGTTTCCTTGGGCGCTACGGATTTCTCGGAGTGAGGTGCGCGCAGCCATGTTACCGATAGATTTTAATTCAAACCGAAACAGGAGAACGTATGTCGGCAATTACAAGTGACATGATTAAGAAGCTTCGCGAGATGACCGGAGCTGGAATGATGGATTGCAAGGGCGCCTTGAATGAGGCTGAGGGTTCAATCGATAAGGCTATCGAGATCCTTCGTAAGAAGGGACTCAAGGATATCGAGAAGCGCTCTGGAAAGACCGCCGCGGAGGGAACTCTTGGCGTGTACATCCACCCAGGTGACCAAGTTGTTTCCGTTGTTGAGCTTAACTGCGAGACCGACTTCGTAGGTCGTGGAGAGGAGTTCCGCCAATTGGCGAGGGACCTCGCTATGCACGTAGCGGCTATGAAGCCTCGCTACCTCACCGTTGAGGAAGTTCCAGAGCAGATCCTTGAGAAGGAAAAAGAGATCCTCATGGAGCAGCTCAACGACGAGCAGAAGAAAAAGGCTGATAAGATCCTTCCAGGCAAGGTCGAGAAGTTCCTTGAGGGCGTTGTCCTCATGAAGCAGGTCTACATCAAGGATGAGACCGAATCGAAGACGATCAAGACCCTCATCGATGACATGAGCATGCGATGTGGTGAGAAGGTAACGGTTCGACGTTTCAGCCGACTTGAGGTTGGCGAGGGCGTTGAGAAGGTTGCCGGAAACCTCGCGGAGGACGTTGCCGCAATGGTTGGTAAGTAATACCACCAAGACACGGCCTTCCTCATCCTGTATAGGGATGAGGAAGAGCCGATGTCGCCGTCCTATCGGTTTCCGATGGCGACATAAGTGGAGCGCAATCGTGCTCCCGAGAAACCGACCGCACCCGAGCACTAATTTCCCGGAGAATCCATGACCAACGTAAAGTACAAGCGCATCCTTCTAAAGCTGAGTGGTGAGATTCTAGGAGGTGAGAAGGGGACCGGGATTGAGTCCTCTATCATCAACGCCCTCGTCAGTCAGATTCGTGAGGTTACGCGCCTTGGC
>JAULVA010000294.1:0-4808 GCA_032111275.1 Bdellovibrionota bacterium
CGAAAGCGGCTCCAAGTACCAACGCAGGTCCGGTCACGAGCCCCAGTTTACAGAGACCGGCGGCCCCTCGGAGCCCCGGGGCGAATATCGATTGTGGGCTTTTCATCGATGCACCGAGCCCCGCGAAGAGAGCCGTGAATCGCGGCCAGTAGAGCCACACAACGCTCAAGATAGCGCCGAGTTGAATAACAACGTCGAACGTCTTGGCCTTCTCTCCTTGAAACTGAAGGAGATCTCCAAATAAAATGAGGTGCCCAGTACTCGAAATCGGGAGGTATTCGGTGATCCCTTCGACGATACCGAGAATGATGGCGATGAGAGTCTCTGACACGGCGATGGCTCCTTAGGTTACAACGGCCCCACGCTCACGAGGCTTTTATCTTTCTAGCGCAAAGAGCGACTCCTCCCCAGGGGCTAAATGGCGGCTGGAAGCCATTGGCAGGAGATGAGGGAACACGATACTCTGCCCCTTCAGGAAGGGTCATGAGCGATAACATAATCAAATGGGAGGACTTTGAGCGGGTCGAGCTACGGGTCGGGACGATAGTCCGTGCGGAGCCTTTTCCAGAGGCGAAAAAGCCCGCCTACAAGTTGTGGGTGGACCTCGGACCGATCGGTGTGAAGCGGAGTAGCGCGCAACTCACGGTTCGATACACCCCAGAGAGCCTTATCGGAACCCAAGTTCTCGCCATCACCAACTTCCCACCCCGACAGGTTGGCCCCTTCCTCTCTGAGGTCCTCGTCACAGGGTTCGTCGGCGATAACGGAGACGTTGTACTCGCCCGTCCGGAATTTCCGGTAGCGAATGGGGCGAAACTGGCATGACAGGAACTCCATCCTTCGACGCCATTATCATCGGAGGTGGCATCGCAGGAGCGGGAACCGCCCGTGCTCTCGCCCAACGTGGACTCTCTGTTCTCATCTGCGAGGCCCTCCCCCATCTCGCCGGAAAGGCATCAGGTAACGCTCGTGGGCTCCTTATGCCCTACGTCGCGACACACTCATCTCCTCCTGGTCGGCTCTATGCACACGGATTCCGCTTCACCTACAAGCTTCTCACCGAGTCCCTCTCACACGACAACCTCTTTCAGCGGTGCGGCGCGCTGCAACTCCCGGCGACGAAACGTCTCGCCCGGCTCATCACCGAAAGCTCACAGTGCGTGGGCGACTCCCCGATCCACCGCCTCTCCGCCGTCGAAGCTACGGAGCAGGCAGGGATCACGGTCAACACCCCAAGCTTCTTCATCCCGGAGGCTGGCTTCTGCAACCCCGCCGAGATAACACATACCCTCATCACTACCGCGCCTCCCTTAATCACGGTGTGGTGCTCTCGGCGGGTTACGTCGCTCACGCCCGATGGCGAGGGTTGGAGTATCACCTGCGCTGACGGCTACTCAGCGAGAGGTACCTATACCGTTCTCTGCGGGGCTCATGAGATAACATCACTCCCCCAAACGTCGTGGATTCCACTCGAACCGATCCGAGGACAAACCGCGCAGGCTTCTGCCTCTCAGGAATCACAAACGCTACGAACGGTCATATCGTACGACGGTTACATCACCCCTTCGTACGAGGGCTCGCACTTTGTCGGCGCGCACTATCGGCACAATGACATGAATGAGACGCCGACCGAGGAGGACACAACCGAGATCCTCTCTCGGCTCTCTAGAACGCTCCCGACGATCTCGAATCTAAACGTCACCTCATCTCGGGTATGCTTCCGCGCTTCGACCCACGACCGAATGCCCTACATAGGGCTCCTGCCAGCTCACGACGGCACCAATCTCTTTATCAACGCGGGGCATGGAAGCAGGGGCCTTATTACAGCGCCCCTCGGGGGAGAGATTCTTGCTCGCCGCATCAACAACGAACCGCTCGATGACCTTGAGGAGGCCGCTTCCATCTCATCAGCGGCTCGTCTTTCAAAGCGGAAGAGCATGCGACCACAGCTCCCTTAAAAATTCCTGTATGGGCATAACCTCGATATCGTCGGAAGTAACTCGTCGTATGGGATCCCGCGAGACGATAATTCTCTTTTGGACTATGTTCTCCTCTCCAAGCGCTCGCAGCCCTTTGAGATGAGTATCGTTCACCCGTTGCGTAGCCTTTACCTCGATGGCGGTAGTATCCCCGACGATAAAATCAACTTCATGCTGAGACTCAGTTCTCCAGAAAGCGAGAGGAAGGTCATGTGAAGTGTATGAGAGGTAGGCCCGTAGCTCCATAGCGATAAGGTGTTCGAGTGCTTTTCCAAGTAATTCACTCTGTTCCTGCAGCACCCCACGCCGGGTCAACGCTCCCGTAACGCCAACATCAAAGAGATAAAACTTTGACCTCTTAATGGCTTTCCTCTTTCGAGCTAGCTGGAACGGTGGAACACGAAATCCGATCAAAGTGTCCTCAAGTATCTCATAGTATGACGCGACCGTTCGGGGCGGTACGCCTGAATCAGATCCGAGCGACTCATAGTTCAGCTCCTCGCCAGATGTGAGCGCGGCGAAGTCCAAAAAGCGCACAAAGTGATCAAATCTGCGTGTCAATCCTTCGGCCTGAATCTCCTCGCGCAAATACAACTTGATGTAATGCTTGAGCTCCTCATTCGGGTATTCAGAGAGCAGAACATGCGGGAGTCCACCGTAGGATAGATACCGGTAGAGGTCGAAGCTTTCTCCAAGCTCCTGAGATGTTACGGGGAAGAGGTTCATCTCCCACGCCCGCCCTCCCAAAAGGTTCGCTCCGCCGCGGCGTAACTTCCGGGCGCTTGAGCCAGTAAGCAGGAAGGTATAGCGCTGCTCCTCGATGAGTTTGTGTACCTCATCAAGTAACGAGGGGATCTTTTGAATCTCATCGATAACGACGATCTGAGGGCGCTGCTTTGGAATAAGGTCTGACAGCGCCGATGGGTTCCGGATCAATCTGCTGTACACCTCATCACTGAGGAGATCGATCACAACCGCACCCTTAAGCGTCTCTCGGATAAGAGAGGTCTTTCCGACCCCTCGCGGCCCAAAAAGAAAGTGGCTCTTTTTCTTGAGGTTAGATGGGAGGCTTACGTATCTTTCAATCATCGGTAGTATGATGCGCCAAAAAGCTGATTTTCCGCAACATCCTGCGGATTTTCAGAACGACAATAAAATCAACATATTACCGTATCGGATACAAGCGACTTGGTGAGGAAGCTCCCGTGGACGAGCCCCCTACTTCAACGCCACCCGTCGAACGTGCCCCTTCACAATCGACTCGCGCCGAGCTTCCGTAAGAACAGAAGCTACTGCGGCGCTCACATTCAAACTCTCAAGGGGCCCTACGCGAGGAATCACAACACGAACGTCCGCCGACTCAAGCGCTCCTTGCGAGAGCCCAGTGCCCTCTGAACCGAACATCAACACAACTTTGTTGGCCCATTTCACGCTGTACATCGAACGAGCCTCGTGAGGGGTCGTCGCGACCAGGGACCAACCACGAGATTTCAAGAGCCCCAGTATCGAAGCGCCGTCTTTCATGAACGCGATCGGAAGGTGCTCGGCCGCGCCCTCCGCGATACGACACGCCGCGCCTGAAAGAGAGGTCACCGATGTCGAATGCAACAGCACTCCGTTCACTCCAAAGAAGCACGCCGTCCGCAAGATAGCGCCTACATTGTGTGGGTTCTCCACCCCCTCCATCACGAGAATGAGTCCGCGTTGAAGATCGGACACCTTCTTTAGGATATCTCCTGGCGACATCAGCGTAAGCGGACGCGCCTCTAGCATCACCCCTTCGTGATGCTCGGTGGCGGCAACCCGCGCGATCTCGTCGTACTCAGCGATCTTGAACGGAACTCTCTTGCGCTCAGCCCATTCAAGCACATGATTGAAAGCGTCCTCCCGCTCGGGGGTCACAAAGATACGCTTAATGTCCTGTCGCCGATGCTCAAAGATCGCGAGACAACACTGCACGCCGTAATACTTTACGCGGTCCTCTTTATCGAAATGGGGCGGTTTATAGCCGGTTTCACCTCGCCCTCTTTTACCCTTTGTGGTACTCGAATGTGACTTACGTATGGCCATATCGACGCTCGAACGACATATCTGTATTACTCGAAAGGGACAGGAGGGCCTCATCCATCAGGAGCTCTCCCCCCTCGCACCGAGCTGTCAGTGTACCCAGCTTGCCCCAGGGGTGGTAGAGCTTACGGGGGTCGACATCCCCTTTTTATCTCAAAATCCCCTTCTCTTTGCTCGGCAGCTACTACCACATGCGTTTGTCCTGGAAGGCTCGTCCATTAAGACCATAGCCCAGGCGGTCGTTGCGGCGCTCATGGAGAGATTCGAAGAGGTGCCCCCGGCCTGGTGCGTGCACATCTACGACCCAGCGGCGGTGGATACGGGAGAGGAGTATAGCCGTCCTCGCCTCATCCACCAGGAGGTTATCACGATTCTCAAGCAACGACGGAGAACACTCGCTAAGGCGCTCTCTCCAACGTGGTCACCAGACACGCATCTTGCCCAAGTTGTAATAGCGGCTCCAACACTCACCCTCATGAGCATCTCCTCGCCAGAGGAACAACGCGCGCTCCGCGCCAACATAAGCCCCTATCCAGCGGGGTACGTCGACGTTCCAGACGACAAGTCCCCTCCCTCGCGCGCCTTCAAAAAGCTTCGCGAGGCGATTGAGGTTTTTCACCTCTCTCCTAAACGGGGGGAGACCTGCGTTGACCTCGGCGCATGTCCCGGCGGGTGGACCCATGTGATGGTCGAACGTGGACTTCGCGCCACCGCGATAGATCGAAGTCCGCTCGACGATCGTCTCATGCGAAACAAAAACGT
>JAULVA010000295.1:0-2946 GCA_032111275.1 Bdellovibrionota bacterium
ACACCTCATCACATCGTGAGTCGAGTGTCATGAGTTCTCCTTAGGCCGAATTTTATTCATAAGCTGCTCGACGTGCTCAACCGTATCGAGCGTATCATCGTAGTAGAAGCGAAGCTCTGGGGTGAAGCGAATACCGAGCTGCTTCGAGCACATCTTGCGGAAGAATCCACTCGCGCTCTCGAACGCCTCCTGAACCTCAGCGATACGCTCACCGCGATCCGCCTCTCCGAGGAGAGACACGACCCAGTATACCTTCGCGTTGCGAAGGTCAGGCGATACCATCACCGAGGTGATCGTCACCAAGCTGAAGCGCGGGTCGGCAACTCTATTGAGATGCTCCGCGATCAGCTCCTTAATCCGCTCACCAACTTGGAAAACTCTTCTTTGTCCGGACATACGTAAACTACCCGTTGGTCCGCCTTACCCCTTTGGTAGGCACACCGTTTTTACACGGAGCGCTCCTAGTCGAGCGTTGGCGCGATCTCCTTGAACTCGTACACCTCGATCACATCGCCGACCTTAACATCGTTGAAGCTCTCAAGTCCGATACCACACTCAAATCCAGCCTGAACTTCACGCGCGTCATCCTTGAAGCGACGAAGACTCGACATCTTCCCTTCGTGGATAACTCGGTTATCTCGCAACAAGCGAGCGTTCGCGTTTCGGCGAACGAGTCCGTTTGTGATGTAGCAACCGGCGATCGTTCCGATCTTCGGAATTGTAAAGGTGTCACGTACCTCAGCGCGGCCGAGGCTTGACTCTTGGCGGACCGGCTCAAGCAAGCCGACCATCGCGTTCTTCACATCATCCAAGAGTTCATAAATAACTCGGTAGAAGCGGATCTGGATGCCGAGGTTCTCCGCGTCAGCGAGGGCGCGAGGCTCTCCACGAACGTTGAATCCAACGATGATAGCGCGAGAGGCGACCGCGAGTTGCACGTCGCTCTCGTTGATACCACCAACGGCCGAGTGAAGAACTCGTACCTTAACCTTCTCACCAGAAAGCTTCTCAATCGATTGCTTAACCGCCTCTTCCGAGCCCTGTACATCCGTTTTGAGGATGACGTTGAGCTCTTCAGCAGCCTTGGTACCAGCGCGCTTCGCGAACTCCTCAAGGCTGATCGGTCCAGACGCGAGCGCTCGCTCCTTCTGAGCCCGAAGCTCCTGACGATTCGACGATACCTCGCGAGCGTCGGCCTCGGAATCAACCACCATGAAGTCGTCACCCGACTCTGGCATGCCGTTGAGACCGGTAATCTCTACCGGCATCGAAGGTCCAGCCTCAGTAAGCTTCTCACCACGGTAATCGGTCATCGTACGGATTCGACCGTACTCAGAGCCGCTGATGAAGATATCTCCCATCTTGAGCGTTCCAGCCTGAACGAGAACGGTCGCGACCACTCCACGTCCGCGGTCGGTGCGGCTCTCGATGATCGTTCCCTTCGCGCGACGATCTGGATTTGCTTTCAATTCCTTCACATCAGCGAGAACGAGGAGGCTCTCAAGAAGCTCCTTGATTCCATCTCCCTTAAGAGCGGAAACCGGCATGAACATCGTATCGCCACCCCAATCCTCAGGCTGCAACCCAAATTCAGCGAGCTGGGTCTTAACCTTGTCAGGATTCGCGTCAGGCTTATCCATCTTGTTGATTGCGACGATAATCGGAACCTTAGCGGCTTGCGCGTGGTTGATAGCCTCTCGTGTCTGAGGCATCACGCCATCATCCGCCGCGACGACGAGGATGACGATATCGGTGACCTGAGCTCCACGAGCTCGCATGGCGGTAAACGCGGCGTGACCCGGTGTATCGATGAAGGTGATCGAACGACCATCGTCGGTGATAACTCGATACGCTCCGATGTGCTGCGTAATTCCACCCGCCTCTTTGGCGGCCACAGAGGTGCTTCGAATTCTATCGAGCAAGGAGGTCTTACCGTGGTCGACGTGACCCATGACGGTCACAACCGGCGCGCGTGGCATCAAGTTACCTGGTTCCTCTTCAACAACGTCCTGCAAGATGTCCTGCTCGTTGAACTCAACGTGCTTAACTTCGTAGCCCAACTCATCGGCTACGATCTGCGCCGTATCTTTGTCGATTGCTTGATTGATAGTGGCCATGACGCCAAGACCGAGAAGCTTCGCAATAACCTCTCCCGACTTGATAGTCATCTGCTTCGCGAGCTCACCTACCGTGATAGAATCGCCCAGCTCGATAACTCGTTTCGCGACCTTCTGCTTTTCGGACTCAGATTGCAGGCCCCTTCTTCTATCGTCGTCTCTTCCCCTCGACCTACCGCGACGCATCTCACGTCCACGGTAATCGAGCAGGTCAACGCTACTAATTTCTCGCTTACGGCCCTTCTTGGCCGCGCCCTTCTTCTTGCCCTCTTCGTCGGTGTCAAAAACCTCACGCGGCGAGTCTTTGCCCGTTGTAGGGGCTGGGCGCTTAGCATCCGGCGCTGGTTTTACGATCGGCTTACGGGCCGCCGGTAGTTCAATACGTCCAAGGATACGAGGGCCGATGCCTGGTCGTGTCTCAGCAACCGCTGGAGCGGGTGGTGGAGTGGTTGGCGTGACCTCGGGTTGAGGCTCTACCGGCATGACCGGCGTGGCAACCTCCACCTCTTCGTGAGCAGGCTCAGGCTCAGCGGCGCTTTGTGGCTGCTCAACGAACTCGGGCATCTCCGGAGCGACCAATTCACGCGCTGCTCCACCATCGGAGGAGATTCCCGTTGAGGAAGCCATCGCGGCTGGAGCCATCGGCTCCTCAAAAACAGGAGCTGGAGTCGGCGCCGCAGCAACCGCGCTCGGCGCTGGCGCAGCCTCAGGGCCGTCGCTCGAACGTCGACGACGAATCACGTTACCGGAACGCTTCTCGACTACCGCCTCAGTAGCTCCCGTCACTTTGTCGACGCGGGTGGTCACAACCTCGGAGTTAATCTCCTTA
>JAULVA010000295.1:2956-6573 GCA_032111275.1 Bdellovibrionota bacterium
GATGGCGCGACGAACGGCGTCCGCCTCGTCGGCGTCAAGGGAGTGAGAGTGAGAGCTCTTTCCTCGGAATCCGAGTTCCTGGGCCTTGGAGAGAACAATCTTGTTATCAACTCCGAGCTCTTTAGCTAATTCGTAAATTCTGATCTTTGACATGTGCCTTTTCTAATCGCGCCGAGGATTAGCCCCGACATCGAATCTTATCTTTTTATCTGCCTCAGGAACTCCCCACTCTCCTTCGCCCCTTCTAGAGCCGAATCTTACGAGCTTGTCCCTTTCCCGCGGCTCTATCCTCAGACGGAGCCACCGAACCTCTCACGCGGGTCATCAACTCCATGACCACTCGCGAAACCTGCGAAGCTTCCAGAGAAGCTCCCTTCAATCGAAACGCTCGCTCCCACCTTTGCGCTTGCCCCATCCGAGACAAACACTCGACCGAAGGATGAACGTAACCACCTCGCCCGGGGAGTCGTTGTTGGTCATCAATGACCAACTCTCCTCCCTGAGCTACGAGCCTGATGAGGGTTCGCTTGTCACCCTTTGAGCGACAGATACAACATGTGCGCTCAATCGTTCTCAAGCGAGCCCCCATCGGCTTTTGCGACACTACACCGGAGATGCAGCGCGCACGGACCCACTACGCAAGAACGCGTCAACTGCCTGACGGATCTGCTCAATGTCGCCCTCTGCGAGACCACTTACCTGACGGAGAGCCTCATCATCAGCCTCTACCAGACTTTGAATAGTCTTATAGCCACCGTTCATGAGCATCTCTCGAACATCGGCGGTAAGAGCCAAGCGCGAGAGGTCAGATGAGCCTTCGCTATCCTCAGAGCCGAGGCTATCCGCCTCGTCACCAAGCTTCTCCGCGAGCTCCTTGGCGTTCTTAAGGATCTCAGAAACCTGTTCTTGGCCGAGACCCTCGATCTCGAGGAGATCCTCAAGGGTAGCGTCAGCGACCTCACGAACAGTTCGATATCCTTGCTGGAACAAGAGCTCAGCGTGCATGAAGTCGATACCTGGGATGCTACCGAGAGCGGCGCGAGCGCGTCGTGCCTCCTCTTCAGCGACCGATACGCTTCGAACGTCGATCCTCCAACCGGAGAGTTTACTGGCGAGCTTCACGTTCTGACCACGACGGCCGATCGCGAGGGAGAGTTGGTCATCAGGGACGATAACCTCCATTGAGTGTTGCTCTTCATCGACAACCACGCGGCTCACCTCAGCTGGAGCCAATGCGCGCGCCACGAATGACGGCTCATCTGGGGTCCAGGTGATGATATCGATACGCTCACCGCGGAGCTCTTGAACAACCGCTTGTACACGGGATCCCTTGATACCAACGCACGCGCCAACTGGGTCAACGCTTGGATCGTTCGAGTATACCGCGATCTTCGCGCGCTCACCAGGCTCACGAGCGACAGCCTTAAGCTCAATGACCTTGTCAGCGATCTCAGGCACCTCAAGCTCGAAGAGCTTCTTGATGAGGTCTGGATGGCTTCGTGTGAGAATAATCTGCGGACCACGAGCGGAACGATCTACATCGAGCACCATTCCACGGAGACGGTCGCCAGGACGGTATCGCTCTCGCGAGATCTGCTCACGCTTCGGCAGGATCGCCTCAGTTCGGCCGAGGTTAACGATGATGTTCCCTCGCTCAAGACGGAGTACGATTCCGTTGATGAGGTCACCCTTACAATCTTTGTACTCTTCGTAGATAACGCCACGCTCCGCGTCACGTACCTTTTGCATGATAACTTGCTTGGCGGTTTGCGCCGCGATACGGCCAAGAACTTCGGTATCCAATTTCTTACCGAGCTCATCACCTACCATCGCGTCAGGATCCACCTGTTTACGAGCGTCCTCAACAGAAAGCTGCGTATCTGAATCCTCAACGGTATCCACGACAACCTTGAACTGAACGACCTCGATCTCGCCGCTCTCTTCGTTGAATTTCGTCTCAAGGTTCAAATTATGACCGTAGTGCTTGCGCGCCGCTGAGAGCATCGCCGACTCAACAGCCTCAATAAGCACCTGCTTATCAATCCCCTTATCTCGGCCCATCTGGCTCAGGATTGCGTTAAGGTCAAAGTTCGATGACATACTTACTTACCTCTTCCATCGTTACCGGATACCACTCCCGCCGCGTGGGCGGAGGCTCCGTTAAAATTTGAAGTCAACTCTCGCTTCCTTCACCTCTGCGAGGGGAATTGAGAGCGTCTCTGTGCGCTTCTTCTCCTCCACCTCAACCTCAAGGATACTATCGTTTATCGCTCGCAGTTGGCCGGTCACGACCTGATACGAACCCTGAGCGTTTCCAAACTTAAGTCGAACTCGCTCACCGATAGCTCCACTGAAATGCACTGGCAGCCGAAGCGCTCTGTTAATCCCCGGACTGGAGACCTCCAAAACGCAGCTAGCTGGAACGAACGCGTTCTGCTCGTCGATGTCTAAGAGTCTTTTTGTGACTCGAACACAATCTTCGAAGGTTACACTGCCTCGTCGCTCAGAGCTCTCTTCAGAGCTCTCAGCGACCGACTCAGCGCCCTTGATGATGTAGACCCGAACAACCCCACTCCTCCTTGACGCTCCACCATCACGTGGATACTCGATATCAAAGAGTTCAACGCCCTCTGACGCGGCGACATCACTGATCATGCGCCACATCGGAGTGTTCTCGATACCTTCGGCGACCTCTCCTGCGGAGATCTCACCGGACGGCAACAGGTTGTCAGACACTTCACTAGTCATTCGTTACGCCATACATCTTCTCTTTACGACCCATCCCTGCTGTCGAAGCGCAAGCCAGTAGCCAACGCTTCGCCTGTTTAGCGCGACCCAACGATACAGACGAGCATCGGAGTTACGTTTATGAGTGTGAGAGACACACCCAAAGTGGCAGGGACCTGCCGAGAGATGGTGGGAGTTTAACACACACCGTAACATTTGTACAACTTGCAGTTTTCTGGCTAAGCGCCTAACAAATCCCATCAGATCAGCATGTTACGCTGAAGCAGAGGCCGGCAGCATGACCACTCGCTCGAAGCACTCACGGTGGTGGTAATCAGGGGCCTCGCCAGAAGCTGGGTGCGACGAGAGGTAGCACGGCTGCGGTTGGTACCACATTCCAGAAACGTGGAGGAGAGAATCCGGTACAACAGGAACCTCCATCGTCGAACGAGCAAAAGCGGCAACGACGATCCACGATCCACCCTCGATGAAGGTCGAGAGGGAGAGGACGTGAGGGCGTTGAGCCATCTCTCGTCGCACCCGATAGTCCGCTAAGGTCATCGACCACCACGCCCCTGAGGGAGCGAGATTTAACTCCTGATACACGCCGGACGGAGATTTGATAAAAAGCTCCGCTACGTCCTCCTCCCACAATCCCTCAACGAACGTTCCGGGCGTGGACGAGCTACGACCTCCCCCCGGTAGCTTGCACACAAACCACAACGCCTGAGGATCGAGTGCGATGCTCCATGAGAGGGGTGTCGTTAATGGGGCGTCGTGCCAATCGCTCGCGCTTGATTCACGTGGTAACGAGAGTACCTGCTCCTGCGACAATTGTGTGGACGACTCGTGGACCTTCATACAGGTGAGCTATAGCATGCTCGTCTCGT
>JAULVA010000296.1:0-607 GCA_032111275.1 Bdellovibrionota bacterium
CATCCGGTGCGTCATCAAAAGAGGTGTTATCATGGCGATATGCGTACGATCGCTTGGAATCCAACCAACGGGGGTCTTGGTCTTGTTCCGCCATTTCCATATTTCGATTCGATAAACGGGAATACGACATGACTACCAATCCACTGAACGAATCGCGCATCGCATGGCGAGCTTCCCGCAAATAATCGCCAGTTTCATGTATGTAAGAGAACGATCCGAAAGTAGAAACAATCAGATCGAAGGGCTCAGCGAAGCTGGCCGGACGAACCTCATTAGCGTCAGCAAGCAGGGTCTTGATCTGGTGATTGCACGCCCCCTGCCCGTTGATATTTCTTCTAAATTGTTCGAGCATCTGCTCTGAAATATCCACGCCGATATAGTCTAATGTCCTCAAGGGGCCGATATTTTGTAATATCATATTACATACCAAGCCCGTCCCGCATCCGATGTCCAGAACCCGCACCTTTTGATGAGGTATGTTTCGTAAAATCGTTTTGAGTAGATCGCAGACTATCTCATTTTCAGCCAACGAGGTGGGGTCAAGATACAGCGAATCATACCCCTGCGCCACTTTATCGAAATATCCAAGTCCTGCGGCCTGCTTTGC
>JAULVA010000296.1:617-1358 GCA_032111275.1 Bdellovibrionota bacterium
GTTTTAGCCGTCTCTTGCGTCCTCATAAGTCTGCCTAAATGATAAGCACAATCACTTCGTGTCTGGTTGGCGAATACTAGGAGAGCTTTGTGGATCAACTTGACTGATGTCTCTTCAGAGCACGATTCCGGTCCAAGTACTTCTCAAACGTGTATGTCAGATCGTGACGCACTCTGATATCGGCTCGGACATCAAAGTGAGTCGAGAAATCAACCATAAATGACTGCCTACTCTTGGATTTCCCTGAGAACGAAGGAGGCTGCTGGACAAAGCGGGCGAAAAGAACTCTCGTTTTTCGGTGCGGCCACCGATTGCCCTGACGCGCCATGTCTATCCCACACTGGGCAACACCAGCAGCTTCCTTTTACTCTGAATTAAAAAGGGCGAGCTGAAGTGGTCTTTTAGGTTTTGGCTACGCTGTTGTGGCTATCGAAGACCGTGCGTGTGAAGGACATCAATTTATTATCACCTTCATAGGATGGACGAACGCCAGAAAGGATATCATGAGGTCCAAATTCAACGGGTATGCGCCTCCGCTTGTCGGCGCGGACCTCGCGGCGGCGCTCTCCTTTCAGGGTTTGCGCACAGCGCTCTTCCGCTCTTTGTTCGGTGAATAAACTTCGCTACGAATATTATGTACTGAGTAGTGGATAGCTCTTTGTGTTACAACGTACTAATCGAATGGCACCATGTGGGGACTATGGTGACCACGTTGCTACGGAAATCGAAGTTGTGAGTCCT
>JAULVA010000296.1:1368-3413 GCA_032111275.1 Bdellovibrionota bacterium
ATTCGGGCCTCGCCATAAACTCACGAATTACGTCAGCATAGATGGTAATCGCCTCCAGTATCTCAGCTCGACAGCAAAACTCATCGGCGGCGTGCGAGCGCTCAGATCTGCCCGGCCCCATTACGACACTAGGAGCGGTCGCAAAAGCCATGTCGCATGTTCCGTTGAACGCGTAGTCATCGCACCTTGGATGAGCGCGCTTAATCGCCTTAAGGAGGGGATGATCCGGGGGGCTCGCCATCGGTCGTCGACGATTGACTTCAATGTAGAACTCGATGCCCTGTTGCCGTAATTGTTCGATGATCCAGTCGTTGTTCTTTGCTGGTGTCGTCCGAACATCGAGAGTTGTCGTGATAAGGTCGGGGATCTGATTGGCGCTCTTTCCACCGTTAAGTATTGTTGGCTCAATGGTTGCGCGCCTCCATCGAGAGGAATCCGAGAGGTCGAGTGATCGGAGCTTCGCGAGATCCGTGGCAAATGAGTCTATCGCGTTTCTGCCCTCCCAAGGTCGAGAGGCGTGGCACGCGTTGCCCCGCGAGTGCATCACGAGCTTCATCGCTCCTCTCATTTCACTCGCCACCCCCATGTTGGTGGGCTCGCCGAATATTGCGGCATCGTAGCGAGGTAAGAGTGGCTCAATCGCGACGAAGCCGTTACTTCCGAGTTCCTCCTCGGCGGCGATACATAGGACAACCTGACCCGCGGCGAGCGGGGTTGCTGCTCGAATAGCGCCGATCATGCTTACGACCGAGGCTCCGGCGTCGTTTGCCCCGAGTCCATAGAGTCTATCGCCTTCGATCGTCGCCCTGAACGGGTTTCTACTCCACCCTGAGGCCGGGGCAACGGTATCAAGGTGGCTGCAGAGAAGGAGGGTAGGGCCCGGGCGTTGTCCACGCCACATCGCTATGACGTTATTACCGTGTCGTTGTAACGAATCAGGTGAACAGTATAAGAGATGGCGTTCAATAAGGGTCGCAACGTTTGCCTCTTCTCTCGAAATTGATGGCGTCGATACCATTTCCCCAAGAAGAAGAAAGCTCTGATGGGTTAAATCTTCAAGCCGCATGGGGAACCCCCTCTCGTGCACTCGATTGCGTCAGGGAGTGGTACAACTGCTGCTCGTATCCGTGTAGCAGAGTCGCCCCCGCGGCATCAGCGCCAGTATACGCGCTTGACACCTCTCCATAGGTGCTACCCCGTGCCGCAAGGAGGTCATACGGACTCGATACGGTTACTGAAGCCATAGCGTTCGGTATGAGTCGGACCGAGCAGGAGCCGGTGACGCGCCGTTGTGAGCTGGTGAGGAACGCTTTAATGTCATCCACAAACGGGTCGAACATTTTTGCTTCGTGAATCAGCGCTCCGAGGGTCTCCGCCAACGGCTTCTTTCCGCTTATCTGGGCCTGCGACAGGGTGACCTTTTCTAGAGCGCGATGTGCCTCATAGATGATATCCGCGGCGGGCGATTCGTACGCGAGCCGTCCCTTCTTACCAGGGATAGATGTTCCCACGTGATAGTGACGCCCAATCCCTAACGCGTTGCCCGCCTGTGTAAGGCGCTGAATGATCCGCACTGGATCCGAAATTGTTTCCCCATCCGCCCGAAGTTGTGATAGCTCACCCGAGGTAAAATCTATTTCAAGCGTAGACGTCGTCCGTTCGGGCTCTGGGTGCGAATACCAGCTCCCGTCCGGAAGGAGTCCGTCGGAGCGGAGCGTCTCCCTTCCACCGATTGAGACACCCCACAGGCCAGGATTGTAGGAGTAATCGGTCGTCTTAGCTGATACAGGAAACCCGCGCTCCTCAAGGTACTGAGTGGCCTCTGTTCGGGTAATTCCGAACTCTCGAATAGGGGCCCGACATTCAATTGTGCCCTGGCCGATTACGGACGCTGGGACGTCGAAGCGGTACTGGTCGTTTCCGGCACCGGTCGATCCATGAATGAAAATATTAGCTCCAACCTCCTTGCATGCCTGAATACACGCCTCAGCAATCACCAGTCGCTCGGACCCCACACAGAGTGGGTAGCCATCACGGCTGACGTT
>JAULVA010000297.1:0-3817 GCA_032111275.1 Bdellovibrionota bacterium
TAGAGCACAAACAGGATGGTGCATACGATCGCCTGTCCACGCACGAACGCCGACACATAGGTGTCGATCTCTCGAAACACCGCCACGAACTTCGTCCGTCGGGTAAGCGGCACAAGTCCAACCACACAGGAGTGAATCTTCGGCAGATCCATCGCCAGGTAGTATACAATGAAGGGCAAGAGAGCGATGTTCACGAGCGCGAGGGCTTTGTTGTAGCCCTGGAGAAGGGTCGTTCCGATGGTGGCGAATACCTTCTTCACCGCGTCCCCGTTTACTTCTGAGAGCATCTGCGGAAGTCGAGCTACTGCATCAGCGAGGTCCTGTTCTTCGTCGGTTGGAAGGGGCAGCGCGGCGATTATCTTATCCCAATATGGCCCCAGCCGCTCACGTCCGACCTGGATGTACTGACTCAGATTCGCGGTAAGCTTATGAAACTCGTCGATGATTGTCGGCACAGCCGTCACGCCGATAAGCACCAGAAGTCCGATCACTACGGCGCATACGAGCGCAAAACCGAGTCCACGAGCGAGCCCCTTCGCCTCAAGCTTCGAGAGGATAGGATCGATGGCGTAGGCGATAAAGTACCCGATAACTAAGAGTACCATCAGCTCTCGTAGCTGCGCCGCGAGCCAGATAAGTCCAATAACGGTGACTGAGGTGAGAACCCAAAGGGGTGGCAAGAAGGACTCTTTAGGCCGCGACATCGGTTCCTCACATAAAGGTTAGTACTGGCCGGCCAAACAGCTGCTCAACCTCTTCACAGAGAGCTTCAGATGGACCAACGCACACAGGGCTATTGGCTGAGTCACGCAGCACGATCGAGACCTCTCCATCATCAAGCTGCAACCGCACCTTCACAGGGCACGAGCCGGTGTACTTGCGGAAGATCGTCTGCACCGCCGGAATGCGCTGCTCGATGTCATCATTGGCGGTCAACATCAGGAATCCCTGGGTAGCGCTTCGGTCACGCAATTGAATCAGGGACTCCATCTTATCGATCACCAACACGCACCGCTCCTCGGTTACATCCGCGCGCCCCGATATCATAACCGGCTCGTCAGGCACGATCAGGTGTTGAATCTTCCGGTAGGTATCAGGCCACACGAGCGAATCGATCGTACCGAGCCAATCCTCGAGCGCGAAGCTCGCGTAGCGGTCCCCCTTCTTGGTGTTCTTGAGCTTGATCGCCGTGATCACACCACCCACTCGAACCTCTTTCGCCTTCTTCGTCTTCACATCCGCGGTTGAGAGCGCGCCGAGCCGTTTAAGGTCCCACTTAAACTTCTCAAGCGGATGCCCTGAGATGTAAAACCCGAGCGCCTCACGCTCGAAGGAGAGCTTTTGGTTAACGGGCCACTCTGGGATGGTCACCGCGCGACGGGCGACAACAGGCTTTGGCGCCGTGGCTCCAAAGAGGTTCATCTGGTTCGGGTCCACGTCCTTCCGTGAAGCGTAGACCTTGAGGAACTCCTCAAGACGATCGCTCATCTCACGACGGCTCACCTTCGAGAAGTCAAACCCCCCGCTCTTAATCATGTTTTCGAAAACGCGCTTGTTAACGCTCGTGAGGTCTACACGGGAGATGAGATCCTCAAGATCTTTGAAGGGCCCATCCTCTCGAGCGCGAACAATAGCCTCGACCGCTTTCTGTCCCGTTCCTTTGACCGCCTCAAGACCGAAGAGGATCTTCCCCTGACGCACCGTAAAGCTCGCCGAACTCTCATTCATGTTCGGAGGGAGAACCGCGATCCCCTGCTTCCGGCACTCATTGAAGTTCTTGAAGGTCTTGTCGGTGTCCTCCATGTCATGCGTCATCAACGCGGCCATGAATTCAACGCCGTAGTGCGCCTTGAGGTACGCGGTCTGGAACGATACGAGCGCGTACGCGGCCGTGTGACTTCGATTAAATCCGTACCGCGCGAAGGTCTCCATCTGCTGGAAGATCTCATCGGCTAACTTCTGGGAAATACCCTTCTCCACCGAGCCGCTCACGAAGCGGGTCCTCTGCTTCGCCATCTCCTCAGGGTTCTTCTTACCCATCGCTTTACGGAGAAGGTCGGCCTCTCCAAGGCTGTATCCCGAGAGCGCGCGAGCGAGTTGCATGATCTGCTCTTGGTAGAGGATTACGCCGTAGGTATCCATCAGGATATCCTTCATCAGCGGATGGAGGTACGAGATCGGCTCACGTCCGTGCTTACGCTCGATGTAGTGATCCACCATCCCGGCGTCGAGTGGGCCTGGACGATAGAGCGCTAAGATAGCGACGATATCATCGAAGCAGCTCGGTTTGAGTCGAACCACCATCTCGGTAATACCGCTCGACTCAAGCTGGAACACCCCTGTCGTGTTTCCACCGCACAGAAGTGTGTACGTTTTCGGATCGTTCAGGGGCAACGTGTTCAGGTCTATGTCGACCCCGCGACTCTCTTTGATGATCTGGCACGCGGTGTGAAGCACCGTGAGGGTTTTAAGACCGAGGAAGTCGAACTTCACGAGGCCGACCTTCTCAACGTAGGTCATCGAGTACTGCGTGACGTCGTTCCCGTCCTTATCCACCATCATTGGAAGGAGCTCATCGAGTGGACGATCTCCGATCACCACTCCGGCCGCGTGCGTCGAGGAATGCCGAGTAAGACCTTCAAGCTTCTGCGCGAGTTCAATTAACTCACGCCCCTCGCCCGCCGCGTACTCGGCGAGCTTGGGCTCCATCTTGAGAGCCTCAGAGATCGGATAATCAAAACCTTGTCGTGGAGCTGGTACGAGCTGCGCGATACGGTCGGTTTCGGCGTAGCTCATGCCGAGCGCGCGACCTACGTCTTTGATGGCGGCTTTCGCTTTCAGCGTTCCGAAGGTCGCGATCTGCGAAACCTTCTCCTTGCCGTACTTCTCGATCACATACTTGATCACATGCTCACGGCCGTGGATACAGAAGTCCACATCGATATCAGGCATGCTGATACGTTCAGGATTAAGGAATCGCTCGAAGAACAATTTGTTCGATATCGGATCTACTTCGGTAATTCGCATCGTGTACGCGACAAGCGACCCCGCTACCGAACCACGACCTGGACCTACCGGGATGCCGTGATCCTTAGCCCATACGATGAAGTCCGCCACCACAAGGAAGTACCCAGCGAACCCCATCTTGCCGATCAGCGAGATCTCCTCCTCTAATCGATCGATGTACTGCTGTTTCATCGCTGGGCCCCAGCCCGGCAAGGCGGCGAGCGCGTCCTCACGACTTTGCAGTCCATCGCGAGCCATCTCAGCCATGATGTCGATGAGTGGACGCTCATCGGCGCACTCATACTTAGGCATGTAGTAGGTCTTCGACTCAAGGGAGAGGTCGCACTGCGAGGCGATCAGCGCTGAGTTGCGAACGGCCTCTGTGCACCGATCGTTGTTCTCAAACTCCTTGATCATCTCCTGCTCGGTCTTCAGGTGGAGGGTAAATCCCTCGTGACGGAGACGATCGGGGTCAAGTACGGTTTTACCGGTGGAGATGCACATGAGCACCTCCTGCGCGAAGTGATCATCCTTGTTCAAATAGTGACAATCGGTGGTAGCGACGAGCGGCACACCGATACTCTGCGCGAGATCCATGATAGCGGAGTTGTGCTTACGCTGATCATCGATCGGATGGGGTTGAAGTTCGAGATAGTATCGGTCTTTGAAGGTCTTCGCGTAGAACTCAACGAGCTCCTTAGCTCCCTTGTAGTCATCGATCATCGTAGCCTGCGCCACTTCAGCGGCGAGACACCCGCTCAGCACGATGAGCCCTTCGGAGTATCTCTCTAAGAGTTCATGATCGACTCGG
>JAULVA010000297.1:3827-4633 GCA_032111275.1 Bdellovibrionota bacterium
GACGGTTAAGTGACACGTTCCAGCCCCACCCTGCGAGCGCATCTTGCGCTCATGTCGAGAAACTGGAGTCACATAGAGCTCACAACCGATAATCGGTTTGATGCCTCCATTTTTCGCTTCGTAGAAGAACTCGACAGCCCCGTGCATGTTGCCGTGGTCGGTCATAGCGATAGCTGGCTGACCGAGCTGCGCCGCGTGAGCGATAACTTCTTTGAGCTTGTTAGCCCCATCGAGGAGGCTGTATTGAGTGTGAAGATGGAGGTGAACGAACTGCGACACGTCGCCTCAAAAAGAGAGAAAAAAGACGGTCGTCGTCGCTGTTGGAAGAAAAAAAATTCATCTTTTATTCAAAGGTGTTCATCGTAGTAGTTCCACAATCCTCTCTAGAATACGCTACAGACATTTGCTGTAGCGCACTCACCAGTAATGCTGCACATCGTTGCCCTTGCTTTGCTATTTCACCATGGACAGGTGCTATAACTTTGCTTGCCGCACTCACATCCCACACCGCTGCGCCAATTTCCCTCAAAAATTCATCTTGAAAGGGTAATTCAACGCTCCAAGAAGGTAATTCTCGTAAACAAGCTTGTACTATGCAAGCTATAGAGCCACAAGCTGTGGCTAAAGACTCTTCAGTAAGGAAATCTGCTTCTATTCTCTCTCCGGTAGCGGTGGGTGTGAACAAGTCTGGAGACGCTTGTTGTTGTTGTTGTTGTGGTGGTGGTGGTTCTATTATTAAATCTCCTGTGACAATACCACGTAGACGTTGTATAAAGCTATGTAAAGTGTGTGTAGCACAGCCTAAA
>JAULVA010000298.1:0-617 GCA_032111275.1 Bdellovibrionota bacterium
TCCAGCAGGCAGGCGCAAAATGATTTCCTGTCGCGCATTTCCCGCTATTCGAGTCGACAACACGGCCTTGACTGCAACTTCGTTCGAGCCCTCGAAAAACCCTCAATATCTTAGAGGGGGGGCTCCGCCTGGGATTACGCTTCCGTCTAAGAAGGAAACACTCTTGCATCGACGTGTCAACTCCCCGCTTTCTTACACACTTATTATTCAATAAGTAGCAGAGGTCACCCCTCCGCCTCGTTTGATTTAGATGCTTAAACTGCTCACTACGGCACCTTTTTTCACCACCCGCTAGGGTCATGAGCTCGCATAAGGCTACTAAAGACGTTTATAGTTTGAATATCCCGCGAAAATTAATTCACAGCCTTCTGTCTCTTCTTTTACTCTTAGAAAATAGCACGCGCCGACTATCAAAACCGCCTCTAAATACCTAGATTGCTAATATAACTCGAAAATTAATTTATTTTACTATCCTTTATGGTCAGACGACACTGCCGTAAGCCTGCTCCCCATGAACTGGAAAAAGAAACCTGTCAGCTAGAGGACGGACACCGTAAGGATACGGGCCCTTGTATGTTCCCAGAACCTTCTTTTTGTAGTTTGAAAGGAGCACGGCA
>JAULVA010000298.1:627-7060 GCA_032111275.1 Bdellovibrionota bacterium
GCAGGGAGAAGGTGCCCGCCGGGGAGACAGTTCGTACGGGCCCTAGCACAAGTGCGCTTCGGAGCATTGAACGTCTCCCCGGATTTTCTCTGAAAAGCTCGAACAGCCGCCAGAAACCGGAGTTAGCGCTCCGTTGTTCGTATCCAGCAAGGGAGAGCTTCCGCAAGAACGGGCTACAAGGAGGGATATGAATAGCACAGAGATGGACGTTGTTGGAATCGATGTTTCTAAGGCTATGCTCGACTGTTGTATGGGACGGGAGAAGAAGGTCTTCTTTCGGATACCTAACAAGGAGAGTGAGCTCAGAGAGGCGTTTAAGAAGCTCAAAGGACAATTCCCTAAGCTTTTTCTAGTGGTTGAATCTACCGGCAAGTACCACGCTGTATTGTATACGGTAGCAACTGAGCTACAGGTTCCTGTCGCAATAGTGAACCCGAAGCGGATTCGGGACTTCGCTAAAGCGATCGGGCAGTTAGCTAAGACAGACAAGATCGACGCTCGAGTGATTGCTGATTTTGCTCTCACGGTTGCCGTACCGCCGACGCAGGCTGTTGGCAAGGAGGTCGAGCACCTGCGATCTTTGGTTACTCGTCGTAACGACATCGTTACCATGATAACCCAAGAGCGTAACCGCATCGCTGATATCACAGATCCCTTTCTGCGACGTCACATTCGAAAGCACATCACCTGGCTCGTAAAAGAGCGTGACGCGCTTACACGGGAGATTAAGAGTGTCGCGAGCTCTCCTGTATTCGTGGAGAAACTACGCCTCTTAAAGGGGTTTAAAGGGATTGCTGATGTTTCAGCCGCCGTACTCATGGCGCTTCTTCCAGAGCTGGGGACCCTCTCAAAAGCTAAGGTCGCCGCTCTTGTCGGAGTGGCTCCATTCGCTGACGACAGTGGCTCTTCCTGCAGAGGCAAACGACGCATATGGGGTGGAAGAAGCGCTGTTAGGACAGCGCTCTATATGTGCACCTTGACCGCGGTACGGTGCAATCCAACCATGCGGCAGTTCTACCAAAGACTTAAGGCAGCCGGGAAAGCCAATAAAGTCGCTTTGGTAGCGGCTATGCGGAAAACCATCGTTATCCTCAACGCTATGCTTAGAGATAATGTCAATTTCCAATCAATTTAATGTTGATTTTCAACACAGCCGCTCCGGTTTGATGTGACATCGAACCACAAACAAAAAGGCCCCTCCACCGTATCCGGCAGAGAGGCCTCTTTAACACATTATCGTATACGGCTCTTACGCCATCTCAAGCCCCTCAGGACCGAGGTACGAAAGGGTGCCGTTGTCCCAAAGAACGTGAACCATCAGAGAGCGCTCGCGAGACTCCTTGTGCGCGAGTGTGGTCTCTTCGCGGAGAGTCTTGACGGTGCCGATGCAACCGCGAGTTTGATACGTTGTAACGTGGTCCTCTCCGTTAGTTCCATCGTTAATCGCCATCGGGTCGTTGGCGAGGGTAACGGTGAAGGGCTTACGACGAACGCGATCATTAACTTTGAATTTTTCCATAGCGCCTTTGGGTTAAAACAACTCTCTACTTCTTTTTGTAATACGGACTGCGATTCATTACTAGGATTCAAATCACGAGGACCGCGTTTCGTGTTGTACCGCGGATAAGGTCGGTCGAAATAGTGTTTTGCCCCTCGTGAAGAGAAATGTGCCTGGCGCGGGGGTGTCATCGTTCAGTTGAAAACGCTACGCGGCCCAGTGGTGTGCCGTCTGAAAGGAGAGATTTTTCGATCGAATTGAGTCTCTCGTCCGAGTCTGAAGTCAAGCGATATTAGCTTTGCCCAAGCCCATTTAGTGCAGTTTTTCCGCTCAAGTACGCTCGAAAACCCGCCGATAGAAGAGTTGAGGTGGAAGAGGGTCGGTCGAAGCTAGGCCTGGACTTCAGAACTTCGAAGAATTGAAAGAAGAGACAATCTTCTGACGCCCTTCGAGCATCTGAATGGTAAGGGGATTTTCCTCAAGGTTTTGTAGGGGATACGACCATGGCCAAGGATTCAGGAAAACACGGCGGAAATCTTATCTGTTCATTTTGCGGCAAGACGCAGGATGAGGTTCGCAAACTTGTAGCGGGCCCCTCGGTATACATCTGCGATGAGTGCGTGGATCTCTGTAACGATATCCTCACCGAAGAGCTTGAGGATACCAGCACCAAGACCAATCGTCTCGCGGTACCAACCCCGAAAGATATTAAAGCGTCCCTTGATGACTACATCATAGGACAGGACCACGCGAAGAAAGTACTCTCGGTGGCGGTTCATAATCACTACAAGAGAATTCAAAACAATCAAACAACGAAGAGCGCGGTTGAGCTTCAGAAGTCGAATATCCTGCTTATCGGACCAACCGGTTCAGGAAAGACCCTTTTAGCTCAGACCCTGGCTCGGATCCTCGATGTGCCCTTTACGATCGCTGACGCGACAAGTCTCACTGAGGCCGGGTATGTGGGAGAGGATGTGGAGAACATCATCGTCAACCTTCTTCAAGCGGCGGACTACGATATTGAGAGAACGCAGCGTGGAATCGTGTATATCGACGAGATCGATAAGATCGCGCGTAAGAGCGATACTCCGTCGGTCACTCGTGACGTATCGGGTGAAGGTGTGCAGCAGGCTCTCTTGAAGATCATCGAGGGAACCAAGGCGAACGTTCCGCCGAAAGGTGGCCGTAAGCATCCTCAACAGGACTTCATTCAGGTTGATACGAGCAACATCCTCTTCATCGTGGGTGGAGCGTTCGATGGCGTCGAAAGAATTATCAGTCAGCGAACAGGAAAGAAGAGCCTCGGCTTCGGAAACAATATCGTTCCGATGGCTGAACGGGTCGACAATCCGCTCGCGCAACTTGAGACAGAGGACCTTCTGAGATTCGGAATGATCCCTGAGTTCATCGGGCGATTGCCGGTGGTTTCGTGTCTGGATCCGCTCACCGAGCCCTCGCTCGTCGAGATCCTCACGCGACCGAAGAACGCGCTTATTAAACAGTATCAGACGCTGCTCTCAATGGAGGGTGTGGACCTCACCTTTACGGAGGAGTCACTCTCCGCCATCGCCAAGAAAGCGCTGGAGAAGAGGACGGGCGCCCGAGGTCTCCGTTCCATCATCGAGAGTTGCATGCTCGATGTGATGTACGACATCCCGAGCAACACGAGTATCAAGGAGGTCATCATCACCCCAGAGGTGGTGAATGGTTCTCAATCTCCGATTAAGGTGTTCCATAACGAGGCCGTAGCGAGTTAAGGAATCATGAATGGCGCAATGCCTGACCCCGCCCCCTCAACGTGAGAATGTTGAGGGGGCGGGGTTTTTTTATGGAATGTTGGAAAATGATGGATGGGGAAACGCGGATCCGGAGGGCCCGTGTCCTCACGGGCCGGAACCCGCGATGGAAATTTTTCACTTACTCGGCCCGTCAGGAGACGGGCCCTCCGGACATGCGCGCGTCCGGCCTTCCCGGGATAGCTTCACTACTTAATACTTCGCCCCCCCCTGATCCACGTCCTTCAAGCTCTCCTGAGCTGGCTTGAAGGAGGGATCGATTGAGAGCGCTTGCTTGAACTCGTAGTTGGCGTCAGCGGCGCGGCTCATGTGGAGGTAGGCTTTGCCCAGCTCGTAATGGGTTTCAGTGCTTTGAGGACAGAGTCGGAGTGCTTTTCTAAGATGAAAGAGTTTGTCTGAGTCGTCGGAAGCCGCCGCCGCGGCGTCGCGAGCTTCCTTCCCTTCCGCGCAGCCGCCGGTCGCCTGGGTAGACTCAACTACCTTAGCGGTGGTTGGTTCCTTGACTGCCTCAACTGGCGATGCCTCAACAGGTGCTACCTGAGTTTTTATCGACGCGGCGCTCGCAAGGTCCTTCTCCTCTATCCCCTTGCCGACCGGCGCTGATGATTTGACCACAAGTGGAGCGGTGGTCGTCGGTGTGGTCGGTTTCGTGTCGTATCGAGCGAGTGGCTCCGATGCTCTCGCAGAGAGGGGCGGTGGGGTATAGGAAGATGCTGCGGTCTGCCCCCGTGGCGCTGGACCACGCTTTTGAAGTTGTAATCGCTTCTGCTCGACGAGGTAGGCGTTAACATTTTGAGTGCGAGCCGAGGAGTAGCCGGTATCGGATTGCATCCGTCGAAGTTCCTCAATCTCGGAACGTTGCGCGCGAATCGATTGCTCTTGGCGTTGAAGGGTCTCACGTTGAGAATCGGCCTTCTCCTGTTGCGCTTGGAGCGCGTTTCCTATAAGTGCTCCTGTCGCTGCTCCCGCTACCGCGCCGATCGCCACCCCACTGCCGGCGTTCCCGGTTTGGTTGCCGACTATCGCGCCGAGACCCGCTCCGATGGCGCCTCCAGCGACCGAGCCGACCGCGGTGGTTTGCTTCGGCTTAGTGCATCCCGCGAGCGCAAGTGTCGCTACGGTTGTGAGGAGGAGTGTTCGAGGGGAGAGGAGAGTCGATACCATAGATTCCTGTGACGTTCGTTACTATCGTTTGGAGGGGGCTACTCAGCCGCGTTCGGATACCGTTGCTTGTAGTATCCATCCTGATATTTTTGACGCCGGAGGTCATCTATCTCCTGCTGTTGTTTCCTCATGCGCTCGAACTGGAGCTGCTTAAAATGCTCGCGCTCTTCGTCCGTCGCCTTCTCAAGGTCGCCGGATGGTAACGCCGGATCAACGTAGGGAACCTTGTCCGGTTCGTGAGCGTTCAGATCCATGGAGGTGTCGAGGGGAGGAGGAGCTTCATGACGTGAGCTACAGCCGGTTATGACGATGGTCGCAACTGCTGCGATGATTAGGTGTTCGCGCTTCATCTCTCTACCTCTCATGAAGGGACTCTGTACAGGTGGCATGGCTCATTGCCGGTGTATCCACCATCTCCTCGTGCCGCGGATACGTTGCCCGTGAGCGGGGTTCCAGCGGTTCGCTAATTCTAATGGTTTATGAACAAATACGGCAATCTGAAAATAGACTAGATTGCTCAATTACTCGCGGCGTTAGCGTTATCTTCGGGTGTCGCCGCTTTGTGCGGCAGGAACACGACAACCATGATCCCCATAAATATCGCGCTATCCGCGATGTTGAACGCCGGCCAATGGTACGAGCCGAGGTAAAAATCGAGGAAATCAACGACCGAGCCGTACGTACAACGATCGATGATGTTTCCTATCGCGCCGCCTAGTACGGCGGAGAGACTTACCCGAGCGAGGGTTGATTGGCAGTTTGGGTGAAGAAGGAAAATGCATACGGCAACGATAGCGAGGGTTATCGAGACGCCAAGGGCGAACTCTCTCCATCCTCCTGGGAGGTCGGACCATAATCCGAACGCCGCTCCAGGGTTGAAGGTAAGGGTAAGGTTAAAAAAGCCCGGAATGACGGGAACTATCTCCCCTGGTCTAAAGGTGTTCAAAATGAGTTGTTTTGAGATCTGATCGATAAGGATCGTAAATGCCGCGACGCTCGAAACAAGGGTTAATGCGGTACGTGTCAGAAGGGTGGAGGAGCTGCGCTGAGTCATGGTTGGGGAGCTTAGCAGATAGCCGGAGCAAGGGGCAGGGGAAACCAGGTGAATGTCTTAGTGGTGCGTTCCTCCCTTTGCTCGTGTGAACGTTCCTCCACGGGGGATTAGTAGTCGGTATCCTGAACAGTCCTCGTCGGTCGGGGCGGGGGTGTCACCTCAATCTCTGGCTGAGCCTCCAGCTGCACCTCGGCAAGGGTTCCATCCTTCGTTGTTACGGCAAGGAGCGTTGGAGTTATGAAGGCCGCGCCTTGGGCGTTGGGAATATGGTGATTCGAAAGCTCTTGCAGAAGGTTGGGGAGCGCTGTCGGCGCGATCGTAAAAGATGGGTCGGCCTGAAGGGTGTGGACATGTACCTTCGAGTCTTTGCCGACAGAGGCTATCCGTTTCCCGTCTCGGGAGAGGGTTACAGCGGTAACGCGCCCTTGATGGATCTGCTTGCGAGCCGAAAGCATGAATCCCTTCACTCGCCACACCTCTACGAACCCGTCCTCGGTACCGACACCGACAAACTCACCATCTCGTGAGATGGTGAGCGATGAGATCCCTCTATCTTGAGGGCGTCGAGCCACCATCGCCGCGGGAATGTCTGTGTAAAAGCGACCCTTGAAGAGGTTTCGGTCGAAGGTTCCTTCCTGATCATCGGACGAGTAGCTCAGCCATCCGATCAGACCGCCATCCCAATCAGAGGAGAAGAACGCCCGTCCCACAGAGTGTCCAACGACACCACTTACAACCGTTTGATGGCCTATGTATCGTTCCACTACCTTCTCAAGCTCTTCGGTGGTTGGCGCATCCTGTTCCTCCATGAATCTCCATCGATAGATACGGCCATCGGTGCCGCCGATGAGAAGCGAGGTGTCGAGGTCGTGGAACGCTAACGATGTTGGTCGTACCTTCAGGCGAGAGAAGGTTCTCTTT
>JAULVA010000299.1:0-3167 GCA_032111275.1 Bdellovibrionota bacterium
TAGCGCCGACGGGCGAACCCCTAAACCACTCGCATCTCTCCACTAGCTGTGATGATAGCAGCTACCGTAACGATGCGGGAATCCAGGTAATGTAGCTTCGAAATGAGGCATATCTTGTGCGGGTACAACCATATTCGCCGGCAGCCTATCCGATATCGTATGTCGATGAGCCGTCGTTTGATGCGCGAGAGCCTACCTCTCTTGATAAACCCCATTCCCCAGTTGGTACCCCTCGACATCAAGGGTCACGGCGAGCTCGTCGGCGAGGTAGTTCACCGTTTGGGTGATCGTCGCCCCGACCTCGCTGGGAACGAGATCCTTCACCCGATGGTGCACCTTCTCAATTAGCCAAGCCGGAGAGCTGAAGTACCCCTCGGTATCGATAACATCAAGAATGGTATCCCGCAGCTCAGGATTCATGATTCCAAAGGTGATGAGGCTCGCCCCTTTGTCCTCGCCAAGTCGATTCAACTCGGGAATCAGCTCGGTGAACACTTCCTGAACGGATGCAGGCTTCGCTGCGTAGTTGACCGCGCTTCCGAGAAGGAAGCTATTTTGGGCCCAGACCGGAATCTGGAACGTTTCTCTTGTATCTTCAAGCTCCTGGTTAATCTCTACGAGGTTTCGATCAAAGATCTCACTCTCGGCTTTGAGCGCGTTGAGTATCCTGTGAGCGAGGTTTAGTTCGTCCCGTGTGGCCGCCAGCTGAGGAAGCGCATCGAGCGAGGAGTCGATCAATCGGTCGTACTCGTTGGGTCGCCACCAATCCACGTCAGAATCCAAGGGGATCTCCTCATCGAAATCAGGGAATATGTCGTGCTCCGCAGTAATTGCGTCATGTCGTTGGAGCGTCAAAAGACAGGTGAGCCCGCACATACCTTGAAGATCTCGGTTCTCTTCGAACTCGCGCATCAGGCTCGCCATGTAATCCGCGGTCCTGCGAAACCCCACGTCGTCATGGTGATGCACGATACTATCAAGAAGGCAGCTCACCGGGCCCGCAACGCGATCCGCCAACGATTCGAGCTCCTGTTGCTCGCGGGCCTCGAACAAGGCGATCCTTCCAAGCGCCTGAATCGATCCTCTCATGAGTGAGTCGACAGCCCCCCGGTCCTCGGGCAGCCCGTTGTGCAGATAGGTCTCCCCGGTGTCGAGCGCTTTTTTCTGGAATATTTCGATCGCTCGGCGGTTGATCTCCGGAAGCCTGAGCAACTCCCCCGTCATAGTGGGTAATGGCATGTTCGGGTGCAGGCCGCACGGTTTATGTAGCGCATCAAGCACCGATTCAAGCCTTGAAACCACATCGACCCGGGGCGCTTGAAATGATATCGATACGGTCGGCGGAGAGGATGAGGAGGCCTCTGGATCAAACCCTCGCATAACCTTTTCCATCTGTTTGACATCTCCAGGCTGTGCATCCCTCTTAAAGAGGCACATGAGCGATACCGCTACCTCCTCGGGGCCTGAGGAGTGGGTACGGGAGAGTGAGATAGCCACCTCCGGTACTGAGGGAACTTGGAGGGTGCTAGGATCAACCGCGAAGTATGAGGTGCCTGCGTCTAACGACTCATCTTCAACTAACGAGTACGTTGATCGGAGATTGAACTCCCGTGCCAGTCGATTAAAGGGCCTAACCTGGTCTCCCAGAGCCGCTAGCGCCTTCTCACGTGTGTCAGGGGTTGGCAAAAGGGTTGCAAGGAGGGCGTGCTCCTCTGGGCTCCGCTCTTTTTCGGCCCCGGGGTTGTTACCCTGTCTTTTGGGTTTCTCGTGTTGGTCCATAGCGTAGCGCTCATTCAAAGACTGTTATGGTGATATGTAGGGTTTTTCCAGGATGTGCTGTAAGAGGACCGAGGGGGTATGCAGCAGGATGTATCACGAGCGAAGGGGGTTACGGGAAGACCCTACCGCATCGCCACCATCCTATCCTGTCGATTTATGACGAGGAGTGTCGCTTTCCCTTTTATATTGAGCGCGATCGGATCGTGCAGGGTTTGCTCCTTCCCATTATCGATGATGCCGATGTGGCGAACTTGGGCTCCGGTGGCACGGTCCTGATACTCGTACAGCACGAAACCAGTAACACCGGCAAGGTCAGGTTTCTTGTTTGGACCGAATGTGAAGGCGCTCTTTTCCGGTCCCCCAAAGTGTTGATCGATCTTCGCGAAGAGCTCCGTAGCTCGTAGCGTTGCCGCGAAAGGAGCCTCCGCTTTTCCAGTGTCCGTGGTTGGATGCACCGTTTCAGTTGTTGCGCCCTTAGTGTCGATAGCAATCCCAGATTTATGCAGGGCATAGCTGAGCCGGATGGCGCAGCTGTTATCGATATAACTTGGAATCGCGAATTGGTCTCTGAGATAGGGACCGGTGTAGCCATAATCCGCTTTGGTGGCATCAAGCGGGGCCCTTGGATAATGACGCACCACATCGGCGACGAGATGTGCTGATGGGTTCACCGAAGGGCTTGGGGTGCGCTCGTGTTTCGTCGGTGATTCGGTAGGCACGGTTGGTTGCACTGGGGAGTGTCCCCGAGTGGCAGGGGATGGCGACGCGTTGGTGTGTTTTTCCTCTGCTCGGCGCTCATGATGAGCATCACGTGGAGAGGCCGCCTTATCAGGTGCGGTCCGCTCCGGTGTGCGCGCAACCACGACATCCGTTCCATCGATCCGGCGATCTCGATTCGCGACGAGCTTATCGATATCGACAATCAATTCTCGGCGAGCGGGCGCATAGGTTGTGGCGTCGTTCACGCCGTAACGGGCGTACAACGCGTTGATCAGCTCACGGTTTGTTGATGTCCCATCAAGGTTATATGGGTCTGAAGAAATTTCTGGAGCGGGTTTTCTCGCGTGATTTCGGGAGCGGTGCCTGACGTTCGAGCTTCACTGCGCCCCAGGGCGGTGTCGTTGGCGACGAACCGCTCGTGCTTCGATTGTACGAGCGTTCCGACATCGATGCCGAAGTCCCGTTGCGCTCCCTTGTACATGGCCGAATAGTCGCGGTCGTACCGTTGATAGAGAGCGTTGATGACCTCTTGGTTGGTCGCGTTCTCTGTAAGACCGAGGGTTTTGGTTACTGATCGGGCACCTTTGTCGGTGCTCTCGGTTGGCCGCTCCCGTCCAAAGAGCCGACCGACGGAGAGTCGCTCGAGAGCGTTGCAGTGCTGTTGCCAC
>JAULVA010000299.1:3177-3662 GCA_032111275.1 Bdellovibrionota bacterium
TTTGCTGGTCAGGAGTGGTGTCTACCTTTTTGCTATGAGCGAACGATACCATGAGTACCTCAAGGACTAGGTCGGACGGTCGTGGCCGCCCTCTCTTTCATCTGTCGTGGTGGCGAAGATGCTTCAGGAAACGTTGTAAGTTGTTGTTTTGACGAAGCTGGAGGGCCGGCAGGGGCTCCGCCCCATGTAAACGCGGCCGATGAGTTGGGCTGAAGTGCTGAGAGAATCCCGCGCCAGTAAAGAATGGAGTGACCGTCTGAATTCTTAACCGTCAGGTAGGGCAGGTAGGGCGTGTTAGGTAATCGATACGCAGGAGGTCCATCGATGCAACAAGCAACCGAGCCAACATCTCAAACACGAACAGAACCGGGTAAGCCCTCATGGTTTTCCTTACTCTCCCTCTCCACCGCGCTTCGCAATCTCACGGTCGGTACGCCGCACAAGGACGTACTGCGGGCCATTCGAACGGCCGCCCTCGCGGATTG
>JAULVA010000299.1:3706-4530 GCA_032111275.1 Bdellovibrionota bacterium
CCGTCTCCCTCGTCAATCGTGAGGTGTCACTCTCCTTGTTTCCAAAATCAACAGGGCAAGAGGTGTGGCTGACCGCGACCACCCGCCAGGGCCAGTTGTCGTTATCTCGGCAGGATGCCGGTGCCGATCACATTGAGAAGCGTTTACATCGACGAGTTGACGGGTATCGTGCTCAGGTGGCCCGAGGGATCTTCTCAAAGTGGATGAAAGAGATGGCTCTGAATGCTGGAGAAAATTCCCCAGGATGGAGCGTTAGCCCTGGTCGCAGAAAAGTCGAATCCTTTGGGGAGGGTAGTTACAACGAAAGAGAGGCCCGCTCGTTTACGACCATAACCCCCTCTGGGCTCTACGTGTCCGTGTACCGTGTAGATCACTGTTCATTCATCTCAGGCACCGACGCGTACCGAAACTACCAGTACCGTGTAGGAGAGGGTGGGCTTGAACCCCACTCAAAACTCAATTCGGTCATACCAACCTTTGGTAGTTGGGGGCCGTCACAACCTGTGGTGCCGTTCATACACGGACATCTCCGCGGAGTGACGTTGAGCGTGCTCGTACGGTCGACCGCACTCGACAACCTCACACAGGCGGTTGGTCTGAAGCTAGTGCCGGTGGACACCGCCCGGATAGAGCAGGATGTGTGACATTGCTCTGAACGGAACATGCGAACGACTGGTAACGTTCCGTCCCTTAGTTGTGGTACGGGCGACCTTTCACGACTTTACAGGTAGCCGATGCGTCCGGTCGTTCACGTCGCCTCATCTGGCGGGGCAGTTTCGTTCCGGGGAATCTCGATGTTCAGTCGGTATGTGGCGTCGTGACAC
>JAULVA010000299.1:4540-7437 GCA_032111275.1 Bdellovibrionota bacterium
TAGCCTTGATGGGGCGTTCCATGGGATTTAGCATCAGAGGGTATGCGCCGGGGGCGCCTCCCCATGCCGAGCTGTACTCCCGGAAAATTCCATGTAACGGCGCTAAAAAAAACTTCCTGGCGCTCCCGAAAAAGTGATTCAATCATGCCGATCTCATATCTCTTCAACGACGGTGACATATTCGCGGTCTACAAGCCCGCAGGAGCCCACTCTGTCCAACTTCGCAAAGGGGGAGGGTGGTCGATAGCTGACGAACTGCTCCGTGAGAACCCATCACTCGCGCAAGCGAGTGAGAAGCCGGGTGACGCGGGGCTTGTAAATCGGCTTGATGAGGAGACGAGCGGTATCCTCCTTGGCGCGACGAGCCGGAGCGTATGGGATAAGCTGTACAAGCAGGCTCTTAACGGAGAGGTTCATAAGAGGTACGCGCTCCTTGTCGAGGGGCGGGTTACTAAGGAGTTCTCAATCACCTCCTTCATTGGAACGCCGAACCGTGGCGCGCACAAGGTAAAGGTGTACGAGAGGCGACCACCATCGTGGGCGCGCGCGCTTGAGGGGACGACGAAGTACACTCCGCACCTCCATCTTCCGATTCATAACGTTAGTCTTCTCTTGGCGGAAGCCTCTCCCGCTCGGCGACATCAGGTTCGAGCGCACGCCGCGCACCTCGGAGTGCCCCTTGTGGGGGATTCGCTCTATGGGTCGACGCGAGCGCTTCCCCCTATTGTGGGGGCCTCACGACGATTTTTTCTTCACGCCTACTACATCTCCTTTCGGCACCCGATATTCGACAAGGAGATCGTCGTGGAATCCCCGTTCGAGAAGGAGCTTATTCTCCCGCAGGACGGGAAGGGGCCCTCTGCTTTGGGCTAAGATGGCGTAGTCCGGTCGTCCTGGGTTATTTCCCTATATTCCACCGTCGTGGTACTGATCCAACTCAAGGAAGCGAGTCAAAATCTGCCACGTCTCTCCCTTGGCAACTCCCCACGTGAACGTCCCCGAAAACGTTTGGTTTTGTGGTTCCGGGTACGTGAACGTTCACGTACACGGGGTTTTGACTTGCTTCCTCAACCAAGAGTGAGGTGATTATGTCCTTTGATGTTGAGAAGATTGTAAAGCAACCGTGGGAGCGCTACACCGTTCCAGAGACAACCGTGAGTGGTGAGTTTCCGAGCGAGCCATGGGTGGATGACTCAGAGGACGATGAAAGCGATGGTGAGACGATAACCCTCTCCCTCGATGAGGAGTACGCAGGAGCGGAACTGCAGTTCGATCTCGCGGTATCGGTAGGGCAGGTACTCGAGGTTGCTTCGTCCGTGCAGCTCGCGGAGCAGTTGAAAGAGGAGCTCAAAGAGAACGAGCAGCTTGAAACTATCTCGGTAGAGCCCCGGTCGTGTGGGGAGTTCCCGGGAGCCGTCCAGCACATGCGTCTTAGAGAGACGGGAGAGATCTTGATGCAGTGGCTTATCGTGACCCCAGAGGACACTATCTTTGCCGGTGTGACCTTCACTGACAAACGCCTCGCGAGTGTTGGAGAGAGGTTCCTTGCGAGTATCTCGGTAACTGACTCCGGCGAGGAGTAATTGTACCTCTCGGAATGAGTCTGCTTCTACCCGAGCTATCGGTGGATATCGTGGGTTGGTCAACAAAGTCCTGCGGCGCGCAGTTTTTTTGGTTGATTATCGCGGAGGCGTGGAAAACGCGGAGAGCGCAGGATCCTGTCGATCGTAATCTGCGAACTCCGCGATTTCCGCGCCTCCGCGTCACATAATCAGAATATTCGGACCCGCGCCAACTTAGTTTTTTACCAAGTGATGCATGGTTACCATGCCGTGGAGAACCCAAGCGTCGATCTGTCTGTCGTCCGTCACGCAATCGATCTTTAGCCTTGTAGTCCGCTCCCGTGCGCTTTAGCATGCTCCCGACGCATCGCCCGGGGCTCGTACCTCGCCCGACCATGCCGAGAACAGTACGCACAGGAGTCTCGATATGAATCTACCAGCGGGAGCTTTGCTTTTTCAACGCCGAAGTGAGAACGGCACTGCCGTCGTTGCGCATGGAGGTCGCTTTGCCGATGTCTTTACCGATTGGAAGCCGGGGCGAGAATCGTTCCTCTTTTTTGCTCCCCACGATGATGACTCAGTCATTAGCCTCGGGATGATCATTCGCGAGGCATGTCAGCAGGGAATTCCCGTTCGTATCATCGTCGTGACCGATGGTCAGAACGGGTACGTCTCGCTCCAGGATAAGCCTACGATCGTCGCGCGACGAGTTGAGGAGACCTACGCCTCCTATGAGCTCCTCGGGGTTAAGCGCTCAGATATCATCTTCCTCAACTTTCCAGATGGGGGGTTGCAGAACTATTTCGGTCGGCAGATCGCTAAGGCTGGGGACCCGACAGACGCTCACGGATTTACGGGGCTTGAGAACCACTTCGTTCGTGAATTGCGTCGGCGAGTCGTGATACATGGCATTCCTGTCGCGCCAACACGGGTGTTCGTTCCAAGCGCTGCCGATTATCACCAAGACCACGTCGCGGTGGCGCGGGAGATCCCGATCTCGATTTTTCACGCAATCGGGGGTATCTGGCCGGAGTGCGGAGAGAAGATCGACCAACCTCCGTGCCTCTACTGGCATTGTGTCTACTGTAAATTCTCCGACGCTCAAGAGCCGAACATCCGAGTTGTTGGCACCGCTGATGCCCTTGCGACTAAGATTAAGTCGGTCGAGGCGTACAACTCTCAGGGTCAGATTGCGCCGATCTTAGAGGAGCTTAGAAACTCGCCCGGCGTCGAGTACCTCTTGGAGGAGCGTTTTTCGCTCTTCCAGCCGGGCGTGTACGATCACTGCTTTTCCACGTAAGTCGGGTGTCGGGTTTTGAGGATGCGCGGTCTCTG
>JAULVA010000300.1:0-4825 GCA_032111275.1 Bdellovibrionota bacterium
ATGTGGTAACCTGCAAGCTGCGCTAATGCCGCCTTTGCCTGGGACCATGAATCATCTTGCGCCGCCGTGGTATGACCCACAACTGTTCCCTCGGAGCCCCCCTCTCAGGACACCCCTAAAACCCTGAAGCCAGGCTCGCAGAACACCTAAGTTGTTGATACGAAGGGCTCAACTAACCGACTTTTTCGGACTCTTTAATTGTCTTAGAACCTTAGAAAAGAGATACTACGAGAGGCTCGCTTCTTGGGCCACGCTCACCAAAGGAACTTTCAGAACGTATGCAATCTCGCCCAACTAAATATATCTTCGTGACCGGTGGTGTTGTCTCTTCTATCGGCAAAGGTCTCACCACTGCGTGCATCGGCGCGCTCCTCGAGGCACGCGGCTTGAAGGCCACCGCGGTGAAGCTCGATCCTTATATCAACGTTGACCCGGGCACGATGAGCCCGTTCCAACATGGCGAGGTTTTCGTCACCGATGATGGAGGCGAGACCGATCTCGACCTCGGCCACTATGAGCGATTCCTGGGCACGAAAATGTCCAAGCTCAACAATTTCACCTCAGGCAAGGTGTATGAAACCGTTATCGCGAATGAGCGACGCGGAGATTACCTAGGTGGCACCGTTCAAGTTATCCCTCACATCACCGATGAGATTAAACGACGCCTTAAACTAGCCGCGGAAGGATTCGATATCTGCTTGGTTGAGGTAGGCGGCACGGTTGGTGACATCGAGAGCCTCCCCTTTCTTGAGGCTATTCGACAGATGCGCTCAGATGTAGGCGCTCAAAACACCCTTTATGTTCATGTTACGCTCGTTCCACACATCGCTACGGCGCATGAGTTCAAGACGAAGCCAACTCAACACTCCATCAAAGAGATCACTGGCTACGGTATCGTGCCAAGCATCATCATCTGCCGCTCCGAGCAGCCACTCGATGAGAAGATAAAGAACAAGATTAGCCTCTTCTGCAACGTCAGCCCGAACTGCGTGATCAACGCTCCAGACGTGAAGACGATCTACGAGCTTCCCCTTCACCTCAACAACGAGGGTCTCGATCAACGGATCGTCGAACTCCTCAACATGTGGACCGGTGCTCCTAAACTCGACCCATGGACTAAGATCGCGGCGTCTCTCACCAACGACTCTCGTAAGACCGTTACCATCGCGATGGTTGGGAAGTATGTCGACCTAACCGAAAGCTACAAGAGCTTAAGCGAGGCGCTCATTCACAGCGGAGTGGCTAACAACTGCAAGGTGAAGATCGTCTACGTAGATAGCGAAGGACTTGAGACCACCGGCGTTGAGCAAGCTATCAAGGCCGCTCATAACGGCGAGATGGTTGACGCGATCCTTATCCCTGGAGGATTCGGTGTTCGCGGTAGCGAAGGCAAGATCGCCGCGGCGCGCTACGCTCGTGAGCATAAGGTGCCGTTCTTCGGCATCTGCCTCGGCTTACAGATCGCTACCATCGAGTACGCTCGCCATGTGGCGGGCCTCAAGAACGCGACGAGCGCCGAATTCGATCCGAACTCCCCCTGCACCGTTATCGATATTATGGATAGCCAGAAGAAGGTCGAGCAGAAAGGCGGATCGATGCGTCTTGGCGCGTATCCATGCGCCCTTAAAGCAGGATCGAAAGCTCGGGATATCTACGGCAAGGGTCAGATCAGCGAGCGTCACCGTCACCGCTTCGAGGTTAACAACGCATACCGCGAACAACTTGAGAAGGCGGGACTCACATTCTCCGGAACATCGCCAGATAACTCGCTTGCCGAGATCATTGAGATCAAGGATCATCCGTGGTTCATCGGTGTTCAGTTCCATCCTGAGTTCCAATCTACCCCAAAGATCCCCCATCCACTCTTCACCTCCTTCGTGGCTGCAGCTCTCTCCCTGAAAGAGAAGTCACCCCTTACTGTTGAGAAGGGAGGAGAGAAGAAGTCGTCGGGATCTAAATCACAGGGTGGCCTGACGGCGAACGCGGTACAGCAGGAGCTCACAAGCTCTGTTACGAGGAATTAAACGTGACCGTTCAGATAACCCCTTCAGTGAAAGTTGGGAGGGGTGAAAAGCTCCTTCTCATAGCGGGCCCGTGTCAGATCGAGTCGAGAGATCACGCTCTCGCCATCGCCGAGTTCCTGTGCAAAGCGGTGGAGAAGTTCCCGATCTCTCTGGTCTATAAATCATCCTTTGATAAGGCCAATCGGACGAGCGTGACTAGCCAGCGAGGCGTCGGCGTTGAGGAGGGACTCCGCGTTCTGGACGACGTGCGGAGCTCGTTTAAGATCCCCGTTTTGACCGACGTGCACAGCGAGGAGCAAGCTCGAGAAGTTGGCAAGGTAGTGGACGTTTTACAGATACCCGCCTTCTTGTGCCGCCAAACCGACCTTCTGGTCGCCGCGGGAAAAACCGGCAAGACGATTAATGCGAAAAAGGGCCAGTTCCTTCATCCTTCGGACATGAAGTTCGTGGCCGAGAAGATCGCCAGCACCGGTAACAACAAGGTGATGCTGTGTGAGCGAGGGACCTGTTTCGGATATCGCGATCTCGTCATGGATCCTCGCGGCCTCGTTATGATGCGCGAGACCGGCTATCCCGTTATATTCGACGCGACCCATAGCGTGCAAAGCATGGGTGGTGGCGCCGGAAGCTCAGGCGGTTCAAGAGAGTACGTCGAGGTTCTCTCGCGCGCCGCCATCGCGACCGGCGTGGACGGCCTCTTCATGGAGTGTCATAACGATCCCGACAACGCCCCGTCAGATGGGCCATGCATGCTTCCACTCGCACGGGTTAGCCCGCTCCTTGAGCGCTTAATTCGAATCCGAGAAGCAGCCGAATAGGAACGACCTGTGCCGATTATCTTGACCCGAAAAAAAAGCATGGTACTCGGTCTCGGGCTACTCGGCGGGTTCTTCATCATTAGCGGGTTTGTCATATACGCCCACAATTCGTCGAGGACCCCACCATCGACCGGCTCTCTTAACCGAACCGCGATCGAGGGACAAACCGGGCTCACCCTCTCCCAAACTCCCGGAGCCGGAATCGGCTTCGTACTGAACGACTTTCATCGAAGCGCCGTAAAAGATGGGAAGATCGTCTGGGAGATCTTCGGCAAAAGGGGGCGATACGACGCTGGCAAGAATCGCGCGGAGATTGAGGAACCCCGGCTTAACGTTCATCGGGTGAACGGTGACATCGTTAACCTAACCGCCAAACGCGCGGAGATAGAGCTCACCGGCACAGAAATCCTGAAAGCTGAGCTCTTCGATGATGTCGTGGTAGTACACAACAGGGAAACAACGATTAAAACGGATCGCGCTATCTACGTTAAAGCGACCGAGACGATCGACATGCCGAACTACGTCCAAGCCGAGAATCCAATCTTCACCATGAACGGCAAAAAACTTCACGGAAACATCACCGACCAAACGATCACGATCACCGGCGGGGTTCGAAGCACATTCAAACCACGGCAGAAAAGGAAGAGATAACCTATGAGATACCGCGTCATCGCTCTAACCTGCGCACTCCTCATCCCCTCCTTCGCGTTCGCTCAGAATAATCCCACGGGATCTATGGCGAACATGATGGACTCAAAGGCGTTCGACGACAGTTTCGGCAAGCTTCCCACCAACATCACCTCCGATGTCCTTACCTTCAACGCGAAGGACCGCGTATTTTCGTACGTAGGAAACGTCCAGGTAACCCAAGGTGATATGCGGCTCACATCGAAGAGCCTTGAAGGCACGTACAGCGAAAAGAACGAACTGCTCAAATTAGTCGCCAAGGGTGACGTATTCATCTCGAAGCAGGACATTCAAGCGACGGGCCAGATAGCGTCCTACGATGCGGTCGCCGCCATAGTCACCTTGACCGAAAACCCTCAGCTCCAACAGAAAGAGAGCATCCTGCGAGCCGACAAGATAAAGATATTCCTCAATGAGAATCGCAGCCAAGCGGAGGGAGACGTTCGGGTAACCTTTGTGAATTCTAAAGATGGGAATCCAGGGTTACCCTCGTTGAACCCGGTAGCCGCGCAGCCATCACCCGCTCCAACATCCGCAACCGTAGCCACACCAACACCAGCGGCGAAAGCCACCGCGGCACCGGCGTCCAGCAAGAAGGCCGTGCCGACGAAGAAGAAGCCGACGCCAACTACGACGCCGACGCCTAAGGCGAAGAGGAAGGGTTAGTCGGGTCCCGAATTGCGCATCGAGAACGTGGTCAATTCTGACCGCGGAGACGCCGCGTGTCGCCCAGGACTCTCGCCAGCTGTAACCACGTGGCGCGCAGGAATGCGCTCCCTCCCAAGTCACGGGACACAAAGGAGGGAGGGCGGTCATTCCTGACCGCCGAGTGGCTACATGAGGCAACCAGAACTCCGCTCCTGTCTCAATCTATCTCCTTCACCCCTTTTAAGACCCCCTTCCCTCCCCTTCCTTGCGTAAGAGGCTCATGCTGTTACTCTCTTAGCACAATCGAATTGGGTAGAAGAGCGCAAACGACGAAGCCTGGAGCACAACTGCAGGCTTCGTCGAACGCAACGTAAGGTTATGTAACCTTAGGTTTTCGGTGGGCACTTGAACCTAACTACACCATCCTCATGATATTACATAAGACAATTAATAGCTTCGTAACGGCCCTTACCGCTGTGAACAAGCTACTCAAAGAAAAGGGAGAAGCTCAGATGTCATGCATCGATCTGATCTCCCTCGTGCTTCTTCGGCAGCACGGCCAGGACGGGGTCGGAAAGATCGGCAGAATGAGGGGAGTAAGTAGCGCCGCTATCACCGGCAACATCGACTCTCTTGAGGAAAAACTCC
>JAULVA010000301.1:0-7243 GCA_032111275.1 Bdellovibrionota bacterium
GCCGACATCCTGCACGATGAAGGCGTCAGGTCGGAGGGGAATAACATCACGCAGGGCATCCACCACATCGGAGAGCTCTCGCTCGAAGATGAGGATGTTAAAGGCGAGGAAAACTTTAACGCCATAGAGATGCGCGTACTGAATCATCGCGCGCAGCTCCTCAAGCTCTAAGGTTGGGGCCCGACCACGAGCGTTAAACCCAGGCATCCCCATGTACACGGCGTCCGCGCCGTTATGAATGGCGGCGCGAAGCATATCCCAATTGCCGACGGGGGATAGGATCTCTGGTGTGGCGATGGTGGTACCGGACATGTCAGGTATTGTGTCGGTAATTGGACCCTAACGCAAAGATTAGAGGCTTGGGATTTTAGTTAGTTAGCGAGCTTTTTTAGCCGCCCGGGCGTGGATGGCGGTGAGTGGGCGCTCTGAGCCTTGTGCGCGCCCCTTGGAAGGTCGGTTAGGCTCTACATCACCTGTCCGGGTGTCGTTCGAAACCTTATCCATATTCACCGCTTCGCTCGGGGGAGGGAGCGGTTGTACACGAGGTGTAGAGGGAGGCTCGACGCACTCGAGCGCCGCGGCGTGCGCTTGATGGTAATGCGCCGCCATAACATCCCACGTAAATCGCTCGGTCAGGCGCTCAGCTCTGTTGCGAAGCGCGATGCGCTCTCGACGATTCAACTCACAGAACTTGTAGAGGTAGGATGCGAGTTGATCGACCGTTTCCTGATTGCTCTGTCGAGAGCGATTGAGGACGAGGGTTCCGTTCTGTAAGGCGTCGGGCACGTGCCGTTCGACATAGGCGCCGAAGCCACTGAGGTCGGTGGTCACCGTTGGGAGTCCGAGCGCGAGACACTCAAGCGGGGTGTAGCCCCACGGCTCGTAGTAGCTTGGGAACACCCCCATGTGGCAACCACGCACGAACTGCTCGTAGTCGAGGCTAAAGAGACTTGAGAGTGTCACGAAGTCAGGATGGAAGACCACCTTAACGGGGTCTCCCGGGGCGTTCACAAGGTTGCGATGACGCAGGTGGCGCAAGACCTGGTCCTCGTCATCATTCCACATGTCGTGGGTAACGATCGGGGGCCATTGGGTTGTCTTTCGCGCGAGCATCGCTCGTTTGAGTCGAACCTGAACATCGTGAGGCAAGAGCTCCTCAAAGGTGGGCATCCGACCACGAGCGGTGGCATCGATCAGGCGCTGCGAGAGATTCTGCTCAAGGTCACGACAGGTGGCTTTGAGGTCCTCGAAACGGAGGTGGTTTTGGAGTGAGGTTACGTTGAGGCTCTTGGTTGGCGCCCGCGTAATGATGAACGCCACAACGGTAGGTGGCTTCGGCATCGATTTGAGCCGCTCGTTGAGCTGGTAAAGGGACTCGATAAAGACATCCATTCCCTTGTTGAGGTACTCGTAACGCCCACTCGTAAAGAAATAGAGGGTGCGGTCGAGGTCGAATGAGTAGCTCGGGAAGAAGTGGCCCATGACGAACTCATGGATCCGTTCTTTGTATTTAAGGTGGAGATTTTGAAACTCGTGGAGCGCCGTGAACTGGTGAGTGTTGAGGCCGTTCGGCAGAACAAAGTCGGGCTTTCGACCGAGCAGGAACTCAGCTTCGCGTGCGGTTACCTCGCTCACGGTGGTAAATACGTGCGACGCGTGCGCGGCAGCTCGTTCGATCGCGTACTTGCTCCAGATGTTATAGTAGCGCGCGGCATCATCCGCGTTTATCCACGGCAGGTTAGAGTAGAAGTTCGGGTCGTTTGAGGCGACATATCGACCAAGTTGCGTGGCGTGCGTGGTGAATACCGTCGATACCGCGACGTTCAGGTGGCGGAGTCGAGGGATAGCGGTGCCAGCCATCCATTCATGGAAGTGACCGATAATCTTTCGTTCAGGAACGGTATCCCGTACCGCTTGAAGGAGTTCGGTAATAGCGCTTCCAAACGCCACAACCGCGTCGACCTCGCCATCCTGTCCCTCGATCGAGATGCCGTTATCATTCCAAAGGAAGTACTTCGTTTCTCCAAGCCAGTTGTAGCACGCTTGGTAGTCGAGTAAGAGCGCCTGAGGATGCCCGTCGATGAGCCAGTGACCGAAATGGCAGGTAATGCCCTTCGCGGTCAACCTCTGGATCGCGGGCTTGAGCCACTCGGGAGCATCGTTCTTCTCAAATTCGAGGGAGCTGGTGTGCTGGTTGTAGGGCCCAACCATGATGTAGTTGTCGCCCCAGCGCTCGACCATGCTGGGAGCCTTGGTCTTCATGACGGTGTAGATACCGCCGATCTGGTTACACACCTCCCACGCGAACTCAAAGAGAAGGCTTGAGGTGTTAAGGTCGGCGAAGTTCATAGTTGAGACTCTAACCTAAGGCAGCGAAAGAATAGCATACCTCCATCAGGGAGATCGATGCGAAGAAGGGGGAATTGATCAAAATTCGGTGGCCTAAACCGAAACATAATGAGATTTTGGGCCGAGCTTGGTGAGTCGGCGTTTGAGAATTCAGATCGCATGTCTGCGACTCCGGCTCGGTGGTACGAGGCCGCGGCATTAGTGCATGGAAGGAGTGATGGAGCAAAAACTCACGGTAGGGATCATCGGTGGGAAGGGGCAGCTCGGGAGGTGGTGCGAGGACCTCTTTCGAACTCGGGGGGATCACGTTCTGGTCGCCGACCGGGACACTGAGCTGAGTAATCTTGAACTTGTCGCTCAAGCCTCGATCGTGGTTGTCACGGTGCCGATCGGGGTGACTGGCGCTGTCTTACGAGAGATCGGTGGGGCGCTCGGGGCGGAGCAGCTCGTAGTGGATCTCACCTCCGTGAAGACCCCGTTCGTGCCCCTCATGGAGGCCTCCAAGGCTGAAGTGCTCTCACTCCACCCTATGTTCGCCCCGAGTCTCTCCTCCAAAGGTGGGCAAAGCTGTATCGTGTGCGAGGTGAGGCCGCGGGCGCTTACTCAGGTCTTTCTCGAAGTTCTGCGTGATGAGGGGATTCGTTTGGTGTGCATGACCCCGGAGGCGCACGATAGGATGATGGCCGTAGTGCAGGGGCTTACCCACTTCCAAGCGATCGCCGCGGCTCATTGCATGGCGGAGCTGGATTTTCACCCCGGCGCAAGCCTCGAGAGTTCGAGTCCGGTTTATCGGCTACGGCTCGCGATGATCGGAAGGATCCTCGCCCAGAATCCACGACTCTACGCCGAGATCCAGATCTTCAATCCCTTCGTGCGCAAGGTCCTTGAGCAGCTGCAACGGTCGCATGATCGACTGATGGGATACATTGTCGCGGAGGATGTGGAGGGTTTCACCGCCGAATTCTCCCGGGTGCGCGATACCCTGGGCTCCTTCAGCACCGATTCGTTGCAGGAGCTTTCGAGGGTGGTGTAGGGGGGCGTTAAGGGAGAGTAGGAATGTGTTCGTTTGAGTAACCGATAGGCGCTAACCCTTCACATTATCACTTTAGGCCACGGATTTCTCTGTGTTACCTGTAACCTGCTGCTACAGTGGAGGAACGGAAGCCGTTCCCTCAGAACTTGGTGTCTATGGTCAATTTTGTCGACATCGCTTAAACCTTAGATCGCATCCAGAAGGTAACGGACGCCGTCGTGCCCGTACTTCAAGGATCCCTTCCAGCGATTGAACAGACCGGTCGCGAGATGGTGCGTCGCGCGCTCGCGAGCGCCGCATCTACGGCGCAGCAGGTCGCGCCGACCTCAATGGCGATCGGCTCTGACCTCGGCGTTGATGTAATGGTCGCAAAGGTTGACCCGACCGGTGGGCTTAATCCAAAGAGCTTCACGGTCGATGGCGTACAAGGACACCCATGGATTAAAGAGGATCTCGCCAATCTTACCCACGCCACCGCGGAGAAGGAGCGGCATGATCGGGAGCACGGCCGACGCGCTAACCAAGGATTTATCAATCCGATTCCGAGCGGTACCGATATCGCTCCCTGGGCCAACCCTAGTCCTCCGCAGATGCGAGAGGGTGCTCAAAGGCAGAGTCGGCACCCGTTGATGAAGTTCTGAAAATTAAGTGGGAAGGCGCTCATTCCTGAGCGCCGTATCGCAATAACCGTAGGTCATTGAACTTGGATTCTAGGTAACGTTAAACCGGAGGGCCCGTGTCCTCACGGGCCGGGTATGCAGGAAATTTTCAGTGCGAGTTCCGGCCCGTCAGGAGACGGGCCCTCCGGTTCACTCATTCCACGGAATAAGCTTTGGTTGATTGGGCATGAGAGTTGAGGAGCTGCGTTCTAGAAGAAGCGTGCACCGCCGCTTCGTTTGCGCCCGTTTCGCCGCGATGCCGAGCGCCCGTTTCGATCCTACGATAATGAGGAGCTTCTTCGCCCGAGTGACGCCGGTATAGACCAACTGCCGCTCAAGAAGGGTAAAATGAGAATTGTCGATCGCGAAGACGACACACGGTACCTCCATCCCTTGCGAGCGATGAACGGTTACGGCGTAGGCGAGGGAGAGCTGTCCGATCTCGCCCCGTGGATACTCGATAAGGCGACCATCCCACAGTTCAACGGTGAGTCGTTGCTCCTCTCGGTCGACGCTGTAGACCGTGCCCATGTCCCCGTTGAACACCCCTGAGGGATCGATCTTATAGTTGTTAACCCGTTGGCATACTCGGTCACCGACTCGGAAGGTCATATCGCCGATCTCAAGGATCTCGTCCTCGGTGTGCGAGGCGCGAGGATTGAGCTTCTCTTGGATGCGCTTATTGAGCTCAATCGTACCGACCGGTCCGCGGTTGGAGGGGGTAAGAACCGCGATATCAGCCCCTGAGAATCCGAACTTCTTCGGTATCTGATCCGCTATGAGGCTCTCAATCAAACGGCCCGATTCGTCGGTGTCATCCCGTTGAATAAAGTAGGCGTCCGATTTCGTCACGCCGTCTGGGGTTGGGATCGACGGGACCTCTCCGGTATTGATCATGTAGGCGACCGAGTTGATCGCGGATTCATTCGCTCGTCGGAACAATTTCGAGAGCGCGACCACTCGGATATCCTTGCAGCTCACCAGGTCACCGAATACGCGGCCCGGTCCCACGGAGGGAAGTTGGTCCTTATCACCAACGAGGATGAGGATCGTTTTCTTCTGAATAGCCGCGAAGAGATCCCTCGCCAGCATGATATCGACCATCGAGGCCTCGTCGATGATGAGCGCGTCGTAGGGGAGGGGATTGCGCGCGTTAAAGACGAAGTCCGATGTGGTGGGATCGTACTTGAGTAGTCGGTGAATGGTGCTGGCTGGCGCCGCGGTAACCTGCGACATTCGTTGGGCGGCGCGTCCAGTGGGCGCCGCGAGCGCGAAGGCGAGCCCCGCCTTCTCAAATAGGATGGTGAGCGCTTTGATGATCGTTGTCTTTCCGCACCCAGGACCCCCGGTGATAATGAGGAGAGGGTAGTGCGCCGCAGATTCAACCGCCACCTGTTGTTCGGGTGAGAGGCTAAGGCCGAGGCTCTTCTGCGCCTCTTCGATACACCGCGCTACCGCGTCCCCTCCAAGCGCTGGATGCGCTCGCGGTTCGGTGCGGTCCGAGATAAACCTCGCGACGGCATCCTCGGCGCGGTCGAAGTGATTGAGAAAGATCCCCTCGCCGTACGCGGTGAGGTTGTGTTCTGAGAGGAGGTTGTCGAGGTGGTCCCCTAAGTTGTGTGTTTCATCGACACCGAGCAGGTTGCGTGCGCGGTCGAGGAGTACCTGACGGGTGAGGTAGCAGTGGCCTTCGTCGGACGCGTCCTCTAGGGCGTACCAGATGCCGGCTCGGAGACGCTTCGCGCCGTGAGGGCTCATGCCCAAGTTGAGCGCGATGGTATCGGCGGTTTGGAATCCTATCCCACGGATGTCGCGAGCGAGGGTGTAGGGGTCGTTGGTGATGATGTCGATCGTCTTGTTCTTGTACCGCTCGTAGATCTTCGCGGAGAGGTTAGGGGAGATCCGATGTTCAACAAGGAATCGAAGGATCCTATCGAATTCGGTTTGCGCCGCGAGCGCTGCTTGCAAAAGTTCGGCCTTCTTTTTCCCAACGCCGGCGAGGGCGGCGACCTTGTCGGGTTCCGTGCGAATGACATCGAGCGCCGCGCTTCCAAACTCTTTGACGATCCGTTCAGCGGTTTTCTTGCCGATACCGTTTATTAATCCACTGGAGAGGTAGCGCTCTATGCCCTCTGCCGTTGAGGGTTGCGTTTCGATCAAGGACTGAAGGGTAAACTGCCGACCGAACTTCGGATGCATGATGAAGGTTCCCGTCATCGTGACGTATGAACCAACTCTGGCGTTAGGACACATCCCCACAACCGTGACACGATCGGGGGGATGGTCCAGCGTGACCTGAATCACCGAGTAGCCGTTTTGAGCGTTTCGGAAGGTGACGCGATCAACGGTCCCGTGGAGGGTTTCAGCTTGTTGCGTCTCTTCGCCACTCATTAGTCGATTTTTTTCAGGCCGTGCCACCAACTTGACGATGATACGTTCGGGAGTTCTTCGAGGAGCGCCTTCGCTGACTTCGTTTTGAGACGTTGCCGAGCGGCTTCGAACCACTCCGACGCGTCGTCGTAGCCCCGCTCCATATACTCGCGGGCCCGTACCGCGAGTTCCAAGAGGTCCGCGTCCTTGGCGATGATGCCGGCTTCCGTGTTTTTGTCCTCTATCTGATGCCACAAGGTGAGGATGTCGTCCCCATCGTCCCCGAGACGGGATACCTGCTCGCGCACGGCGGTCGCTTCATCCGCGGTGATGTAGCGGTTGGCGAGCTTATGGATATCGCCGATGCGGGTCTCCCCGATGTCGTGAAAGACGAGCATGGCGGCTACCTCGTTCGGGTCCTTGTACCCCTCGAGCTTGGCCAGGACCCACCCGATCTGGGCCGCTCTGAGGGAGTGGTCGGCAATACTTTCTGGCGTTTCCATCCCCAAAAGGCGCCATCCCTCCCGCTTAACCCGCGATAATTGGCCCATTTCGAAGAAAAACTTAAGGATCTCTTTTGATTGCATACGAGGGAAGGTAGCAGATGGCACCGGGGTCCACCAAGGACTTCTTACAGATATACGGTTGGAAATCTTGATCTAGTTCCCAACTTGGCGTATTTTCCCCTCCTCAGTTCATGAGTGTGCGCTAGTAGCTCAGCTGGTAGAGCAGGAGACTCTTAATCTCTTGGTCCGGGGTTCGAATCCCTGCTGGCGCACCAGTTTCTTTTCTATCAAAACTTGGCGGAGCCAAGATTTTGATGACGACCAGG
>JAULVA010000302.1:0-4338 GCA_032111275.1 Bdellovibrionota bacterium
AGATCTGCACAAGGAGATCGGCCTCGGTGCGCTGCTTAACTACCTTGAGGATTGCGGCGGCAATTCGTGGCTCATGAACGCGTATCCCGGGCTCAAAGAATCAGCGAAGAGCCTCTACGACGAGATGCTTCGCCAAGAAAACCCAACGATGTCTACGCCAGAGGTGAACGCCATAGCGGCGCAGTTGGGATCGTTTCCGAAGTTCGCGCAGTTTGGGTCGGAGGTGATGAAGAAGTGGTGGACGGGTGAATACAGTAGGAATGTTGATCCGGACGTCGCAGCCGCGCTCAAAAAACATGAGAAGGATGTAACTCGCTACCTCCAGGACTTCTCAGCAGGGCAAACAACCGACCTCCAGCAGCGACAGATCGATTGGATCGGTCGATACCATACAGCGGTAAAGGATATCTATCCGACCATCAAGCAGCTGGTGGATAAGGATATCGATAAAGCCGCCCAGCAGCAGCTGGCTAATCAGATGCAGAAGGCGGGGGAATACTCATGGCAGCCCCAACAAAAGCAGCAAAACCAACAGGGTCAAGGGCAGCAAGGGCAACCGGGACAAGGTCAGCAAGGGAACGGTTCCCAGCCAGGCGGGAGTCGTAGCTCAAGCGGAGATCAAAGTAGCGACGATGCGCGAGGTACCTCTAGTGGCGGCGGCGCGGGCGGGCAGTTTAATAAGCGACTCCACGATGAGATAAACAACCGAGCCGCTCATCACCAAGACAAACTGCGACGCGACCTCGGCAAAGAGCTCGACAAAATGGACCGCGAGATTAATCAACGTGGGGGCGAAAAGGGCCGGGAGGGTGAGAATGCGTCGTCCGGGCGACCGCCAACTGAGCAGGAACTCAGTCAGAAAATTGAACAACTCAAAGACGCGATCAAAAAGAACCTCGATGGTGATGACGCCGTCGAGCAACGCGCACAGCGTGAGCGACAGCTTGAGACCCTTGAGAAGCTCAACGAGGAGATCAAAAAACAGAGCGCCCCTCTTGATACCCTCTCTCAACAAGCACAAGAGGCGATCAAAGAGGCTTTCAAGGATCTCACCGCGCAGGAGCGAGAGGCGCTTCGAAAGAAAGCGAAGGAGTTGCTTGAGGATTTTGAGGATAAGGTGCGCGACTCGCAAGAGTCAACGCTTGCGGATACCCAAGCGCCGAAACACGCGGATCAACGAAAGGCGCTAGAGATTGAACAACGCAAGGCACAGCTCGATAAAAAGCTCGATGACGATATTAAAGAGATGGAGAAGGCGCGCCTCGATTCCCTCGGTGAGTGGGATAGGGCTCGCGAATCGATAGCAAAACAGGTCAGCATACTCTATACACGGCTTGAGCGGATTCTTCGACCAACGGTGCCGGAGTGGGACGAGGGGCATCCGAGCGGGAGTCGGGTCAATCCCGTTGCCGTGATGCAGGCCGAGGCTGACCGAAAATTGATAACCAAGATATGGGAGCGAAAGACGCTTCCAGTAGAGAAGAGTTTCAGATTCTCACTGCTTGTCGATGTATCGGGCTCAATGGATCAGGGGAAAAAATCCCTCCACTCACAAGCGTGCGCCGTGTTGATGAGTGAGGTGCTCACCCGCCTCAATGTGCCGTTTGAGATATCGGTCTTCAATACCGACACGCAGGTCGTTAAGCCATACGACGTAAAGAAGCCGAAAAAAGAGGAAAAGAACCGCATCGCGGAGGCGCTCGTCGCTACCGGCGGCAACACCGTTGACTACGACGCGGTTGATGAGCGAGCGACCGCGCTTACCACTCACTCCGAGGAAAACAGGTTCTTAGTGGTGATTACCGACGGGGGCTCCAGCAATCCCGAAGCGCTTAAAAGCGCTCTCAAGAGAGCGCTCGCTGACAATATTCGGGTAATTGGGATTGGGATCGGGGCGGAAACAACCGATGTCGACAAATACTATCCGATCGGTCGAGGTGGCTTAACGATTGATCCGAAGGATAAAGAGAACGGACTTACTCCATACTTCGGTAAACTTTTAGAAAAAATTTTGATCAATCCCGAGGGGTTCCTTCGGGAGGCTCTGCGTAAGAAGGAGGACCATGGATAGGATAACGGTGAATGAGTTTTTGGAGGAGGTGCGTTGTCACGTACCGATACTCCGGGATGGTCATGAGCTGGGGCTCATTATTGATGATTCGCCAGAGGATAGCGGGCGGCTGAAGCGGCTGCTAGGCGCGATCGAGGCGCGCGCCGCGAGCATCTCCTGCGATGTCGATGTTGTGAGTGACCCAGAGAAGCTCAAAGCCCTGATAGATGGCGTAAATGGGGGAGACACCGTTGTGCTCCTCCACGTAAAAGAGGCGCTCCTCCCGCGGCACTATGCCGCCCTGCAATCGCTCGTCAATTACCACGCTCTTGAGCGATGGAGTGGGGACGGAACGCAGCGTTCGATAGTGCCATTTCATGAGGCGAGTCGCTTCGTTCTGGTGACGCCACGGGAAGCCCTGGAAAAGAGTTGGAGCGAGTTTCCGCCGCTCAGGGGCATTATTGGCGCGGCGTTATCGTGTGACGTTGATCGTGAGGAGGCAGTATGACAAACCTTCAAACAGGGCCGGTACAAGCAAAGGGAGCGGGAGCGACGGGTGCGCCTCTCTCTGAAGAGCAGATCTCTAGGCAGTTAAGGGCGAAGGACCAATTTGGGGACTTCACGAAAGTGGCGGTCTATGAATCGGTAACAGATCCCGCGACCGGAAAGGCAGAGGGGCTTATACACTTTATGAATCCCCACGATCCGGCATCGTTAGTTATCTCAATTCCTACCAGGGCAAGCGAGCAGGATGTCTCGAAGATCTTACAAGCGATCTCTCCGACGAGGGAGATGTGCGAGATGTTAATGGGGATCTCGGAGCGATATCAACTGGGGATCCCTATGTTGATAGAGGGAGAGACCGCGATAGGAAAGACTTTTGCGGTAGCGAAGTTCACGGAGCTTCTGTACGGGAAAGGGGTAAAGCCGTTGGACTTCTACTGTTCGGGGCAGACCGACGTTGGTGATCTGATCGGAAAGTGGGTCCCGGCGGAAGGGGCATCGAGCGAGACTCAAGCGCGGTGGAAGGCTTTCATCGAGTCGCCACAGGGACAAAAGCGGCTGAGAGAGATAGACGCCGGGATACAAAACACCGGTGATGGAGTGTCGGCTGAAGACAAGGCAAAGATGTACCAGGCGCAGCTCTCAGGGCTCGCCAAGGAGGCGGGACTTGGCGTAGACACGACTGGGTTTGTTTTCCAACTCGGCGCCATTCCAAAGGCGTTTACTGGTGAGTGCGTCGATGGGAAGTTTCGCGTCCGCGAGGGGGCAGAGGGATTCATCTGCCACATTCAAGAAGCGGGTTTGGCGAAGCCGGCTGTCCTGAACTCGCTCCTACGGATACGAGGTGAGCAGGGGAAACTCGCTGATTCCATCCAACTCTTTGAGGATGGCGGGCGTACTGTCAATCGGGGTCCCCGAACGTTCATAATGTTTACCAACAACCCTGTTGATGGGTACCTTGATCGTAAGCCTGTGGATCCAGCGCTCTCCCGCGGATTGGAATGGATGCGTTTCGGTGCAGCGTCGGATGATTCGATTAAGATGACGGCTCGAAAGATCTTCACCTATCAACTTGGCAATGACGCTGGGCCGGCGAGCCGGGGAGCGTCGCTAGATGTGAGGACCGCCCCGGAACTTGGCGCGGCTATCGCCGAGACGATGGTCGCTATTCATCAAACGATGGACAAACATTTTAACGTGGGCGACTCCGACGATCCGCAAAGAAACCCAGTGGTGATGGATAACATGTTCAAAGTTGCTGAATACATCAACAACTTCCAGGTGCGAAACAAAGATGTCGGCATCGACATGGGCAAAACTCTGCTGCGGGCGATCACGCGAACCTACCTGGAGCGCGCGAGACCCGAGGATCGCCCCGCGATTGAGAAGCTCGTTCAGGATCGGATCTTCGGCACCACGGGCGCTGTTGTGTTTGAGGGTAAAACCGTTCCTGTCGCGCAAAAATTAGACGCGCTCGCCGCTCGGGCGAGAACGGTGATTGAGAAGGAGTCAGGACTAGAAGCAGGGAGCGCAGACGCACTCGCGGCCGCGGTAGGCGAGAAGCAACGGGGAGGATTTGCAGGCAAGCTTAAGGGGCTCTTAGGTTAGGATAGGCACGAGTGATGTTCGGAGGACTTGTACATACATTAGCGCGGGCTTTTGGCGCTTCGGACGCTCCGAAGGAGCAGGCGCTCGATCCGCTCTCGAAGCCTTCAGCCGCAACTGTGGAACCCTGGCTCGATCGCTCTCTTCCGCCAGAAGCACGCCTTGAGTCGTACCGGAGC
>JAULVA010000303.1:0-12273 GCA_032111275.1 Bdellovibrionota bacterium
CACAAGGAAGCACATTTGCTTCACCATGGTTTTTTACTTCAATTCTACAACTAAACTTAAACTCATAATTTTCATTCCACAATACAAGCAACTTGTTTACTTAGCCTTACTTACTTAAAACTTTTTTACTACCAAAAGGCTTACGACACTATCAATCTATAGCCAATTGCGTGACCTACTCACATCACCTTCTATGGTGAGTGTACCGCACCCATGGTGGGGCTTCATAGGTTATTTCGCATTCGCTACGGAAAATTCCTGTCGCTCAAGACGCGCCGCCCTTAGCCAGACAACTCCCGCTAACACCATCGCCACGGATGAGATCTGCAAACCGAGGGCAAGCGCACGAGCCTCGGGAAGTCCAATCATACTGAGCAGGAGATCCGCGACACCGCCGATGATGACCGGTGCGAACGCGGCGCCAAAAAGTTGGATAGCGAAGATCGTGATCCCCTGCGTAAACGCTTCGAGCCCGTTCGGAGCGCGCGCGACGAGCACTGAATTAAGGGGCGCCGTACCGGCGAAGAGCGTTATCTGCGCGACAAAGCAGAGTACGAAAAACAGACGGGGAGATGACGAGAGAAACGCGCCCGACAAGAACGGAACGCCGATGAGAGTTGTGATCGCGACAAAGAGAAGCAACCCTCGAACTTGCATCGAGGATCCCTTCACCAATCTGGAGGCGAGTTGACCTCCACCAAGCGCGCCAATAAATCCGGTCACCGCGAGATTATAGCCGAAATACTTCGCGGCATCCTCGGCGACCATACCGAGACTCGCCACATGTCGGACCACAAACATCGCCACACCGTTGAGGGCGAAGGTTTGCAGAATATACCCGAGGATAGAGAGACGAAGCACTCGCGCTCGACAGATAGCGGCGACCCCCTTAGCGAAGGAAGGTCGCGATTCCTGCGGCGCTTGAGCCCGATCTTCCTTTGAGATGAACATGAAACCGAGGGGAAGGATGAGCCCAGGTATCGTAGCGAGAAGAAAGACCTCACGCCAACCCCACGTCGCCGCAAGCTGCCCGCCCGCGATATAGCCGAGCGCGGACCCTACCGGTATCGCGACATAAAAGATTGAGAGCGCCGAGTTCAGCGCTACCATGTCCTGAACCCTACCCTTGAGGAAGCTCGGCACTATCGCGCCGAAGCTCGCCTCTCCTACTCCCACCAACATGCGAGCGATGACGAAGAAGAGAAAACCTGAAGCGAGTCCGGTCAATCCGGTGAAGAGGCTCCACGCCACGAGCCCACACGCCATGAGGATCCGTCGATCCACACGGTTATCGAAGAATCCGAAGAGAGGCGAAAAGATGGTGTACCCCACGACGAACGCCGCGCCGAGCAAGCCGGACTGCTGATTCGTAAGTCCGAATTCACTCTTCAGGAGTGGCTCTACCGCCTGAACGATGTATCGATCAAAGAAATTGAGGATATTGATGAGCGTGAGAAACGCAATCAGCCGGTACGGCAGCTTGCTCCCGCTCATTATGACTCACTATCTTCGAGGTTAGAGAGGAATCGCTGCTGGCTCGGATACTTCGCGCGCAACTTCGTCACGAGATCCTGCGCCTGAGTCTTCTCATCGTCAGAAACCGCGATCATCGTGAGCGTCGTCGCCGCCGGCACCGCGGCGAAGGAACCACGCTCTGCAATAATCGCAAGCTGAGCACGCGCGAACTCACGGTGCGCGTCTGAATCGATCAGCGATCGCGCCAATCCGAACGCGAGAAGCTCCGCCACGAAGCGCTCGGATGAGTCAGGCTTTCCAACAGCTTCCCATTGGGTAGCGGCCAACACAGATTGCGTTTTGTCGTAGTTCTTGAGCCGCGCCGCGAGGAGTCCTTGGTAGAGTTCCTTCAACGTACCGAAGGGCGCGGACGAATCAAGGGACTCGACCATCAAGGTTACCTTATCTTTCAGCTGATCGATCTCTCGAGAGGTCGCCTGGATCTTCTCGGTAATCTTCGCCTTCTCGGCGGCATCCGTTTGCGCGGCCTCATCAGCTCGCAACGTCACGAGCGACTCCTCCTTGGTCAAGAGTTGGTGGTAACTCTCTTGCACCGAGTTCAAGGTGGCTGTGGCCGATGAGCGCTTCTCTAACGCGACGGTGGTGAATCGATCGTATCCCAACATGACCGCCGCGACAGCGAGGAGCACCGCTACGAGAGATCGCCAGTTCTTCACAACCCAACGAGCGAAGGGATCATTCTGAGCCGCGACAGCGATAGCGGGATCTTCAAAGATATTGCGTGGAGGGGTACGAGGAGCCTTATCCTGGGATGGGTCCTTAGTTACTGGGGTGGTCGACACAACGATACCTCTTTCCTAGATACTTTTCCTACCTACTGAGCAGCCTGGCTCCGCGACGAAGCGCCGCTGGAAGGACCTTGAGAAAATATACCCCGTTTCGTAGCAGAGGACCCCTCAAAAGTACAGGTGGAAGGTGACCTTACATCTTATACTTAAAGTCATCCGGGTCGAGCTGGCTCAGGATCTCCTCCCACCGCTCCTTATCGATCGCTTGAAAATCGCTCGATGGGGGCTCTTCGCCCTCCGCGGCCTCCTCGGCAGCCTCCCCCTCCCCTTGGCGGGCAGGTGGTGCCGGAATCTCAGCTTGGGAGGCGAAAGCTACCCTCGCCTGCTCAAGCACCTGTTGCGCGACATAGATCGGAGCGGAGGCGCGGATCGCCATAGCGATCGCGTCACTTGGGCGGGCATCCAACACAAACGCCTTATCACCCTGACCGAGGACGAGCTCAGCGAAATAGGTAGACTCGCGAAGCTCGGTGATAACGATTCGCTGGACCGTCATCCCCAACTGTTGAAGGAGGTCATAGAAGAGGTCGTGCGTCAGGGGGCGAGCCATAGCGATCTGTTTTATCGCGCTGGCGATAGAGGTCGCCTCATTGATGCCGATCCAGATCGGTAAGGTGACGCTCCCGGTCTCATCCTTTAACACCACGATAGGTGCCTGGGTCGTTGGATCCATGACCAACCCACCCACAAACATCTCGATAGCAGCCTCTTGTACCATGGCAGTGAAAATCCTATCCCGCGGGACTCGATACGACACAATTTCAGTAGTATACCCCCTGAGCGAGGAAAGGGGCACGGAAAATCTTTGAAAGAGCGCGAGGAGGGAGGGTTACGTCCTTACGCCCTCGGGACAGCGTCCAGCATCCGGAGGGCCCGTATCCTTACGGGCCGGGTATGCACGAACACTCCGTCGCGGGTTCCGGCCCGTCGGGAGACGGGCCCTCCGGGTATCCGCTAGACAAGCTCCCCCACCAACGTATATCGCTTACGTCCGGTGATCTTCGCCTTCACTAACGAACCCAACGAGAGCCCATCATACGGCTGCGTGAAATTCACGACGAAATTTTGCGAGATACGTCCCTGGAAGCACCGCTCATCCATGCGATTGTGATTATCGATGAGCACCTCAGCGGTCTTACCAACCCACTGCTCAAGCCGGGCGCTCTGGATCCGCTCCTGCTTGGCTTGAAGGATCTGCAGGCGTTGAAGCTTCTCCTCGTGTGTTATCAGTTCGGGCATCGACGCGGCGGGCGTTCCCGGTCGAGGGGAGAACGCGAACGAATAGCTGAGATCGAACTGAACGATATCCATTATCTCAAGGGTCTGTTGGAAATCATCCTCGGTTTCGCCAGGGAATCCAACGATGAAATCGGTGGTAATCGCCATGTCCGGAACTCGAGCTTTAAGATCCTCGATGATCTTAAGGTACTTCGCTCGGCGGTAGTTGCGGTTCATCAATTTGAGGATGCGGTCGCTTCCCGATTGCAACGGCATGTGGATGTGACGACACACCTTCGGGTTCGTACTCACACATTCGATGAAGTCGGCGCGAATCTCTTGGGGATGCGGGCTCGTAAATCGAATGCGCTCAACTCCATCGATCGCCGAGATGCGCTCAAGAAGATGGACAAACGACACACGGGGAGAGAGGTCCAAACCGTAGGAATTTACCGTTTGGCCGAGAAGAACGATCTCTCGCCCCCCTCGGTGCACCGCGATTCGCACCTCTCGCTCGATCTCAGCGAGCGCGCGAGAAACCTCTGGGCCACGGGTCGTCGGGACGATGCAGTACGAACAGCTCTTATTGCACCCGCGACTGATAGAGATAAACGCGGTAACGTGATTCGCCTTCCCGTTCTTCGATGGATCAGTCTCCGCGAATCCAAGGGGCAACTCCTCCCAATCCTCTCGATAGTTAATCGCGACCTGTGGTGGGGCGCCCTGTTTCCTGAGCTGAATGAGGGAGGGCGCGAGGGAGAGGTTATGGGTGCCGAAAACGATATCCACGTTTCGCCCCTTTTTGAGGAGCGCTTCGCCCTCCTGTTGCGCCACACACCCGCACACGCCGACCATCATGTTCGGATTGACGCTCTTGAGCTCGCGCATCTCTCCGAGAGTGCTGTAAAGCTTCTGCTCCCCCTTCTCTCGAACACTGCAGGTATTAATGAGGACAAGCTCCGCTTTCTCCGGCGCGTCCACGGGTTGGTAGTCCTTCTCAAGGATCTTGTAGAGCTTCCGCGTGTCGTGTTCGTTCATCGCGCAACCGAAGGTGCGAATATACACACCTGGCTTCACCTGCTCAGGGGACGAGTCCGTTCGATCGGTTTCGTTTTCACACGACGATGACATACGAGTAACTTTTACCATGATTATCCCAAACCGAGGCATCCCTCGCTTCGGAACTATTCCGAACGGAACGACGCGATGCGCACTACCGGCTGCGGAGCTACGGTCGTTGAGACGGGAACAAGCTTATCCAACGACAACTTAAAGCGTTGCGAAGCCCCTGGTGCTAACCGCAGATTAGGCACTTCAACGCGTTTCTCATTCTCAAGAATTTGGGAGTCCAAATCAAGCGCATCCGCCGGGGCAAAACCGGCCACTATCACCACATCGCGGATGATCGCGGTGCCGGAGTTGAACATCTCACCTGTAATCGTGAATCTGAGGACACACTCGTTCGGGGTCGCGCAGCTCGCGTCTGGAACGCGGTAAACCTCCAAATTCCGCAACGCGATGAACTCCTTAGGTGTCTTTTTCTCGCTAGAACGGGGCTCGACCGGCGAGAACGGAGCGGCATCTTTCCCCCACAACACCTCAAGCTGATAGCTGGTAATGCCGCCCAGGGGCATGGAGAGGGTAAAGGGTTGGGCGACCCCCTTTTCGAGCATCGGGTCCCCTTTTCCTTGAGAACCGGACCCAGCGAGGAGATCCTTCATGTTGTGGAAGGAGACCCGCTCCTCTCCGGCTTTATCGAGAGCGGAGAGGCGAACCACGACCTCTGAGGCGGGTTTGGTGGTCTTAGGGATGATACGACCTTTGACGACGAGCTTTTTGCCGTCGTTACTCTCGTCCATGACCTCTAAGACGAACGGCGTCACATCAGGATCGAGTCCGGCAGTCGCCTCGATGGGCAATCCGCCCGCACCTTGGGTTTTGGCTTTTGGAGCGAAGAGTGCGCATCCGCTCACGACGACCGCGAGCATCGCGATGGGCACAACGCGGCGAAGAATCCTAGAGAAAAGAGGCAAAACCCCGCTATCGCGTGCTTTTGCTAGGTAGCGGTGCTGCCGCACCGCTTTCCTATCGCGTTTTCGCGACCACATGGGCTTCACACCTATATAAAACAAGGCGAATGCGTTGTTTTGCCTTGGCTCCCCAGGGATGTTGAGCAAGATCCTCTGTACCACCTATCCCTCACGCACCGTGCGATCAACCAGCTTCCAGGAGCCGGTACTCCATGTCCATTTCTGTTCCTCAATGCGAGTGTTCACGATGTACACCGGAACACGATAGAACTTAGTCTTTACCTGAACGGTCGCCTCTCGCGCGCCATCACCCCACACCACATTCGTGACCTTCGTATCGACGATCCGTTCCTCTTCGGTGGTGTCCTTGAACTGCGAGGAGAGCGTGAGCTGACTCTCAGGGGCGACGTACGACGCGGCCTCAGTGTGGTTTCCCCACACGATCGCTGAGTTAAAACCCTTTATCTCATTATCGAGGAGCGCCATACGATCACCCTCTGTCGCTCCCACCTCCTTGAAAGCTTGTATGAAGGGTACCAACACGCATCCTGAGAGCGTTGTGGGGATGACCGCGACCATCAGGAGCGAGGCCAAAGTACGAACGACAAAGAGGACCTGGGAACATCTCATGTACTTGGTTGCTCCTTACTCTGCTTCACTCGGATCCGACGCCTCGGGACTGACAAAGCTCATAATAAATTTCTTTAAACGATCAATATCCCGACGGACTAAATAGCTACCGGTGGTACGAGCGGGCATTTCCTCTTTCGGCATCTCCGCCTTCACCGCCGGGATGACCTTCTCGCCCTGAATGTCCTTCAATATCTCTTGAAGAGCCGCTCGGTCGGCATCGCTCGCCGGCGCAAGACGCTTTTGAATGTCCTTAGCGGCCACAGTCACGGTAGAACCCGCGAAGAGAGAGATCATCAGAAAGACGGCGAGGTTTCGCATAGAGGAAAGGTTAGATCAGAGAGGAGGTTCTGGAAAGGATGCAAACGTGGGCGTCCTGGATGAGAGGACGGTTAATAGGCGTTTCGGTTGCGGAACCCTCTAAAGAGGGTGAGCCAGAGGATCTTGAGGTCGAGGATAAGTGACCAGTTCTCGATATAGTAGAGATCGTACTCGATCCGCTTATCGATCGAGGTGTCGCCGCGCCAGCCGTGAACCTGCGCCCATCCGGTGATGCCCGCGGGCACCTTGTGTCGGAGCATGTACCGGGGAATCCGTCGCCTGAACTCCTGAATAAACACCGGACGCTCCGGTCGGGGCCCGACGATCGACATATCCCCTTTTAGTACATTCAGAAGTTGTGGCAGCTCATCGAGGCTGGTGGAGCGAAGGAGTCTTCCTAACGGCGTAACCCGATTGTCCCCTGGGGTAGTCCATCCCGGACCCTGGCTTTCGGCGTTCGTGTACATCGTTCTGAACTTCACGATGCTAAACCGGGTTCCGTCGAAGCTCACCCGCTCCTGTTTAAAGAAGATCGGGCCGCGGGAGGTCAACTTCACCAAGAGCGCGATAAAAAGCATGAGGGGCGAGAAGACGACAAGGAGACCGAAGCCAACCACGAGGTCGACGACCCGCTTGGTAAAGAGATTGATGCCGTCGAGCGGACACTCTTGGAGACTGATAACCGGGAGCCCCTCGAACTCCTCGATAGCTCCCCCCAAACTGGCGAACTGGTAGAGGTCAGGCACGATCTTGATGTCGACGATAGAATCCTTGAGTTGCTCCATAATGGTGGGGAGCATCTGGTGATCCTCCAACGGGAGCGCCACCACGATCTGATCGATGTCGGTACGGCCGATGAACTTCTTCACATCTTCATATCGTCCCACAACCGGAATACCGCCCGAGCCTCGCTTCTCATCGCCGTGCTTTGAGAGACACCCAAGCAATTGAACACCAAGCTCCTGGTGCAGCCGAACCCGACTCGCGAGATCGCCAGCGACCTTTCCAGCGCCAACGATCAACATATACCGGAGGTTGTACCCTTTGCGACGCAACTCCCGGAGCAAGAACCGGAGCGACGTTCGCTGCACGATCGTGAACAATGTGGCGAGGGCCCAGAAATAGACGAACACGAGTCGAGAGAACTGCACGCTCTTCTCTCGGAAGAGGTAGGTGATAGAGATAAGGAGCAGAATCGCGAGCGCGTTCGCGTTGATGAGTACCCAGAGCTCGCGGGTACGGCGCACTCCACGCATCGGGCGATAGAGTCCCATGCGACGGAACACGAAGGCCCAGATAAGCCAGACGAATACGGTCATTGAGAGGTAGGGAGCGAACTCCGGAACTCCCTTATCGGCCGGTACGAGATCGGTCATGAATCGGAGAGCGTACGCGACGATCCAGGCGGCGCTTACGACCGCGAGGTCGGCCACCATGAAGAGGTATTCAAACAATTGTCGCTTCTGCTTGAGCATTACACCTCGTAACTAGCCGCAACTCGCTCAACGTTCGATTGACGAGGGGCTTTCCGCAACCCGACCTCCTCCAAAAATGAGGTCCATGCCTTGAAAAAATTCGCGTAACTAAACTGACGAGCTCGGCTCTTTAGTGTGGCTGGATCGAACCGCTGCTCAACATCGCCAAAGGATCGAACCGCTTCGACGAGGGCGGTGACATCGCCACACTTATCTTTAGGTACAAATATACCGGTGTGCTCGGCGGGGACAAGATTGGAACCCTGCCACGGTCTGAATCCAACCACCGACTCGCGCAACCCCCCGGCATCTATGCCGACAACCGGCCGTCCCGCCGACAGGCACTCAACGGGAACGATCCCGAAGTCCTCGACTCCGGGGAAGACAAGCGCCCGACATCGGCGATAGCACTCCCACAAAAACGCCTCACTCACGCGACCGAGGATCCGAACGTTCGGACCAGCTATCGCCTCAAGCGATGCTTGCTCAGGACCACCACCAACGACCCACAGAGGGTGCCCGAGTTGGTTAAAGGCCTTCACGGCGACATCGATCTTTTTATAGGGAACGAGCGCGCCCGCGCACAGGAAGAACGGCTCAGGATGTCGCTCGAAAAACTCCCGCTCTTCAGGGGTCAATTCAAAGGACACCTCATCGCTCATGCGCACCGGTGGGGCGATGACGGTGGACGATCGGCCATAGAACCGACGGATTCGCGCGCTAATGAAGGTGCTGATGCCGATGAAATGAGAGACGCGCTTTGCTCCTTGAGCGTCCCACCGACGCAAAAGGGAGATGAGTGGCAACGCGCACACGTACTTCACACCACGAAGGTAGGCAGACGCTTGGTCCCACACATATCGCATCGGGGTGAAGCAGTAACACACGTGGGGAATCCCGGGCGGCACATGGACGTTCTTCGCGGCGGCGTGGCTTAACGAGATCACGAGGTCGTATCCGGTGAAATCGAAGGAACGGATCGCGAGGGGATAGAGTGGCAGAAACACCTTATACAACTTCTCAATGCGCGGAACTTTGTTGAGAAACGAGGTTACCTTGACCCGTTGGTCGATCTGCGGGGAGGTTTTTCCTGGAACGTGTACGAGGGTGAAGATATCGGCCTGAGGATAGACGCAGAGGAACGCCTCAAGACACCGCTCGCCTCCCCGCATCCCCGTCAACCAATCGTGCACCAACGCTACTCTCACGACCTGCTCCTTGTGGTGAGTATCCGTTCGTACTCCGATCGTACCATCGAGGCGACGTTAGCGCAGGAGTAAAGATCGAGGTGCGCGCGCAGGGGAGCGCGATCCGATCGCCGCGCGCTCTCAAGGCTCTCCTCAATCGCCTTCGTCAAACTGGCGATCGAGAAGCTCTGCGCCACCGTATCGCGCTCGGTCACTAATTCAAGCAACGCCGGAACCGGGCGACAGATGACCGGCGTTCCAACAGCTTGCGCCTCAACAGCGGGCAAGCAGAACCCCTCAACACGGGAGGGAACGACGAGCGCCAACGCTCCCCGCAACTCGGCGCGAAGGTGAGCGTCAGAGAGGGCACCAACGATCCGCACACCCTCGATCCGCTCAATGTCCGCGCGTTCAGATGGCGAATCGAGAAGCTCCTGCGCGCCGAATCCAGCGAGATGAAGGGTTGGGCACACCTTCGCGTATGATTCCCACCGACGTCCCTCACGAAACGCTTGGTACGCCGCCACGAGATCTCGCAACCCTTTGTGAGGCTTGGTGTTCGAGAAGAGCGCGAGGAGATACGGGAGCGCGTCGTCGTTGTGAGGAGCCTCTGTGAAGGGCTCAAGGATGCGGGGCGAGATCGCGTTCGGAACGTACCGCACCTTGGCGTCTGCGGCTCCGGTGAGCGAGGACACGGCGCTCCGGGTATGGCGGCTTACCGCGAGCACACCATCCGCTCGGCGCACGGCGGAGCGAATGAGGAACTTCGCCACCGATGGATACCAGAGCTTCTCCGGATGGGTGATGTGGATGAGGTCATGGACCGTAACAACGGTGGGTATCGGGATCCGATACGGGAGCATGTAGTGTGGTGTGTGGAAGATATCGTAGCGAGAGAAGTCGATGCGCGATGGCATCCTGAACATCTCATCGAGGGAGTACGGACGAGCGCCGTCCCACAACCACGCTACCTGTGAGGCGTATGAAACGTCGCGACACCGCGCGTCGCTATACAACACGGTGATAGCGACGCCTCCGATCTCAAGTAATCCGGTGATGAGGTTATCGGTGTACACACCGATCCCACCGTCCCTCACCTTGCGGCCATCGAGCAGCAAACGGATAGGGCGTCGCGCGGATCGGTCAAGAGATGTTAGTTCGCCGCTTTGCGCTTCCACGGTGCACTGCCATCGACATCAAGGCCGGTAAACACTCGTCGAACAACGTAGGTCTTCTTGCTCTGCGACTCGTAGTAGGTTCGCGCCAGCACCTCAGCGAGGAGCCCGAACACCATGAATTGCATGCCGATGATGACCATCATCACACCGAGGGAGAGTAATGGTCGGTTACCCATCGGAACCTCTTGGAAGAGCCGTTGAAAGGTAAGAACCGAGAGAAGAGCGATACCGAACAACCCGGAAGCCGCTCCAACGAGACCGAAGAGATGAATCGGACGCTTCGAGTATCCGAGCAGGAACTTCACGGTGATGAGGTCAAGCACCACTCGAATTGTGCGCGAGATTCCGTACTTCGAGGTACCGAACTTGCGCTCACGGTGGTTCACAGGAACCTCAACGATCTTCGCGCCCATCTCGTTGGCGAGCGCTGGAATGAATCGATGCATCTCTCCATACAAGCGAAGACCACGAGCGATATCACCGGTCATAGCTTTGAGCGTGCATCCATAATCGTGGAGGCGAACATCCGTGCAGTACGAGATCAATCGGTTGGCGATCATGCTCGGAAGGCGACGGCTCACGAACTTGTCGCGGCGAGCTTTGCGCCATCCGCACACGAGGTCGTACCCCTCACCGAGCTTTGCTACCAGCTGTGGGATCTCTTTCGGATCGTTCTGAAGGTCACCATCAAGGGCGATGACGATATCGTACTGTGTGTGATCGAAACCGGCTGACATCGCGGCGGTCTGACCGAAGTTGCGGCGGAGCTGAATAAGTCGGAGGTGAGGGTCGTTGCCTGCCGCTTCAAGGAGGGTGGCGACGGTGGTGTCACGAGAACCGTCATCGACGTAGATGATCTCGTACGGCATCCCTATCGTCTCAAGGACACCCGCAACTTCGCGAAATCCCTCAGCTACGTTCTCTTCCTCGTTGTAAACTGGAATTACGACCGATATGCCTCGCATATCCCTACTTGGAAAAACTACCGCGCCAAATAGTACCACACCGAAAAATCTAAACACAGCGCCCGAGATTTTTTCCGCGGGGCGAGGTAACGAACCTAACCATTTGATATTAAAGAAGGTCGGCCCACGGCACCCGGAGGGCCCGTGTCCTCACGGGCCGGGTATGTGCCGCTCCATCGAATTGAATCGCAATTGATATCGCCAAATGGAACGACGGTCGCGATTCCGGCCCGTCGGGAGACGGGCCCTCCGGAACATTCCGCACCCACCCGGAGGGCCCGTATCCTTACGGGCCGGGTATGTACAGATCTATCGAATTGAATCGCGATGGATATCGCGGACAGGGAAGACGGCCGCGATTCCGGCCCGTCGGGAGACGGGCCCTCCGGGGGCAATGCGACCCCCCCTATATCACCACCCCCTTCCCCAACTTCCGCCGAATAACCGCGATCTGCCCGGAGTGCATCATCTCGTGGCTCGCGATGGTGATAAACGCCGAGGCCACGCTCTTCGCGTACCCACGCATAAATTCGGGTGCGGGGTGGTGAAGCTCCGTATCGCTCAGGGACTTTAGAATCTCTTTGGTTTTAGCTCGCTGCGCCTTCATCAAGGCGAGGTACTCAGACACCTTGAGAGCGCCCTCCCTAGAGGAGAGTGGAGCCTCCTTTCCGTGAGCCTCTTCAAACCCCTGCGGAAGTTCAACGCCCCCTCCCGCTTGGATCGCCTCCACGGTTCGGCGCTCATTCAGAATCAGATGTCCTAACTGCCACGCGGCATGGTGCGCACCCTCGACCGGAGAAAGCTCATCCGCGTCCAGACGCCGCAGGGATTCGCCTTTGAGCGTGATGCGGTGTTCGCGAGCGAGCAGCCGGTCGAGGATCGCGTCGGCGATCGTCGGATCGCCGATCCAGGAGTGCCAGTGCTCGACGGGTAACTGCGTGGTGA
>JAULVA010000303.1:12283-15627 GCA_032111275.1 Bdellovibrionota bacterium
CCTTCGCACACTCATCCCGGAACGTATATCTCTGTTGAGATCTTTCACATTCTTGGTACGTTTAAAAAACACCCTTCCTAGGAGCCCGTCACCATCTCGACTTCCTTCGCTCAGTTAAGCTCTTCTCCTTGCTCGATGATGCCGAGATCGCCGCTCTGCACGAGGTATTACAGGAGAAACAGGTAGCCGCCGATGCTCATCTCTTCCTTGAAGGGGAGCGAGGAGACTCCCTCTTTATCGTTCAGTCGGGCTCCGTTGAGATCTACGTCCACGATTTCGCCGGAGAGAAGATCGTTCTCACCTCGCTCTCGCCGGGGGATATCTTTGGTGAGACCTCCGTCTTTGATCCGGGCCCCCGTTCAGCATGCGCTCGTACCACTGAAGAGAGCTCGTTGTGGAAGTTTCCTCGCGCCGCACTGCTCGCATTTTTACGGCGGAAGCCTGAAGCGAGTATCGACCTCCTCGCCATGCTCTCTCTCGACGACTTCGGGAAGCGGATCACCTTTTGATGGGGGGCCCATCTGGCAACGTCAACATCGCCTTCGAGAGCAACCTCTCCCTTTCCCAACGGATCGCCAACCGGTTAGCGGACTTCAGCGGAAGTATGCCGTTCCTCGCGCTCAACGCCCTCATATTCCTGGGGTGGATCGTTATCAACGTGGAGTTAATCCCCGGCATCGCGGCGTTCGATCCCTATCCGTTCGGATTCCTCACGATGTCGGTATCCCTTGAGGCGATCTTCCTCAGTATCGTTGTGCTCCTCGCGCAAAACTTAAACTCGGCGAAGGAACGGGTCCGAAACGATATCGAGTACGAAGTAAACCTGAAGGCGGAGCGGAAGATAACCGAGCTTCATCGGCGGATTACGCAGCTTCATAACGACCTCAGTCGGCAGATCATCAAGATCGACGAGAGGCGCTAGGGCTCCAAGCGCCTTGCGGATATCACCCGAGGGCAGGAAAAAACCAGATCCTATTCACCCTTGTCGCGCTTCACGCACGTTCGTGCCTCTTCTAAATATATGATTGGCACGCGTTGAGGAGGCTCTCGGCGAATCGCTTCACAGCAGGCTTTGGCGATTGGCTTGCCGTCGATGTCGGTGACCCACCCTGAGTTGTTGGCGCTAGGTGGTTAACGTTTCCCTTGGCTCGCAGCTGGTCGGATACGGGAGAAGAAAGACGACGAATCGGGATTCAAAGGTGAGGGCCCCCTCCTTTACAAGTGGCTGCATCCAGAGGGCGTCGACGCCTTTGCCGCCCTATTTTTCGCAAAGTTCTTAGAGTGTCCCGTGACCTACAACGAGAGTTAGTCGTCATACAGGTCATAACTATCCTCAACAAGATCAAGGTTAGCAGGGATGAAGCACGGCCAGCACTACCGATCTCGGTAAAAACTACCGAAGGTGTGGATGTTAATCTCCTCTATTTGATCGCCACAAATGGCGTGCATCTGATGAACAAAGAGATCGAGGTCGTGAGCCTTCTTGACACTAAGGGAGAGCTGAATATCCCACTGCCCGATGAATCTCCCAAGCCACCAGACCCTTCCATCTTCCGCACAAAGTTTCGCTAGCAAGTCGAAACAAGGGGACCCGAGCCCTCTCGTCGAAATGGACACTAAGAATTCGTTATCCTGTAAGTTAACGGTGTCGTAGGCATATCCGAAACCAAGGATCGCTTGCGTGGTAACGAGTCGGTTGAATCGGTACGCTATGGTGGTGGAACCTACCCCTAGCACCCGGCCGACCTCTGGCAAACTAGCAAGGGGCTTATCCCGCAAGAAATCTACGATTTTGCGATCGAGGTCGCTTAGCTCAACTCGATTAGGCACCGCTGAATACTCCAGCTGTGAGCGAGGTCTCACCCCGTAGCTCGCAAGCGCCGATGAGTAGCAGGTAAGATTCACAACCGTCGAAACACTCTTGTCCAGGATCATGTCCCCAAATTTTTTATCGACAACCTCAAAGAACTCCAACAGGGCGAGGTGGCCAGCTGCTCGCACGGTGACGCAATACTGAAACTGTCCTATGAGCGACACGAACCAACTCACCTGCGGGGACGACTTCATGAAGCTTACAAACTCCCGAACTCGTTGAGGGCTTCCACCTTTTAATCGAAAAAAGGTCCGGAACGGTATCTCCCCAAGTAGGTAGGGATGTGTCCAGCAAACAGGTTTAAAATTCAGGGCTTCCTCTTAATTACCCACAATCCGGCGAACGGTATGAGCCCGCATTCTCAATTTGCGAGCGATCTCCTCAATAGGAGCTCGGGCGTTCCAGGTAATCTCGGCGAGTATTCGTTCCGCTTGAGGAGATATTTTAAAGGCCATCAGGACATCCCATATCGCTTAAACCAATCCGACATAGCATATGCTGTTTCAGTCTTCATGAGGTGTAATGCTGAATCTGCTAGCGTCGACACACCTCCGCCAGTTCTGCCCCCTCCGACAAGTTGTCAGCGAATCCTGATTGTCGCAGAGAGGTAACTCATGGTTTCCTCCAGTGTGTAGACGATCGCCGGGACGCTGAATTGCTTATCAGACTTGCAGAGACAACTCTCTGAAGAATATCAAGATAGTACTATCATTTCCAGTGTGAATAGCACCCCTGCTCCCAAGCGATAACCTATGCCTTCATGGCACGAGGAACGAGGGATCGCGGATTTCAGTGGCAGTATGCCGTTCCTCGCGCTCAACGCCCTCATATTCCTGGGGTGGATCCTTATCAACGTGGAGTTAATCCCCGGCATCGCGGCGTTCGATCCCTATCCGTTCGGATTCCTCACGATGTCGGTATCCCTTAAGGCCATTTTCTTGAGCATCGTTGTGCTCCTCGCGCAAAACTTAAACTCGGCGAAGGAACGGGACCGAAACGATAAAGAATACGAGGTAAACCTAAAGGCAGAGCGGAAGATAACCGAGCTTCATAGGCGCACGACGCAACTTCATAACGACCTGAGTCGGAAGATCATTAGAATCGACGAGAGGCGATAGGGTCTAGGATGCTGATGCATAGACTAAAGCCTCTTCGGGCATAGGACTGCAACGCTTTGGCGACATCTGTCAGAACGGAGGAGATAAGCCACTAGATCACAGCATTCGTATGTGGGAGAAATACAATTCAGCTCGTGGCATCGAATAAACGAGGCGATCACTATGACCAATCATATACAAATACAAACTCCCTCCGGCCCGATCGTTGGATTTCGAGAAGGGCAAAACTCTGTATTCAAATTTTTGGGTATTCCCTATGCCGAGCCTCTGGCTCTTTTGGCAGGAATCTTGGAGATTGTTCCCAATCTTGGGCCGGTCGGTTCTGCCATTCCGGCAGTTTTGGTGGGTTTTTC
>JAULVA010000304.1:0-2484 GCA_032111275.1 Bdellovibrionota bacterium
GTTTTCCGAGGGCGCGAGCGGCCGCACGTACCCCTTCGAGGGCTGTCCACGAGGAGGTAGTGTATTTTCCACCTAAAAGGGTAAGGACGCCGCGCTCCTCAGTCCAGATGTGCTTTCGAGAGAGGACAGTTGAACTCGCGTTTGTTCCTCGACGTGGTAGGGTGCGAATTCCTGCGAAGCAGTGGCATGCGTTCTCCCGCGAGAGCCCGGCATCCGGAACATCTCTCGCGAGGCGTCCCAGGATCTCCTCAACCTCGTCACGAGAGGGAAGGGGATCGAGCTCGGCATCTGTAATCTCTCGTTCGGTTGTGCCTACCATCGTTCCAGCGGCATGTGGCCATATCCAGTAGTAGCGCGCCCGACCTGGAATGGGGAGGAAAAGACTCGGCCCAGTCCACGGTTTGCTAAAGATGATATGCGAACCTCGACTCAAGGTAAGCTGTGATGCCCAGGGGCCGGCGCAATTCACAACGAGCCGCGCTCGTACCGTGAGCTCCTGCTGCGTGATGAGGTCTCGGGCCTCCACTCTAATGCTGCCATCCTCTTCACGATGTACACCCGATGCCTCGCAGTAATTGACGCACACCGCGCCGGCGCGCCGGGCCGCAAGCACATTCTCAATGACGAGTCTTGTATCGCTCATCAGTCCGTCGGTATAGACGAAACATCCCATGAGGTCGGACCGCCCTTTATGAAACCCGAGAAAATCGAGTTTCGAACGGGGGATCCATCTATGACGTCTCTGACGATTTCTCACGAGGAGGTCATAGAGAAAGAGTCCGATGCTGAGTTTGACGCGAAAGAAGAGGTGGCCACGGGGAACTGGGATAAGGAATTCAGCTGGCCGTACTACGTGCCCGACATGCTCAAACATCTCCTCTCGAGCTTTTATGCCCTCGAAGACCTGCTCAAAATCGAGCAGCTCCAGGTACCGTAATCCTCCATGGGCCATCTTGGAGCTTCGGCTTGAGGTAGCGGCCGCGTAGTCAGCTTTCTCTAGGAGTGCTACGGAGAAGCCAAGTTTCGAGGCTATCCGAGCGACCGCTGCTCCGTGAATTCCTCCACCAACGACAACCATGTCGAAGATGTCGTGTTTGCTAAGCTTGGAAACTATCTCTTCTCGAGTGGTCGAGTCCGCGGTACGGGGGAGTGGCGAGAGAGGCATTTGAGTAATCACGCACTTAGTTTGAACCCGTCAACCAGCTCGCGGGCCAGTAGACGAGAAACGCGCTCAACGCGCTGATTGGGATGGTCACGACCCATGCCCACAGGATTCGAGTGGTGATTCCCCATCGCACCGCCGACACGCTCTGGCTCGAACCTACGCCCAGAATAGAGCCGCTGATACAGTGAGTAGTCGATACCGGCAGCCCGAAATGGGATGCCGTAAAGATGATAGACGCGGCGGCGGTCTCAGCCGCGAAGCCATGGATAGGCTTGAGGTCGATAATCTTGGTCCCAAGAGTTTTAATAATTCTCACTCCGCCGGCGGCGGTACCGAAACCCATCGCCGCGGCGCTCGAGAGAACTACCCACATTGGCACCGAAAGTTTGCCGGTCTCCGGCATGATCATGTAACCCGCAGCTACGAGCGACATCGTAATAACGCCCATCGTTTTTTGGGCGTCGTTACTTCCGTGCGAGAGGGCCATAAAGCCAGCTGACAACATCTGCAGCCGACGGAAAAGGGGAGCTACTCCTACTGGGGCCGCTTTACGGAACAACCAGTAGAGCAGGATCATGAATAGGAAAGCTACCAACATGCCGAGAAGGGGACTGAGCACCAAGCTGAGGCAGATCTTTGTGAGACCAGGACCCTGGATCGACGCTATGCCGCTGTGAGCGAGGCCAGCGCCGATGAGGCCTCCTACCATCGCGTGCGAACTCGAGGAGGGAATCCCGTAATACCAGGTGAAGAGGTTCCAGAAGATCGCTCCAACGAGAGCTGAGAAGACCACGACGAGGGTTATGGTGTCCGCGGTAATGATACCCTTTCCGATTGTACTCGCTACCGCGGTCCCGGTGAGCGCTCCCACGAAGTTGAGGAGCGCGGCGAGATAAATAGCGGTACGAAGTGGAAGGACCCCGGTGCTCACCACCGTAGCGATGGCGTTCGCCGTGTCATGGAATCCGTTAATAAAGTCGAATATCAGGGCGACTAGTACTACCGCTATGACGAGGCCAAGAAGCATTTCAGCTGACATACAACCTATGAGTTCTTGATAACCACCGTGGAGAGCACGTTCCCAACATCGTCACAAAGATCAAGACTTCCTTCGAGCCCCTCAAGGAACTCTTTGTGCTTAAGAAGGCGGATAGCGTCAGATTCATTTTTGAACATCGAGGAGATCTGCGTACGGAAGATGATGTCCCCTTGGTCCTCAAAGCTCTTGATGTTCTTGCAACGCTTTCGGATATCGAGGTGGCTCGTTTTACTTTGAAGATGGCTTATGGCCTCATAGATCTCCTGACAGCACTGATCGA
>JAULVA010000305.1:0-2970 GCA_032111275.1 Bdellovibrionota bacterium
GAACCGCTCAAGAACTCACCCGTCTCCTCCACCTCTCCGATGAGGACGCCGTAGAGATAGATCTTAGGGTCGAGCTCAACGATAAGATCATAGCGGTCGTCAAACGACGAAGGCTGACCCATGCCGCGGTCGCCGAGTTAGCTCACACGTCGCGAACGAAAATCACCGCGCTCCTGAACCGAAATACCCGCCACATCTCAACCTCGATGATGATCAGGGTGCTCGCCGCGCTCGGCATTCGGGTGAAGGTGTCATTCGCTAGTATCAAAGCCGCGGCCTAGACATCCACTGAAGAGGGAATGGCTCCTGAAAGCTACGGCCCCGCGGTTGAGGCATACGAGAAATTCGCCCTCATCAGATCCCGCATACGCCCCCGTCTCACCCACACAAAAATGACTAACTAGGTTCCGCACTTCCGCCGATTTCGCCGGTGCCGTCTGTGAAAATTGCCTAGTCGTGAAAGAATTTTCGCATAAGTAGTAGATGTATCTCGCCCCCATCCGGAGCGCTGCGAAAGATCATGCGGAGGCAGCCCCAGCTACGCGGCCAATCGCTTTATCTTTTTGGGGCTCCTGATCTGACTCAACTCCCAGTTGTTTTGCAGATTGAGCCAAAAATACGGAGTTGCGCATCACCGACGCCCATTCAACCCGTTATGCCTTTTTACCCGAACACACCGACATCATGAGACAACAATAAAAGGTGTCGCCGGCTTGCCTCTGTTGCTCAATCCACCCATGCGCCTCGTCGGCGGTTGCTGCGCCTTTGGTCACGAGTTCCTCGGCGGTTCGAGTGAAGTCGTATACTAACTCTCCATCTTTAAATCTATTGAATTCAACCGGCACTACCTCTGATGAAACATCAACAAATCCAGCCCGCCGCATACTCACCGGAACGTTCATGGCAACATCCCCGTGATTAAACCTATCAACCCAGTGATGATGCAGTTTCCTGAAAAAAGCGATATCGCTCGAACGAACGGTGAAGAGCTCCCAGTTCGGCTCAACAGACACAAACAGCCCGCCTGGTTTGAGTGCAGAATGATACTGCTGCATTACCTGATCTAAATCCCCTCGCGGAATATGTTGTAAGGCTCTCTCCATGTACACCCGATCAGCGGTCCCAGCGCCGAGTCGTTGATCTGTGGTAAGCGTACGAGCGTCTCCGGTCATGAACTCGACAGGAACTCGAGTCGGCCGTGCCGACACTCGACTTCTCGCCTCTTCGATAAGAGCTGAGCTGATATCAATGCCTACAACCCGACCAGCGTGCAGCGATTGAGCCAGCTGCAGGGTATCAAAACCAGCTCCGCAGCCAACATCATAGACCGTAAGTGAATCGCCGCCCGACAACAGCTTTTCAAAAGCTACGTCCCGCACCTTTAGAAAGCCAGGATTGCTTTTAATAAAGCTCAGACACTGAACACACCGGCGCTGCTCCTCACGGGTTTGACTATCGACACTCCTAAAACCCTCCGCGAGAAGAGGAGAGGTTGGTTGCTCTTGTCGTTCGGTGTTTTTATCCACAAGCATGAAGGGCCTCCATACCCTTTTTTAAAAAATCTTAGTCGAATCGCTCTATCTCCCGAGGCTTTTGTGGTCAGCCGGGCGTATTCCAGCGGCCTCCATCTTGAGGCACGCGTCTTGTTTGATAGTCTCACAAAGCGCTCGTAATGCCGCATCATGGTCACACCACCTATCCATCTTGGTAAATACCATAGGGAACTCGCGCTCCTCCCATGTGCTTATCGGCGCAATGTTATGCTGCAACTGGGCTTCAAGGTTATCAAGGGCTTTTGCGCAACGAGCCTCGACCGTCTTGCAATCTTCAAACTCATGCCAAAGGCCATACACCTCATGTGCTAAGTCGGGAGGGAGTTTTTCGATGAGCACCTTTAATCCCTCTTCCTCCATCTGCCGCTTGCTAGTGCGATCTGCGCCCTCGACATACGGAGTGTCCCCCACAATCGCTTCGACAAGGTCGTGACAGATACACAGCTTCAACAAGCGCGTAACGTCCACGTTCCCATCCAGGTAGCGATGAACCAAGAGGGCAAACAGAGACATCTGGAAACAGTGCTCGGCAACACTTTCGGCGCGGGCACCCGTGGCATCGCAACAGTGACGTACCTCTGACTTAAGTCGAGATGTCAGGTTAAGAAAGTCGATGATTTGCCTTGGATCGAATTCAGAGACACTTGTCATGCTGTTGTTCTCCATTTTGGTCCGCGTAGCTAAGCTACATCGGACCGAGCCTGGGGTCAGCACCCTGCCGCACCCTACAAGCATATGGGAATGAATATTCCCCATATGTAAGGGGTCCTGAATGGTCCAGCCCACACGCCCTGTTTCGCTGCAATGCCCTGGTCTGGACACAAACCTCGACTACGGCGCTCGCATGTGTCCTCGATCAACTACTGAGAGGAAGGCGTCTCTCTTCGATCATCTACCCTGCGAACCAAGCCGAGGGGGTTCTCGGATCGGAGTTCCAGTGGCAAGAGACCGTCTGGCATATCCTGGAAACACAACGGACGCAACCACCTTTCGTACGATGTGGTACCAACTACCGTCGAGCGTCCAAGGGCCGACGGCCATGGCCCCCCGTGATTCACTCCATCACATAACTCAACGCCAGGGGAGAAACCCCGAAATAGCAACCGTCCAACTCGGGGACTCAATATATCCGAGAGCCGACGCATCGAGTCTTGCTCCTCAGCCGAGCCATGAATCGTGGCGGTAAGCTCACCCTCATACAACTCTGCGATAGAAGCGAATGATTCGGCGCCCCCCCTAACGACGACACTCGTAGGCCCAAACACCTCATCTCTAAGGCCAGGCGACGTGAGGAAGGTTTCCCTACGCACACCAAAAAGAATCGGTTGAACGGCAGCCCCTTGCGCGCCGGGTTCGCCCGCGGCGAGAACCGAAACTCCTGGGGTACTCAACAACCGCTCGCATCCAGCCCGAAACC
>JAULVA010000306.1:0-319 GCA_032111275.1 Bdellovibrionota bacterium
CCTCCTACTCTTCATCCTGCACCTGCACCGGTTTCCTCATTCTCCTCATGGGAATATCGATGGAGCACAAGGTGAAGTGTCCCGATGATGACGAGGAACCCGGTGCAGGTGCAGGATGAGGAAAAGGAGGAGGATGAGGAGGAGGTAGAGGATTGCCCTGCTGCCAACTCCTTGCGGATATACTTACTCGTCGCGCGCCTCGATGAGGAAGGAACTCGCTAGTCTTTTGACGGTATCCCATGGGACCTCAGCGAATCGTGGATGCCCGTTGTACCAACAACAGTGGGCCTTAAAACCTGAATCATCCCGATTCGCTGTC
>JAULVA010000306.1:329-7372 GCA_032111275.1 Bdellovibrionota bacterium
CCCTCGGCAGGTGTAGTCGATCATCGTGATCTTCGAGGTGAACGTGGGTGGAAAGCTATCTCCCTCGCTAATCTCCTCTCGTGAGAAGATCACACAAGGGTGAGCGTCAGCGCACATCTTCAACACGTCCATATCGAGCTTGTCGAGCGAGTGCAAACTCTCAAGGAGGTGGTCCAGTACTTCTCGCCGTGAGGAGGGGGTCGCCCACGGACCCTGAATGTGAAGCGCCCCCGTCAAGGTCAGCATCTTCGCTAACACCTTCGCCGGTGGCTGATAGAGAGCGAATTCGACCTCGTTGAGGGAATGTGCGTGGAGTTTCTCGCTAGCGTGAGATGAGTGCCCATAGTGCGCCGGCTCCTTTAGTCGTCGCACACGAACGGTCATCGGATCGAGGTCGACCGAGAGATAGTGAAATGTCGAGTGTTGACCAGAGAGGAGGGATACCGTGTTCGGTAATTCGGTGTTGGTAAAGTATCGGTAGAACTCGCGCAGCAGGTCCCATCGCTCAGCGGCGCACCCTTCCGTCAAGCTATCTTCGTCCCAGGAGATATGCGCGAGTCCTGGTGAGTCAGCCAACGGGGTGGCTATCAGCTCAATATAGAGTCCCTCAAGGGCGGGGGCCCCTTCGCTCCAATTGGTAAGGGCTCCGATCTCACTCCCCTCGCGGTGCCGAGTAGAGAGGGTCACCGAAACCCTATCTTCCATGCCCCCGAGTTCTGGATGAACGTTACTGCGGCACTCAATCTCATGCTTGGTCGCTACATCGAGCTCGAGGCTTAAACCGAGCGCGCCGAGGCGCCCGTGAAAATCATGAATGCTCGCGACCTTCTCATGAAGGAGCATTTTCCAGAGGTACACACTCGCCTCGTTGTTAGGAGAGACACCGCCCAAATGCAGGATGTCCATGAGGCGGTCAAAGTTTTCGAGTGGAATTTGAACGGCTATCGGGTCGAGCTCGCTCACCAGGAGTCGTGGTCGATTCGGGGATGCCCCCGCGTGGTGGGGATCTCTCTCAGGGGAGGGATTAGGGTCGCTTAAAGACATAGTACTATCGTTAAAAGCGGTTATGCAGCGATGCCAAAATAGGATGGCATCGAGAGGTGCCGACACTACCGAAATGTTTCACCCGAATCAAAGTAGTATTCCTTGACTTGTCGTCTATTTGCCATGGATTTGGTGAGGTCAGGTCTAATCCGACCCGATTGTGACACTGACCCGAAGGGGGCGTTGATAAGGGGACGGATGGAAAAGTGATGCCGAGATACTTTTCATGTTACTAAGAACCGCTATCGAGCTATATCGGTGGCGGATACTGGTATGGGGCCTCTGGAAGGCATCCTTCACCGGTTTTCCACTCACGTTGAAGGGGCTAGGCGCCCGATCTTGTAGATGGCCTTCGGAGGTTCCCTATGAAGAAGATTATAACCGTTCTCACCGCGCTCATCCTCGGGCTTAGCTGTGGTAACGAAGCCTCTGGCGCCGAGAAGTGCGCCCTTGAGAAACGAGCTTTTGACCGCGCCACCTTTGATCACACCAAGGCGGAGAACATGTTCAACCGCTTCCAGCAACAGGTCGACTCGCGAGCTGAGCAAGGAGAGTATCGACGGTCGGTGCTTGAAGGAAACGTTGAGATGGCTCGCGGTAATCTCAGTGCCGCTCAGCAGGGCTCAGTTGGTCAAGGAATATCATGCTTTTTCCCGGTGAGACCAAACTGTTTTGGCGGCGCAATTAACCGTGCGGTACAGCAGGTCGCTCGAGCCAAAGCTATGTTGCGGGCTCAGGAGTGTAGGTTGGCCGCGTTTGAACGTGCCTTTCAGCTCCAGATGACACGACTTTCCGAGCGAGTCACGAAGCAAGAGGCGCTCGTAAAGGAAAAGAAGCTCGTCATGGACACGAAGGAAGGCGAGTATAACGTGTGCATGAAAGCATAGGCCTTCGGTTAAGGCTCCATGTAAAAGGCTCCGCGATGCGGGGCCTTTTTTGTTGATAGGGCCCGACTCCTGGCGGCCCGTATGACAAATGCAGGTATCAACGCTGCATCGATAGGCGGTACGGTATGTGGGAGGTTAAAGAGGAATCCCGACAAGGGTGCATACCCAGTGGCACTCGCCTAGAATTTGTGGGATAGGACTAGAACCTATGAAAGTGCACGCAACATCGTATGTCAATCGTTCCGCCGCGTTTGTGCGCGGTATGGTTATCGCGTTTCTAGTTAGCGTTCCTCTGACGGAACTCGCCGCTCAACAGGTTGTGCGAGGACCGTATCTGCAACGGGGAGCGCCCTCCTCAATGGTCGTGCGGTGGCGAACTGACAAACCGACCGCAACCCGGCTTGAGTATGGCGCTTCACCTGAGGCCCTCACCTCCGTGTCGGAATCGTTAGTCCTCACAACGGAGCACGAAGTTGAACTCACCGGACTCACGCCCCAGGCCCGTTACTTCTATCGGGTTGCCATCGGCTCGCAAGTTCTCGCCGGGGGAGACGGGGAGCACTACTTCGTGACATCTGGGAACACTCATGATGAACCAGTTCGTGCGTGGATACTCGGAGACTCTGGATCCTCTGGACGGCTTAAGAGAGGAGAGGACCCCTCTCAAGCAGGGGTACGAGATGCCTTTTTAAAGCGCTATCCACCAAGCAGCTTCAATTTTCTTATCGCGCTTGGCGATAACGCGTATGACACGGGAACGGACGTAGAGTACCAGCGAGGGTTTTTTGATGTGTACCGCTCGGTGCTTCGATCGAAGGTCGCTTGGTCAACGCAGGGAAATCATGATTATTCAACCAACGCCCACTACGACGTGCTTACCTTGCCAACGAAAGGCGAGAGTGGGGGCATACCGTCAGGCACAGAGCACTACTATTCATTCGATCAGAATAATGTGCACTTCATCTCCTTAAACTCAGAGCGAAGAGACGAGGCGCACCGAGCCTCAATGATACGCTGGCTGCGAGAGGACATCGCGGCGAACACCCGTGATTGGACCGTTGCCTTCTGGCATCACCCGCCGTATTCCAAGGGCCACCATGATTCAGATGATACTGACGATAGCGGCGGCCGAATGGAGTGGATGCGCGTGAATGTGCTCCCTATCCTGGAGGAAGCTGGTGTCGATGTCGTGTTCGCGGGACACAGCCATTCCTACGAACGTTCGAGATTTATGACCCGACAGTACGGGCCTTCGACGGAGTTCAATGAGCGAAATGTCGTGCAGCCTGGTGATGGACATGATGACGCGGGACGGGCCTACACCAAAGAGAGCCTTGGTAAGATCCCGCACAGTGGGACGGTCTACGTGACCGCGGGAAGTAGTGGCATGATCTACGAGGGTTCGCTCAACCATCCGGCGATGGTCGTGTCTGTGTTGAAGCTTGGCTCGGTGCTCCTCTTGGTTGACGGAAATGAGATGCGCTCGACCATGATCGGAGCAGACGGGCAGGTGGAGGATCATTTCACGATTCGTAAGGATCCGGCGCGTCCCTTGGCGGTTCAAGATCTTACCTCGCGTGTTCACGATAAGGGATGTGAGGTGGAACTTTCGTGGCAGGCGGGGGCGACTGATAGCTCGTATGTCGTGTACCGGTCGCTCTCAGTTGATAGCCGAGGACGGGAGATCGGTAGGGTCACGGGCAGCGTGACCAGTTTTATCGATAAAGAGTCGCTACCAGAGGGGAGCCAGCGTTGGTACTCGGTGAGAGCGTTAAACGCAAAGGGGCAGGGGCCATGGGGGGATCCCACAGCGGTCGCACGTACGCAGTGTCAAGGACGGGACGGGATCTCATCCCCAAAACGGTGAAACGGTGCACCCACTATGCAAGTAGTTTGAGCACAAGCTCCGGAACCTGATTGGCCTGGGCAAGGATGGCCACTTGGCTCTCCTGAAGTATCCGCAGTCGCGTGAGCTCCGCGATCTCTTGCCCCATATCAGCGTCGCGAACAGTGCTCTCCGCCGCGGCAAGGTTTTCCCGCTTGGCGGAAAGAAGGTCTACAGACGCGGAGAGCCGACTCGTCGCCGCGCCGATGGCTCCTCGTTGCGTAGTTAGTGTGTCTTGTGCGCTGAGTAGAGCGCTAAAGGCCAATTGAGATGCCGAGACCGAGAGCTCCGAGGTCTCTTCAACGATAGAGTACAAGAGGTTTCCACCCGCGGCGCCGATTCCAAGCGCTTCAAGGGTCGTTATGATTGACTCTACGCGTATCGTTGACTCAACCCCACTTGTGATGCCGACCTGCAGGGTAACGCCTGAGCCAAAGGACACGAGTTGTTGACCGTTGAAGGCGGTCGTCGCTGAGATACGCTCGATCTCAGAACCGAGTGCCGAAAATTCTAATTGAAAGGCGGAACGTTGCGCGGTGCTAAATGTGGTGTTGGCGCCCTGGCTCGCGAGTTCCGCCATCCGCGTCAGGATGCTGTCTATTTCAGCTAGCCCAGCATCAGTGGTGGCGAGATAGGAGAGACCCTGCTGCGTATTCATGAGCGCGACGGTAGAGACTCTCGTCTGTGTTCGAAGGCTATCTGCGAGCGCAAGCCGTGCGCCCATGTCGCCATCACGCCCAACCGCGGAGCCTGTCGCAACCCGGGTAAGCGCCGAACGAATTTCCTCCTCTGTGCGTCCCATCGCGAGTTGCACTCGAGACGCGAGTAGATTTGATCCAAGAACTAAAGGCATACCGTCATCCCTGACTTTAATCAGCCACGTTGAACGCAATCTCGTGGCGATACCGGTGGTAACGGCAGGGTGTGGCGGCGATGTAAGGATTTGGCGCTCTTTAGACTCGTTATGAGAGGGAGTCCCTTAAGGAGGTTCCATCCTGGCGCTCTACGTAAAACTCGTATTGAAATAAAAGCTGTGAAAACAGCATGTTAAAAGATTTAGCGGAACTGGAATGAACAGTAAAAAACTGAATGCTACACATTGCGCCCGGTGCCCCATAATACCTAGAGAGCGGTGGAAGAGACCCATGGTTTGAGCGCTCTGGAGGTTTCCTTAGGTATGTCGTCAGATTCAAAAAAATCACTCACCGGTTCAGGTGTGGGACCTGTGAAGAGTCTTATGTTTCGTTCGGGGGCGAGCGGTGATGGTGTAGTCGCCAAAACGGACGGGAGCGAGCTTGGTATCGCGAATCCTAACTTTCATTCGACCTACAAGCCCGCATCTGTCGGCTTCAAAGATATCGGCTCGCCTGAGGAGCTTGAGATCAAGCTCGGAGAGGTAGGGTACCACTGCGCGCCGTTCTATGCTGTTCAGCTCTCCCTTGTGCTTAACACGAATATGACGAGCATTAAGTGTATGCTCCTTGAGGGGCCGTCTGGTTGCGGTAAAAGCTTTCTTGCGAAGTCATTAGCCAAGATAACCGGCGCTGAGTTCATGTGTTTATCTTGCTACAAGGGGATGAATCTCCAGCATCTCGTTGAGTCGCCATCGACACTCGGCATGGTAAACGCGATGGCCGGTAAACATGAGCGATCCGCCGAAGACCTGATGAATTTAGGTATCATCTCGCGCGCGTTCCAGGCTTCGCAAACTAAGCCAGTTATCCTCCTTATCGATGAAATTGATAAAGTTGATGTCGCTATTGATACCTTCTTCCTCGGTCCGATTCAGGACGCGCGGGTATGGCTAGAGTCCCGTCCCCCTATCGACGCTAACCTTGATAACCTTTTCATTATCTTTACGAAGAACTTCGAGCGTCCGTTGAGTGAGGCGTTGTTGCGACGTCTGCATCCGCTCCGCATGCGGTTCATGGAGTCCTCACTTGAGCGAAAAGTTCTCGGGCCATACTGCAGTCCAAAGCTTGTTGATAATTTAGTGCGGGTCGCCGATATCATGCGAGAGTCGAACGGTTCCTATCCGTTCGAGCGTCCTCCGGCGCCAGAGGAACTCCTTAAATCTGCCCATTACATCACGAATCTGCTTGATTGGGACCTGATAGATTTCGCCTTCGTTGGAAGAAATCTCTTTTACATGCTCGCCAAGTCCGAGCATGACCGAACGATCTTTGAGCAGATGTTGCGCTACCATCCCGATTTCTCGGACCCCCTTGTTCCGGACAACCGTAACGCTCCCCTTGAGCAGATCCACGCTCGTCTTGGACGGTGGTTACTCGAAGATGTAGTGAATGACCCAGATAAGGCGCGCCGTGGAAAGGCGTATAAGCCCGAGAAGATAGGTCTTACCAATTTCGAGAATCCTGAGGAGCTCGCTCGCCGACTTCAGGCGGTCGGATACCAGTGCGCGCGGTTTACGGCGACGCAGATGGCCCTGTTGTTAACAACTCCGTCCGACAGAACGCGCTCCATTCTTCTTGAGGGGCCCTCGGGTTGTGGTAAGAGCTTCTTGGCTAAGTGCCTCGCGAAGATCTCTGGCGCTGAGTTGATGGTGCTGAGCTGCTATCACGGAATGAATACGCAGCACCTGATTGAGGTTCCATCATCGTTGGCTATCGCGTCATCGATGGCTGGAGAGGAGGTTGCCGCGAAGGACAAGTTGATGAACCTCGGGATTCTCTCGCGAGCGTTCCTTAAGTCTCAGAGTCAGCCCGTCGTTCTGCTTGTGGATGAGATCGATAAGGTTGACGGTCATATCGATACCTTCTTCCTTGGACCGATTCAAGACGCTCGTATTCACCTTGAGTCCCGTCCTCCTATTGATTGCAATATCAATAATCTCCTCGTCATCTTCACGAAGAACTTTAACAGAAAGCTTGATGACGCCTTCCTTCGTCGTATTCATCCGATGAAGATGGCATACCTTGATTCAACCCTTGAGCGTCGTGTTCTTTCGAAGCATTGTGAGCCTCAGCTTGTGGCGAACCTCGTCTGGATCGCTGAGCGGATGCGTAACAGTCAAGGAACCTACCAGTTCGAGCGTCCTCCAGCGCCGGAAGAGCTCCTTTCGGTCGGCCAGTACGTACAGCGCCTTCTCGATTGGGGGGTCCAGGAGTTCGCCTGGGTTGGAAAGAACGTTTGGGCTATGATTGCCAAGTCCGAACATGACCGAGCCGTGTTAGATCACATGCTTAGGTATCATCCGGATTTCTTGG
>JAULVA010000307.1:0-7342 GCA_032111275.1 Bdellovibrionota bacterium
ATCTTCGTCCTTAACCGCATGGTCAGCTGGCAGTACCACCATCACCGGATCAATCTCGGGACACTCCACCAAGGCATACACGGCTGCGAGACCGATACACGCGGCGGTATTGCGAGCGGACGGCTCTTGGATGATCTCCGCTGCAGGCACATGCTCCTTGATCAAGCTGTGCAAACCACTGTGCGCTATTACTCGAACATTCTCGCTACCCACTAACGGGGATACGCGGCGCGCCGTCGACTGGATGAGACTTTCACCGTTCTCACTTATTGAGAGAAACTGCTTGGGCTTCGCGCTGCGACTGAGCGGCCAGAACCGACTACCTTGCCCACCGGCCAAAATAACCACTAACGTCTTCGTATTACGCATCTCACCGGGCCTCCATCACATTAATCTCTCGAAGGAACGACTCAAGGGCAACCTTCCAAGTCATCGGGGGGCGCCCCAGTACCGTGGTGATCCGAGTCGTATCAAAGGCCGAGACGGTAGGTCGAGCCGCTGGCCTCTTAAGCTCCGCCGCTAGGGTGCGTTCGAGCCTCGCCACCCTTCGTCCCTCAAAGTGAGGAAGGGCAAGCCGTTGGATCTCACTTGCGAAGTCAAACCAGGATACGGTGCCTTCACAGGAGGCATGCAACGCTCCACCAACTTTTATTCGAGCGAAATCTAGGAGGACCTCGGCAAGCCATCCAGCCCACGTTGGCGAAACCCACTGGTCGTCGACGACCTTCACAACATCCCGCTCACCGAACAACTTGAGCATGGTATAGACGAAGTTAACACCCTTCTTGCCGTACAAGGCCTGGGTTCGGACGATAAGGGCGTCATCACCAAGAGCCTCCCGAATTTTCTCCTCGCCCTCCCACTTGGAGCGTCCATAGACACTCAATGGATTTTTAGGATCATCCTCCTTGAGGGGACGACCTAGCGAGCCATCGAAAACATAGTCGGTGGAGATATGGATCAAACGAGCATTAAAACGCGAACACGCGCGAGCAACGTTAGCGGCACCATCCCTGTTGCTGCGAAAGGCGAGATCTACCTCATCCTCTGCCTTGTCCACCGCGGTATAGGCGGCGCAGTTAACGACGATATCCGGGCGAGCCGAGCTTACCACCTTAACGACCTGTTCATGATCGGTGATATCGACCTCCGCGGCGACGGGGGAGACCACCTCGAATTCAAGGTCTGCAGCACGAGCGCCTAGCTCATATCCCAACTGTCCGGCACCACCAAAAAGAAGGATCTTCACGCCGACCTCTATCCTCGGTTTGAGTAATTACGTTCGTAGTACGAGCGGTAATCGCCACTCTTGATCTCTTCCCACCACGAACGGTTGGATCGGTACCATTCAACTGTTTTCTGAAGCCCATCTCGGAACGAAGTCCTCGCCTCCCACCCGAGCTCCGTTTGTATCTTGGTGGTGTCAACCGCGTAACGGCGGTCGTGGGCTGGCCTATCACCGACTGGCTGGATCAGATCCTTCGACTTACCCAACATCTCAAGGATCATGTAGGTCACATCCCTATTGGGTAGTTCACAATCCGGCGTGCCGCCGATGTTGTACACCTCTCCAGCTCGACCCTTTTCAGCAACCCGCAGAAGCCCGTCGCAGTGATCCTCAACGAAGAGCCAACTTCGCACATTCATACCATCGCCGTACAAAGGAACCTTTTTGTCCTCCATAGCGTTTGTAATGAAGAGCGGAATCAATTTCTCCGGGAAGTGATAGAAGCCATAATTATTGGTGCACCGGGTCACGGACGCGTTGAACTTATGCGTCTTACAAAACGAGAGAACCATGAGGTCTGAAGCCGCTTTCGACGCCGCGTAAGGGCTTGTAGGATCTAACGGCGTGGTCTCGAAGAACCTACCGGTTGGCCCAAGGGAGCCGTACACCTCATCCGTTGAGATATGAACGAACTTTGACACTCCGTGCTTGTATGCGGCATCGATGAGAACTTGCGTTCCCATAACGTTGGTACTCACGAATTCACGCGCAGACATGATCGAGCGATCAACGTGACTCTCGGCGGCAAGGTGAAACACGAGGTCGAACTTCTCTCGCTCAAAGAGCGAATTGATGGCTGCCTCATCCGTTATGTCGGCGCGTTCGAAGTACGCCCGTTCCTCATCAACGAGAGAGGCGATATTCTTCAGGTTGCCGGCGTAGGTGAGGAGGTCAAGGGCCGTGATATTCCATGAAGGCCGTTGCCGACACAGAAAGTGCACTAAATTGCTCCCGATAAACCCGGCGGCTCCAGTAATGAGAACCTTCATGCGGAATCTCTCATAGACAAAAATTGCGTGGTCATTACAGCTAGTTAGAGCCAGATGGGGTCAGACCAACGCCCTGTCTAATACCGCCTAACCCTCCAAATGTAAAGCCGAACAAAACTTGGCTTTGGTCTGGATTATTTGTTTGCCCGAAGCCCATATCAGCGCTCCAGCAACGGCAGGAATTGATAAATCGCAAGAGGGCCCTGCTCTCAATAACCTCCCCCTCCTTGGCATCAAGTCGCACGTACCCACCCGCTCGAAGTCGCCGATGGAGAGCTATCTCTACATTGCCCTCCAGCTGCCCCGTCCCATTATCAACGTTCGGATCAAGGTCCGTATCGTCAATAAAGATGTATCGAGCCCGAATCATATCCTCTCGGTCATCCATAAACCCGAGGGAAAGTGAGTAGCTATGAAAGAGAGCGTCCTGAATCCCGTAGTTGGTCTGAGCACCCGCCGAAAAATATCTTGACGGGGAGAGCGCGAGCCCAAGGTTCACATCGGAAAACTGATCGAGCCCGTCATTGTTATCATCCGAGCTTGGATCGTCCTGCTCACCTTGGGTGTTGTCGATGAAGTCGTAGGTCTGCTTTACGCTAAAGAGTGCCAGCTGCCGAATCTCGCCGCTCCTTAGGTCAACCGTTTGGTTTGGTGCGACAAGCATGTTACGCCCGAAATCTAATATAGAGCTCCCTAAATCAACCATCGGGAGCGATTCGCCGGATGGGGAAAGCTCCTCAATGTCTCGAAGGCGCTCATATGGCTCCATGAACCTTCCGTACAAACGTGAACTAAACCCATACGCGACAAGGCTTCGCTCACGGTACCGATCGATCTGATCAAACAGAGGGTTGTACTCCTGATCGACATTGGGGATGTAGGTGTAACGAATGTCCGGCTCGATCGTATGTTTAAGACGAACGAGCTCGGACCGTTCATTTCGAGCACCGAGATTCACCATGCGCGCAAAGGCACCCCCCCTATCGACATCAAAAACTCTCTCCACACCACTCGACATTCCGTAGGACAAGATCGGCAGGGTTCTATTCGAGGAGGACGCGAGCTGTGTTGAGCCATCTGGTAGAGGGGTCGCGGTCGACGGCAGCATCGTTTCATCCAGATTGTAATCAGTTTGGTGAAGTTCGGCCGACAGATCTCCTCTCACATAACTTGCGACATGGAAGGGCACCGAGGCTTTCGGAACGATATCGGTACGCCAACCATCGTAGCCATCCTGACGTACGAAGTCGGTGGCGGTAACGCCAGCTCCAGTCACAAGCTTCAACCCATACGGGTTAAAACCAAAGGGACGAAACGTTTTGCCGGTACTCGCCGTTAACTCAGGAAGACGTTGCGTCTGAACGTCCGGGTCGGTAAGCAACATCTGATTGTACTCTGCCCGCGCCTCAGCGTTAATTGCATCTAAAACACGCCCTCGCAGTACCGCTGTCGAGGTCAGGAACTGCGATTGCTTCTCCCCGATCTCCGGTGCCGGAATCTCGCGGAGAAAGAGATTATCGCTCGTGTACCGGCCGTCAGCCACAAACTCAATCGGGAGATCGAGCTTTCGATCGGGGGTCCACCGCTGCTTGTAGTAACCTCCTGTTCGGTTGGTGTCTATCGTTGGATCGTAGGTACCCTCGACATCTAAGCCTCTCAAACTATCGCCACGAAGAGACTCGTTCGAGTAGATAAAGCCGGTGTTAACCCGATGCGTTTGAGAGAAGATGCGCTCCCCATCGAGAGCTACTCCCGCTCGAGTTTTTGTCGCGATGAAGGGAGAAACCGTAAAATCGGTTGAACCATCAACGATCCCGAGGATCGGTTGCCGATAGAGGATTCCGTTCTGATTGCTGACACCCCACTGAGGCGGCATCAAACCTGAGGCTCGCTCATTCTTCACGGGGAACGCGAGGTAGGGCGAGTAAAAAATGGGCAACCCCTCAAAGTATACACTCGAATCATAAGAGTGGGCGTATCCCTCCTGGGTTATCTTGCACGAGTCAGAGCGTATCTCCCACGGCTTGGCTCCATCTGGGCAGTGACACGATGTCACCGACGAATCTTCTAACTCAAAATCAAACTCAGACACCTTTCGAGCTTTTGCTGAGGAGACATCAAAACCGCCCTCCTCTACCTCGAAGTTAAGGTTGGTAAATTCCCCGGTCTCGTTCGGAACATTCAACGTGGCGGAATCAGAAGCAAGGATACCAGCACCCGAACTTACAACTACATTTCCAGAGACGACGCCCTGACGCGTCTGCGTGTTGAAGGTTCCCTCATCCGCCTGTACCTGAACTCCGCTATCGGAGATAGTGACGCCACCCTTACCAACGATCTCATTCTTATTTCGATCAAATTCAATAACGGGCGCTTGGAAGTCAACGCCCGGAGCGGCGGTAGTAACGCCACCCGTAGCCTTCCTCATACGAGCGGTTTCCTCCTGCTTAATGGTCTTGCTGTCTTCAGAGAACACAGCCTGTCGATCAGGGGGTGGCACCTGAGCTATTGCTGGAAACGCGGCCACCAAAGCGGAGAGAACCACCGGACCGCTCGCGACGGTGGCTAGCAATAATCGTCGGAGTTGGACTACCTTCATTACACCCAGCAAGCTAAGAGACCTAAAATCCCACACACAGTAGCCAGGAGAAAGCATCCGCGAAAGGGGGTGAGTGAGGGTTTTACTTTGAAACCGAGCGCCTTAAGAGAGAGCGCGCAAGAAACACCAGGCTAACGAAAGAGGGCTCGCACAGACGATGCCGTAAACGAGCCCTCCCCTCATTGGGACGATCCCTCTAAATCCCGAAGCCGAAGTTCCTCAGAATGAGACCAAGCTCCTCTCGCATCGCAGTGCGGGACACGATACGATCCAGCATGCCGTGTTCGAGCAGGAATTCCGACCGTTGGAACCCCTCGGGAAGCTTCTGCTTAATGGTCCCCTCGATAACCCGAGGACCGGCGAAACCGATGAGGGCATCCGGCTCGGCGATAATAACATCGCCCAACATGGCGAATGAGGCCGCCACGCCACCGGTGGTGGGATCGGTGAGAACAGATATATAGGGAATATGAGCCTGCCCCAGCTGGGCGAGAGCCGCGCTCACCTTTGCCATCTGCATGAGAGAGAAGACCCCCTCCTGCATGCGAGCGCCGCCCGAAGCCGAAACGATAATCACGGGGCGCTTCTCATCTCGACCTAGCTCTACGAGCCGGGCAAGCTTTTCACCCACGACAGAACCCATGCTTCCGCCCATGAAGGATGAATCGAAAACACCCAACATGACCGGGATATTAAGGATTCTGGCGCGGCCGGTGATGATCGCCTCAACAGAGCCTGTTTTCTTCTCAGTATCTCGAAGCCTGTCCTTGTACTTTTTCTTATCCTTAAAATTGAGAGGATCCGTTGAACGGAGATTCGCGTCGAGCTCCAAGAAGGAGTGACGATCAACGAGAAGGGGTATTCTCTGTCGGGCCGTAAGGCGAAAGTGATGTGAGCACTTCGGGCACACCCCGAAAGCTCGGCGAAGATCCTTGGTGTAAAGTATCGCCTCACACTTCGGACACTTGGTCCAAATATCATCTGGTAGTTGAACCGGCTCAGTAACTTCACCGGTCTGCTTAGGAGCCTTACTTCGTGTAAACCAACCCATGGTTCCCCAAAAGATTCAAAACAGCATAATTCGGAACGGAGACTCTTATCCGAGACACCACGCCCTGAAGGCGGTACGCTAGCAGATAACACCGCTGAGAGGCAATCTTGCGACGCATCCTAAAAAGGTGTGAAACTCGGGAGGCTTAGGGTTGATTATTCCGGAGGTTACCTTAGAGGAGGCGACATATCGCACCCTCTCTGTAACGACTACGCTAATCACGAGTAGGACATTAGGACATGACGAATACGCTATCGATCCACACTATCGCTCACCATCTCAATGGCCTCCTTGAGACCCACCGTTATACCGACATGGCATTTAACGGCCTTCAGATCGAGAGTCCCAAAGTTGCGGTTCGTAAGATAGGATTCGCGGTTGATGCCGGATACTCAGTCATCGAGGCGGCGGCCGACGCTCATTGCGAACTCCTCGTTGTGCATCACGGCATCCTCTGGGGTGGCTGCGCCCCAATCGTTGGCCCCCTCGCTCGCAAGTTGCAATTGTGTATGACGCGTGGAGTATCGCTGTATGCCGCGCATCTGCCCCTCGATGGACACGAAAACCTTGGGAACGCGGCTCAGCTCGCCCAGATCCTCGGCTTGATCGATACCTCTCCCGCCTTTCCCTACAAGGGAGCCACCATTGGTATTCGAGGGAGCTTTTCAAATCCCCGCACGCCCCACGAGATAGCTTCTCAAGTGTGCCAGTGCGATGGAGCGCTGCAACCACCCCTTGTCCTTCCGTTTGGACCGACAGAGGCGCGAACTATCGGCATCGCGACCGGCTCGGCAACCTCGGTCATTCCGGAATGCGCGGATCTGGGCATAGATCTCCTTTTGACTGGCGAGTCAAAACAAGAGGCCTACCACATGGCCAAGGAGTTCGGAGTTAACGTGATATGCATGGGCCACTACGCGAGTGAAACATTTGGAGTTCGCGCCTTGGAGCGTGTACTCCAACGTGATTTTCGTGTAGAAACGTGCTGGATAAGTGAACCAACAGGAATCTAGAAGTATGCGTCAATTAAAAGACTTAGATGTAAAAGGAAAACGAGTTCTCATTCGCGCGGACCTCAACGTCCCTCTCAACGAAGCGCACGAGATTACCGATGACAATCGAATCAAGGAGTTCCTGCCAACCCTCAAGCACGTACTTGAACAAGGGGGCAGAGGGATAATCATGTCCCATCTCGGCGAGCCAAATGGTCGTGACGCCGCTTTCTCACTCAAGCCGGTGAGCCGTCGCTTAGCCGAACTCCTCAACACCGATGTTATTATGGCGCCCGACTGTGTAGGACCAGAGGTTATGCGCCTCGCGAACGACCTGAAAGATGGACAGGTTCTGCTCCTTGAGAACCTCCGCTTCAACGCCGGAGAGAAGAAGAACGATCCGGAGTTCTCTCAACAACTCGC
>JAULVA010000308.1:0-11835 GCA_032111275.1 Bdellovibrionota bacterium
TTCATCACCGCCTTCAACCATGATAATAAACCCTACATGGTGAGATTCGCTGATTTCGCGAGGAAGATCGTTGTTCTTCCGGCGCAGAACGAAGCTGCTGGATTTTCAGAGCCAGCTCAGAGGTTTTACGTTCAAACGGACCCAACCCATCTCGACCACATGTTGCTCACCCCGTTCGCTAACACCGGACTCTCTCGCTTTCTAACTCGTATCGCTGTGGAAAACGCTCTCGCCTCAACGGGACACGCTACCGCTCATGTGAGGTTCGCTAAGATCCAGAAGGTGCTTGAGGATTGTGGACTCACTCAGAACTTTCGATTGCCGCATCACCATAACGTACGCGAAGCCACACAACATGAGGAGCGTGAGAAGGTAGCTCAGGGCTACCAATACAAGCTTGATGAAGCGGGATGGCTCGATGAGATAGTTGTGCTCGGTAGATCCGCGACCCGAGCGGAACGGGAGCAAAACAAATACTGGAACCTCGCTACCACCTTTCGAATCTTTGAAGCTCGGGACGGTCAGTATTTTGAGCACAGACTTCCACGGCATAACGGCTAACGCCCCATAACGTCCGCCATACAGAGCAGATCTAACAGCGACCTCTGATGACATGGTGTCCCTGAGCGCGGACACGGCTAAATTCCTTTTGAAACGCCACATGCCCTCTGCTACAACGTCACAATGTCCCCGGTCTCACTCCACGATGTACTCTTTTCGCCTTTCAAGAACGGGTCAAACGTTGGTCGCGAAAAGCCCGTTATAGCTGCGAAAGATCCCCATGCCGTCTCACTGTGGGGCGAGTTACGGCTTGTTTCGCCGGAGGACGCCCGCTTTTCAACCAAAGAAAGGGTCGCCCTCAACAACGCGCTTCAGAGCGCGTGGGACTCGAAGGATCCGGTGCGGTGGATACTCGTCCGAACGCGAGCTGAGCTGCTTGGCCTCACCGCGAATCGGTATGCCTCGGAGATAGGCATGGCATCCCATTCACTTGTAACGAAGGAGCAGAAAGGTGGTGCGAATGTATCACCATCCTCATTTAGTATATTCTTTCAAGATTGGGAAAACCGGAGTCACTCCGATGCCCAGAATGGGCATCACTTCTCCCGAGCAGCAAAGCTTTTGATGCATCAGTTGCTTGGTCACTCATATTTCGGAATACCTGGTTTAGTCACCCGCTGGCAGTGCCGGGTGGGAGCTGCCGAATTCGAACGGAGAACGAAACTCGATTCAAAGCTCCTTTCTAACTATCGAACGCAGGGCTTCAATCCACACTTCTCGGAGCTACTTGATATCGCTCGCCACGCGGAGCTCCTTACCGATGCGACAGACTCCTCGCTCTGGAGTCATCCGACGGTAGTCGAAGCGCGCCGTGAGTTCCTCCATCAATCTCTTCGCAGGGGGAGATCGCTTTCAACGACGCTGCTTCGTTGCTCCCTAGAGCTTATGGGCGAGCGACCAACTGACGCGAATATCCGACAGAGATACCCGTTCCTGAAGGAACAAGAGCGGAAGATGTTGCTATGCTACGATCTGTTGCCGATACCTCTATTCGAGACCCTCATCAACGCTGTGAACGTCAACTCACGTTGGCGACAGCGCACGGACAGCCACCAAATCCCGTAACGACTCCCATGGCGATCCTCGACGCCGCGATCGTCGTCGCGAGCGCGTATCGGAAGAGGCTCAAGCGGGTCGGGGGCTAGCACAACTGAATTCAGAATAGCCCTCCTCAACGGACATTTTGCTTGACCTTGGGATTGGGCGGGATTAACCTGTCCCTATGTTGAAGATCCGTGCCACATCTCTGCTGTCCTTCTCCTGGACACTGTCCGCCTGGACCGCTTGGGCTTAAGCCCATCAAATTCCCCTACCCCACATCGCTGCGCTGACATCTAATAAGGCCTCAAGTAACAAGGCCGACTGGACCTCCGTAAAAAACTATGAATATTCGCACCACCTGCCTCACAACCGTATCCGACCTAACCTCGCCGGTCGCGGCCTACCTACGAATTCGTGACCATTATGATAAAGCGATCCTCCTTGAGGGTTCCGACTATCACAGCGCGGAGGATAGTCGCTCCTTCATCTGTTGTGAGCCGATCGCGGAGCTGCGAATCGACAACGGTGTTGTCTATCGAACTTTTGGTGGAGTCAGTGAGGAACCGCGACCCGTCACACGAGCTACCGGTTTTGCCCAGGAGATCTCCTCGTTCTTAAACTCATTTCAGATCGAATCCGAAACGCTTCCCAAAGGGGTCGTGAACGGTCTCTTCGGGTATGCCTCCTGGGATTCTATCGAGTACATGGAGAACCTGACCTTCACCAAACCTCGAGACTCTCGGGTATCGATCCCTGAAGCACGTTTTATCGCGTACCGCTTCATTCTCGCGTTCAACCCCTTTAAGGGAGAGGCCTACCTCCTTAAGAATCGTGTGGAGGGCGCACCTCAAGACGATGGCGCGGCGGAGCTTTTACAACGCGCTTTTACCGCGCAGCCGAGAACGCACTCGTTCAAAGCGGTCGGAGGTGAGCGCTCAGAGCAATCCGAGGAGGAGTTCCTCAAACTCATCCATACCTGCAAACGGCATATCGCTCGAGGAGACGTATTTCAGATCGTTCCCTCTCGGCGATACACCCAACAATTTGAAGGAGATGACTTCCAGGTATACAGAGCGCTTCGGATCATCAATCGCTCTCCCTATCTTTTCTACTGCGATTACGGTGGCTACCGTCTCTTCGGTTCATCTCCTGAGGCGCAGATCGTCCTTCACGACAGAACCGCCGGCATCTACCCCATCGCGGGTACGACCTTCCGTAGCGGGGACGATACGCAGGACAGAGAAAAAGTTGAGCGGCTCCTTGAGGATCCCAAAGAGAACGCGGAACACTGCATGCTCGTGGACCTCGCTCGAAACGACCTCAGCCGACATTGCAAGAATGTTCATGTGAGTGAGTTTCGAGACGTTCAATACTTCTCGCACGTCATCCATCTGGTATCCAAAGTGCAGGGAACGCTCCCTGCCGATGGCCTGGCTCCTCAAATCATGAGCGACACCTTTCCCGCCGGAACACTATCCGGCGCCCCAAAGTATCGCGCCATGCAGATCCTCGATCAGAACGAGCCGCATAGACGGGGTCACTATGGAGGATGCGTCGGTTTCTTTGGGTTTAACGGAGACGCAGTCCTCGCCATTATGATCCGGTCGTTCCTGAGCACGCACAACCAACTTATCTATCAAGCCGGCATGGGGGTCGTTCATGACTCGGTGCCGGAGACCGAGGTAGAGGAGGTGCACGCCAAGCTCCGCGCGCTCCGCCTCGCTATCAAACGCGCTGAAGAGATATCGGAGGGTGCATGAAGATTCTCATGATCGATAATTACGACTCGTTTACCTATAACCTCGTGCACATGCTCGAGACATTCGACGGTGTGTCGGTAGTTGTAAAACGAAATGACCAACTGACCTTGGATGATGTGGTCCCCTTCGAGAAGATAGTCCTCTCGCCTGGGCCCGGAATCCCCTCAGAGGCGGGGCGTATGCCCGAGATCGTACGAACCTTCGCTGATACGAAGAGCATCTTCGGGGTATGCCTCGGACATCAGTGCATCGGCGAGGTTTTTGGAGCAACCCTCCTCAACATCGAAGCTCCAATTCATGGCAAGGCAACCCCTATCGAGGTAACCGATCCCTCTGAGCCACTCTTTAAGGGGCTCCCCCAACGATTCTCGGTAGGGCGATATCACTCCTGGGTGGTTCGAAATGAGGGACTCCCCGAAGAGATCAAAGTAACCGCAGTAGACGATTCGGGAAGTATCATGGCACTTCGCCATACCCGCCTCGACATCTGTGGTGTACAGTTTCACCCTGAGTCAATTTTAACCGAACACGGGCGAACGATGCTTGAGAATTGGATTACTCATGAAAGAGCAGCTTGAAAAGGCACTACACGGCACGAAGCTCTCCTCCGAAGAGGCGCGTTCGCTCATGCTCGCGGCCCTTGAGGAGCCGGTGAACAGCGCGCGGCTAGCGGCGCTGCTTACGTCCCTACACATTCATGGGGTGTCGGTAGATGAGCTCGAGGGATTCTCCGACGCCCTTCTTGAGCTCGCGAGCCCGGTCCATCTTGACGAGAGCGATCTCATCGATGTGTGTGGTACCGGCGGCGATGGTAAAGGAACCTTTAATATCTCAACCGCTACAGCGTTTGTGTTATCGGCCGCGGGATACAAGGTAGCCAAGCACGGAAACTACGCCGTCTCCTCCTCATGCGGAAGCTCAAATGTACTCGAGACATTGGGTATTGAGCTCACCAACGATCTCAAGAAGCTTCGAGAGAATCTATCCAGATCAGGAGTATGCTTCCTTCATGCCCCGCTCTTTCACCCGGCGATGAAACGGGTCGCTCCTATTCGCAAGGAGCTCGGCTTCCGCACGGTATTCAATATGCTCGGGCCGCTGGTAAACCCTGCCCGTCCAGCCTTTCAAGTGAACGGTGTGTACAATCGTGAGATCCAGAGGCTCTATACCTACCTTTTACGTCGACAGGGGAAGCGCTTCGCCATCGTTCATACGGCCGATGGCTACGATGAGGTCACCCTTACAGCTCCCGTTATCGTAACCACTGAGAATGGCGCGCTCGAACTTGCTCCGAGCGACTTTGGATTCGCTTCTATCGGTCCTTCCGACCTGGCAGCTGGTAAGACGGTTGATGAGTCAGCTGAGATCCTTCGCTCTCTCTTGCGGGGTAAAGGAACTCGAGCCCAACACGCGGTCGTAGCAGCGAGCGCCGGCTTAACCATGTGGACCAAAGAGGGCTCCGGCACCCTATCCGAACATGTCCACAGAGCACATTCGATCATCACATCAGGCGAAGCCTCGACTATCCTCATCAGGAGCAGCACACAGGTATGAAAAACATCTTGAGCGAAATTATCGATCACAAACGAATTGAAGTTGCGGAGCGAAAGGAGCTTCATGCGATTAAGCTTCTTGAGAAGAGCATCTACTTTGAATCGAAGCCGGTATCATTGCGAAGGTACCTTCAGCGCCCCGACCTGCTCGGCATCATCGCTGAGATTAAACGACGGTCCCCATCAAAGGGAGATATCAATAAGCACATCTCCGTGCAGGATCTCTCTATCGGATACATGCAGGCCGGAGCGTCGGCGCTGTCCATCCTCACCGACTCTCGCTTTTTCGGGGGAAGGAACGAGGACCTCACAACAGGCCGCAAATTCAACTTTTGCCCGATTCTGCGCAAGGATTTTATGGTCGATCCGTATCAAGTGATCGAGGCAAAATCACTCGGAGCGGATGTCATCCTCCTCATCGCGGCCGCCATCTCGCCTCAGCAAACCAAGGAGCTCGCGGCTCTCGCGCACTCTCTCGGCATGGAGGTTCTCCTTGAGGTACACAACGGTGAGGAGATCGACACGCATCTGTGTGAGGATATCGACCTCCTCGGAGTGAATAACCGAGACCTCACGACCTTTACCGTTTCAACAACGGTGTCTGAGGCCCTCGTGGATAGGATCCCCTCCCACCTCGTGAAGATAACTGAGAGCGGTATCTCTGACGCCGAGACCATCATTCGACTTAAAAAACTCGGATATAAGGGATTCCTAATCGGGGAAACGTTTATGAAAACGACCAAGCCTGAGGCAGCGTGTCGTCGATTGATTGAGCAGGTAGCGGCTCTGGAAGGATAAGATGGGACGCTTGCGGGTCAAAGTATGCGGAATGCGAAACGGCGATAACATCGCCGCAGTCGGCGGTCTTATGCCCGAGTATGTGGGCTTTATCTTTGTTCCCTCTTCCCCTCGATATGTCGGGACCTCGTTACCTCCTGAGGCGGCCTCTCTCCCCCCATCGGTGAAGCGAGTTGGGGTTTTTCGGGATGCCCCATCTCATCAGATTCAAGAGGCCGTTGAACGGAATGGGCTATCAGCGGTACAGCTCCATGGGGATGAGGATGACACCTATCTTCGGGAGCTTCGTTCAAGACTTCCTAGCACACTCATCATTAAAGCGATTAAGGTAGCTACGCGATCTGATATCGAGAGAATTTCTCAGCGAACCGACTCCCCTGATCTCTACCTGTTGGATAGCGGAGCGGGAGGTACGGGGATCCCCTTCGACTGGTCATGGCTTGAGAGCTATCAGGGCTCGATTCCGTTTCTTCTGGCGGGAGGGATCGATCTCACGAATATTGATGAGGCCGTTCGCGTCGCGCGGATCACTCCAGCCCTCGTAGGGCTCGATATTAACTCCCGCTTTGAGGTATCACCAGGCATCAAGGACGTTACAAAGATCACGGAGGCTCTCACGAGGTTGAAGGTATGAAACTAGAAGTAAATGAACACGGATTCTTCGGAGAGTTTGGAGGCGCGTACGTGCCAGAGATGCTCCATCCGAATGTGAAGGAGCTCCAGGAGCGATATAGAGAGATAACCTCCGAGCCCTCGTTCCAGGCGGAGTTTGAAGCGTTACTTAAAGATTTCGCCGGTCGCCCGACCCCTCTTTTCCGCGCTCAGCGGCTCTCACACGAGCATGGCTGTACGATCCTTCTTAAGCGCGAAGACCTCCTCCACACCGGCGCCCACAAGATCAATAACACGATTGGACAGATCCTTCTCGCGAAGCGATTAGGAAAGACCCGAATCATCGCCGAAACAGGGGCTGGCCAACACGGCGTCGCGACCGCGACCGTTTGTGCTTTGATGGGGATGCCGTGTGTTGTCTACATGGGCGAGGTCGATATCAAGCGGCAAGCGCTCAATGTTGGGCGGATGCGACTCCTCGGCGCTGAAGTGCGAAGCGTCACCAGTGGAAGCAAGACCTTGAAAGACGCGACCAACGAAGCGATGCGAGACTGGATCGCGAACCCTACCGACACCCACTACATCATTGGCTCCGTAGTTGGACCACATCCGTTTCCTGATATGGTCGCTCGCTTTCAATCGGTCATCAGCGCTGAGATAAAGGAGCAGTGCCTGGCGCGGGATGGAAAACTTCCGACTCATATTGTCGCCTGCGTAGGTGGGGGAAGTAACGCGATGGGTGGCTTCTTCCACTTCATTGAGCACGATTCCGTGAAGCTCATAGGTGTCGAGGCCGCGGGGCATGGGGTCTCAAGTGGTCGATCGGCCGCGACCATCGCGCTCGGACGCGAAGGGATCCTTCACGGCAGCCGCACGCTCTTTATGCAAACCGATGATGGACAGGTGGAGGAAGCGCACTCGATATCAGCGGGCCTCGATTACCCAGGAATCGGGCCTCAGCATGCGCACCTTCACGTCTCTGGCCGTGTCGAGTACGCGCAGGCTACGGATGAGGACGCGCTGCGAGGGGCGAAGGTGCTCGCTCGCCGAGAGGGTATCATTCCGGCGCTTGAGACCGCCCACGCGGTAGCTCATCTGTCAAAGATGTCCTTTTCGCCCGATGACCGAGTGGTCGTTATTATCTCAGGGCGAGGCGATAAGGACATGGGGACCTATCTTGAGGCATTTGGTGAGGGAATCAGCGATGACGTGTAGTCGATTCGAGCAACTTCCACAGAGGAGTGCGTTAACGGTATTTTTTACGGCCGGATATCCTCGCCTCAATGACACGCTACCGATACTCTCCGCGCTTCAAGCGAGCGAGGTCGATATGATTGAGATCGGTTTTCCGTTCTCCGATCCCGTCGCCGATGGTCCCACTATCCAGGAGAGCAATCACGTATCCCTTGGCAACGGAATGACCGTTGAGAGACTCTTCGACCAATTAGCGAGCCTTCGCACTGGAGAGATCACCGCGCCTGTGCTTCTCATGGGCAGCCTCAACCCGATCGAGCGATACGGTCGAGAGCGATTCTTTGAGCGGGCCACAACCTGTGGCGTTGATGGCTTTATCATCCCCGACATGCCGTTCGAAGAGTACACGAACCGATATAAGCCGCTCTATGAGCGTAACGGGATTAAGCCGGTTTTCCTGATCACCTCTCGAACCGAGCCAGCGCGACTGAAAGCGTTTGACGCGGAGAAACCGGCGTTCATTTACGTTGTCTCCTCGGACGCTGTGACGGGTGGCAAAGCTGCCGTGACGGAGGAGCGCGAGGCCTTCTTTAAACGTCTCGCTGACATGAAACTTTCAAGTCGACTCCTTGTCGGATTTGGGGTCTCCGATCGCGAGAGCTTTGACGCGGTTACGAAACACTCCTCTGGAGCGATCATCGGCAGCGCGTTCGTTCGGGCGATCCAAAACGCTCCGCAAGGGGGCTCGCCCGATGTGAGCGACCCTCAAAGCATACGAACGACCGTGTCTGATTTTATTAAACGGATAAGGTAACTATGATTGTCACACTCGACCCACTCGCGTCGACCGAACAGATTCAAGAGATATCCGGTTTTCTTCAGAAAAACGGTTGGAAGACCACACCGGTCACAACACAGAGCGCGCGGTACCTCGTAGGGATCGGCTCGCGAGAGATCGACCTCAGGCAGGTAAGCCACCTCGCCGGCGTTCGTGATGTACATCGGGTAACGGACGTGTACAAGCTTGTATCCCGAATGTGGAAGGTTAAACCAACGCGGATCGACCTTGGAGATGGTGTCCTGCTCGGTGAGTGCTCGATGACGATTATGGCGGGCCCATGTTCGATTGAGGATGAGCGACAGGTCGCGGAGACGGTGGACTTTCTCGTATCTCAAGGCGTTCGGGTGATGCGGGGTGGCGCGTTTAAACCTCGAAGCTCTCCCTACTCCTTTCGCGGTTTAGGTCTTGAGGGCTTAAAGATGTTCTCCTCTATCGCGCGCCCGAAAAAGGTAAAGGTCATCACGGAGGTGCTCGACGTGAGCACGATCGAACCGATGATGGACTACGTTGATGTATTTCAAGTGGGAGCTCGCAACTCTCAGAACTTTACCCTTCTTGATGAGCTTGGAAGGGTCGACAAGCCGGTTCTTTTGAAACGCGGCTTGTCCGGAACCCTTGAGGAGCTTCTGCAATCGGCTGAGTATATCTTTTCGAAGGGGAACGAGAAGGTCATTCTCTGTGAGCGGGGAATCCGCACCTATGAAAAGGCCTACCGCAACACCCTCGATCTCAACGCGGTGCCGTATCTTAAAGAGAAGTCTCATCTTCCCGTTGTGGTCGATCCTTCGCACGGCATCGGTCTCCGCAAACATGTGCCAGCTATGGCGCTCGCGGGAGCGGTTGCAGGCGCCGACGGTCTCCTGATCGAGATTCATAAGTGCCCAGAAGAGGCGCTCTCGGATGGAGCGCAAACTCTCAGTTTCGAAGAGGCGCGGGATCTCTTTCAGAAGATCGGGCGGTTAGCGGAGATCGGTCTGTGACCACGTAAGCTTAAACCGTCCCGTCGGGGATGAGATGGTTGAGAAGTCGCACCGTAGTGGTGCTGAGCAGATCGAAGAACTCCTGCGGAGATAGACTCATCAAGGCGGTGCCCGGTTGTTGAGGGCTGACCTCTATAGGAAATGTCCCCACGCCGCCCTCGGATGAGTGGCGCTGGATATAGGCTCGGAGCGCGGCACCGCAGGCCTCAAAATCTAGCAGCTTCTCCTCCAGGGTCTCACCGTAATGGACACGCAGCATTCCAGTGATACCATCGATCCGATCGCAGAGCGCTGCAGCTTTCGCTCCGCATGCGCTTTGCTCTTTGCCTATCAATTCGTTGAGGTTCGTATCGAATTGCCGGTTAAGCCTCGTCATGTACACTCGCTTCTCTTGCGCTGTCTCACAAAACACATCGGCTCTCTCGGCGTTATCTCGAACAATTTGGCAGATTCTTTCCTGAAGTAGGCGGACAGTTTCGGGCACTTGGGTAACATCTTGCGCCCTCGATGACTCGAACGCGTCAGAGAACCGAAGGGTTTCACGAAGATTAACGATAGCGGGCAACCCTTGAATCACTCGACCAACAACGATCCCCTCATCGTGGCACTTACCGAGCTCCGCGATGAGCCCGTTGCGTTGAGCCACAAAGGTCTCGCGGAATTCCGTGGGCACTCGGGTAGTGCTCTCGATGGCATGCGGACGCGACGAGACGGAACGTCCTCTCGCCTCAGTTTCCGCTCCCTGCTTGTGTACATCTATCGACATGAGGTGACTCTTGTCTGCCGCAACGCGCGCCTCTGAGAAAATATTCCAAACCACAGAATGGGCCAACCGCGAGAGCAAGCTGGAATTGTATCAGGTGGTCGCCGCTACTCAACTCAGCCTTGTTTGCCCAAGGACATAGAGGCGCAACTGCCTAATATGTCGCGCTTTTTAGGGTCGCTTCATGCCCTAAAAACCCTCGCAAAGGATGCCCTGGTAGCGAGGTTTGGTTGTGCACCGGGGACCCGATACATTCAGATTTCGGTGCGATTCACGTGGTACACACGTAGGGTATGGTATAATTCGCTTCTTCCGCGAAGAGACATGCGCGCCTAGAGGTACCACACATGGCCATTCGAAAAGCCACACTGAACGATATCCCCGTGATCAAGGAGCTCATCGCGGCACATCCCGATACTATCCTTCCCCGGAGCGATGAGGAGCTTAGCTCCCTTATCGATGGATTCTGGGTTGCTGAGCATGACGGAAGGGTCGTTGGATGTTGTTGCCTTGAGGTGTACAGCTCCAAGATCGCGGAGATTCGAACGGTGATCGTTCATGAGAGCGCGCGAGGTTTAGGGTTGGGCGCGGGCCTTGTACAAGCGGCGGCCGATGAAGCGGAGCGCCAAAACATCCGTGAGGTGATGGTAGTAACCTCGTCACCCGAATACTTCAACAAGCTCGGCTTCGGCGAGTGTCTTCATGAGAAATGGGCGCTCTTCTACCGGGGCTCGAAGGGAACGAGATAATAGTAACGAGATCGTAGACCGCTCTTGTTCCCCCAAACAATGACCTAAAGGCACTTGGATGGACCTGCGTCGAAACCTAAGGATCGGATGCGTCAGCGGATTCTTCACGATGTTTCTCGTGGTTGTGCCCGTTCTTGTTCCATTTTGGGCCTCACTCGGATTATCAATGCGGGAGATCCTTGAGATTCAAGCGATCTTCGGCTTAGCGGTCGCCGTTTTTGAGATACCAACAGGGTATGTAGCCGACCTCTGGAGTCGAAAAGCATCCGTCTGCATCGGATACTTTATCGCGGGCTGCGGCTTTAGCTGCATGCCGTTCTGCCGAACATACGAATCTATTGTGATGTATGAGGTAATCATTGCGCTCGGTGGAAGCCTTGTCTCGGGCGCTGATATCTCTATCGTCTACGATTCAATTAAGGGAGATCCCAATAGGCTGAAACACGTCGGCGCCCTGAGCACCTGGGCGATGATGGGAGAAGCGATAGCGGGGCTCTTCGCGAGCGCGCTGATACTCTGGTCATTCACCCCCATACTATGGGCACAGGTGATCGTCGGCTGGATACCGTTCTTTGTGTCGCTCTGGTACATCGAGCCGCCCTTTGATCGGATGAAGCAAAGCTCTCACTTCTCAAATTTCGGAGCGGTGCTCAAACACCTCGTCCGTGGAGAGAGCATCATCCGCCAGATCTTCATCAACTCAGTCATTTGGGGACTTTCAAGCTTCTGCGTTGTCTGGCTCCTGCAACCATACTGGAAACTTCAAGGCATCTCCCTCGGGTATTTCGGGCTCCTCTGGTCCGCACTCATGTTCGTGGCCGCGGGCGTCAGCAAGATAACGCACTCCGTTGAACGTCGACTGGGCGCACCAACGATACTGGTCACGCTCTCGTCAGCCGCGATACTCGGCTACTTCATGATGGCGTTCGGTTCGGGATGGATAGGCGTTATCGCGGGAGCTCTCTTCTACGTGAACCGGGGCT